>NZ_OMPO01000002.1:0-302359 GCF_900292035.1 Blastococcus sp. Marseille-P5729 | reverse complement strand
TTCACTGCCCCGCAGATTGCGCAACGGGCGAACCGGGCGAAGGGGACGGCGATGTCCTCCGTGATCCGGCCGGGGTTCCCATTCTGCGAACCGTGGTCCCACATCATGAGAGTTTGGACGGGCTGACACAATGGGCTCGTGACGACCACCCCACCGGGCTCGATCTCCGTCGACGAGGCAGTCGACCGTATCGGGCTGGGCCGTTTTCAGTGGCAGCTGTTGGCCATCTGCGGGCTCACCTGGGCCGCCGACGCGATGGAGGTGCTGCTCATGGCGTTCGCGCTGCCGGGGGTCAGCGCGTCCTTCGGCCTCCCGCCCGGCGCCGGGATGGCGACGGTGCTGCTCACCGCCACCTTCGCAGGCATGCTCGTTGGCGCGTTGTTCTGGGGGTGGTTGGCCGACCGGATCGGTCGCCGCAACGTCTTCCTGGTGACCGTGGCGCTCGGAGTGATCTTCGGGGTGGCCGGCGCCTTCTCGCCGAACCTGACCGTCCTGGTGATCTTCCGGGTGCTGACCGGTTTCGCCCTCGGCGGCACCCTGCCGGTCGACTACGCGATGATGGCCGAGTTCGTGCCCACGGTGTGGCGCGGTCGCTTCCTTGTCTACCTGGAGAGCTTCTGGGCCCTGGGCACCATCGCGGTGGCCGGACTGGCGTGGTTCCTCTCGACGCGGATGGCGCCCGAGGAGGCCTGGCGGTGGCTGCTGGCGATCGCCGCGCTGCCCGGCCTGGTAGGGCTGGTGGCACGGATCGGCGTCCCGGACTCGCCGCGGTCGCTGCTCACCCGCGGACATCCCCGGCAGGCGCGGGGGGCGATCGAGCGGTTGGCCCGCAGCAACGGCAAGCCGGTCGACTTTCCCGATCTGTCGACCCCGGCCGCCACACAGCGGGTGCGGGTGGCGGGCCTGTTCCGGGGCGAGCTGGCGCGGCGGACGGTGCTGCTCGCGGGCGTCTGGTTTGGGCTGAGCCTGGGCTACTACGGCATCTTCTCCTGGCTGCCGAGCTATCTGCGTTTGCAGGGGATGGAGCTCGGCGCCGTCTACCGGACGACGCTGCTGCTGGCGCTGGCCCAGGTGCCCGGCTACTTCCTCGCCTCGTGGCTGGTCGACCGGGTCGGACGACGGGCGACTGTCACCGGCTTTCTACTGACTAGCGCGGTGGGGGTGTACCTGTTCCTGGGCGCGGACTCCTCCGGCGGGGTGCTGGCGTCGTCCGCCCTGATGTCGTTCGCGCTGCTGGGGGCATGGGGTGCGGTGTATGCCTATACGCCCGAGCTGTTTCCGACCGAGGTCCGCACGACCGGCATGGGGATGGCCAGCAGCTCGGCGCGGCTGGCCAGCGTCATTTCGCCGTCCGTCGGCTCATTGCTGGTGACCGGCAGTCTGCCGATCGCGCTCACCGTGTTCGCGGGCTGCTTCGTCCTCGCGGCCGGCTGCGCGTGGTTCATCGGCGTGGAAACCCGCGGCGTCCGCCTCCAGTAGCTGCTCGGTTCCGCGGGGCGGTGGAGCACGTTATCGGGTGGTTAGCGTGCTCCACTGCCCCCAAGCTCGTCAGACGGAAACTATGAGTTCGGGCTCGGTGGCCTTCTGGACCTCCTCGACGGTGACGTCGGGGGCGAGCTCGACCAGCTCGAGGCCCTTCGTGGTCACGTCGATGACGCACAGGTCGGTGATGATCCGGTGGACGACGCCCTTGCCGGTCAGCGGCAGCGAGCACTGGTTGACGATCTTGAAATCGCCCTTGGCGGTGTGCTCCATCAGCACGATGACCTTCTTGGCGCCGTGCACCAGGTCCATCGCACCGCCCATGCCCTTGACCATCTTCCCGGGGATCATCCAGTTCGCGAGGTCGCCGTTCTCGGCGACCTGCATGGCGCCGAGGATCGCGGCGTCGATCTTGCCGCCGCGGATCATCCCGAAGCTGGTGGAGGAGTCGAAGAAGGACGAGCCCGGCAGCACCGTGACGGTCTCCTTGCCGGCGTTGATCAGATCGCCGTCCTCCTCGCCCTCGTACGGGTAGGGGCCCAGACCGAGGATGCCGTTCTCGCTCTGGAGCGTGACGGTCACTCCCTCTGGGATGTGGTTGGGGACGAGCGTCGGCATGCCGATGCCGAGGTTGACGTACTGCCCGTCCTCGAGCTCGGCAGCGGCGCGCGCGGCCATCTGGTTGCGGTCCCACGCCATGGCTAGGCCTCCTTCGGGCGGGTGGTGCGCTTCTCGATCGGCTTACGGCCGCTCGACTGGATGATGCGGTGCACGTAGACGCCGGGCAGGTGGACGGCGTCCGGGTCGATCCGGCCGGGCTCGACGATCTCCTCGGCCTCGACGATGCAGACCTTGCCCGACATCGCCGCCGGCGGGTTGAAGTTGCGCGCCGACTCGTTGAACACGAGGTTCCCGTGCCGGTCGGCCTTGGCGGCCTTCACCAGCGCGAAGTCCGAGACGATCGCCGTCTCGAGGACGTACTGCTTGCCGTCGAACTCCTTGGTCTCCTTCGGAGCCGAGGTCTTCACGACGTTGCCGTCGGAGTCGTACTTGGTGGGGATGCCGCCTTCGGCCACCCAGGTACCGGCCCCAGTGACGGTGTAGAACCCGGGGATGCCCACGCCGCCGGCCCGCAGCCGCTCGGCGATGGTGCCCTGCGGGGTGAGCTCAAGCTCAAGGACGCCGGTGAGGTACTGCTGCGCGAAGGCCTTGTTCTCGCCGACGTACGAGGCGATGACCTTGCTGATCTTCTTGTCCTCGAGCAGTACGCCGAGCCCGTCGCCGTCGATGCCGCAGTTGTTGCTGATTACGGTCAGATCGCCCGAGCCCTTCTCGCGGAGGGCATCGATCAGGTCTTGCGGTACGCCGCAGAGCCCGAAGCCGCCCACGGCGATGGAGGCCCCATCGCCGATGTCGGCCACAGCCTCGGCAGCGCTCTGGACGACTTTGTCCATTGCTGCTCCTTGTGAGGGGTGACGATTTCACCCGTTGTTGTGTGGCACTTTCGGGCGTCATTTCCCGAAAGCGGCACAACACAACGGGTGCTGGGTGCTTGCGTGCGGCCGGTCGGGCCGAACGCGTGCCGCCATTATGTCTGACCGGTCACACCGGCCGGGTCGGACGCCTACCCAGCGACTCCGGGCGAGCCGAGAACGGCGCTCACGCCCTCCTGCTCCGAAACCCGCGCCCGCCACTGCTGAGCGTCGGCGTCGTCGCCCGCGCGCACCAGCACGAGCGAGCCCCCGGCGACCAGCGGCGGCACCGCCCAGCCGAGCAACCCGGCCTCGGCCGGGGCGTCGGCCGGAACCAGCAGCCGGGTGCCCTCGCCGACCGACAGCCGCTCGGCGAGCTCCAACGCGGTCTGCGCGGCATGTGCGTGGTCGAGCACGATCGAGCCTCCGGCGTACGCCGGCGCCGACGGGTCGATGGGTGCTCCCGCGAAGGCGTCGGGGTGTACTCGCACCTCGCTGGTGTAGTCCAAGACGTGGTCCGGGCGCGGCTCCAGCGCGCGGCCCATCGGGTCCAGGCTGCTCACGAGCAGCTCGCCGGCGTCGGCGTCCGCCAGCTCCATGAGCCGGCCCGGCGACATCACGAGGACGTCGGGGGAGTCCTGCGGCGACTCGCTCACGCAGCCACCGACCGCCCACGTGGCAAACGCCAGCACGATCTGGTGCCAGTGCATCGGCAGCGCCAGCGCGACGGTCGATCCCGCGTGGACGTCGAGGTCGTCGCGCAGCAGGTTGGCGGACTTGGCAACCCAGTTGGCGAAGGTGGTGCCGGACAGCTCGGTGCGCTCGCCGCTGTCACGGTCGTAGTAGGTGACTAGCGGCCGGGCGGGGTCGCGGGCGATCGCGGCGTCGAGCAGGGCTGACAGCGTGGCCGTCATCAGTTGATGCAGCCCTCGTCCGCGGCGGTCGCCGGCTCGGTCGGCTCGGGGGCGGGGGTCTCGGTCTGCGGGGGCGCCTCAGGCAGCAGCCCCGGGTAGTTCTGCCCGACGATCAGCAGCACCTTGTCGACCTGGTCGGATTCCTCGACGGTTGCCCCGGGCACGGCGGCAGCGACCGTGTTGGCCTCCTTCTCCATGCCGGCCGGGTACTGCACGATGCTCGCGGCGTAGTCGGTGGTGTAGGCGGTGAGGGTGTTCTCGATCTGGAAGCCCTGCGCCGAGAGCTCGTCGGCGACGGTCTGCTGAGCCCCCTCGACCTCGGTGCCGTTGTAGACGTCGAGGGTGACCGACTTCGGGTCGACGGTAGCGGGGGCCTCCGGGGCGGACGAGCCCGCGGCATCGTCGTCGGTGCCTTCGGCGGACAATGTGTCGAAGAACTTGTCCAGCACGGCCTGATCGGCGGGGATGACGACGTCCATGCCGTCGATCTTCTCCTCGTAGTTCTCGGCGAGCGGGATCGTCATGAACTCGACGTTGCCCGCCGCGATGTTGCTCATCTGGTCCGCCAGCGCGATCGGGTCCAGGTTCTGGTCGTAGCGAATCGTTCCCGAGAGGGCATCGATGATGTTGGTCAGCTTGCCGACGTTGACCAGGTCGAGCAGCCCCTGATCCAGCACCTGCCGGATGACGGCGCCGAAGAAGTACTGCTGGCGCTTGATGCGACCGAGATCGCCGCCCTCCAGGCCCTTGCGCTGGCGCACGAAGCTGAGTGCCTCCTGGCCCTCCAGCACCTGCTTGCCGGCCGGGAAGTCGGCCCCGGAATCACCCGAGGGGTCCTTCGACGGGGCGCAGAGATTGACCTCGACGCCGCCGAGCGCGTTGGTGAGGTCGTAGAAGCCGAGCAGGGTCACCTCCACGTAGTGGTCGATCTTGAGCCCTGAGAGCTGGCTGACCGTATTGATCAGGTAGGCCTGGCCGGCGGCCTGACGTTGCTCTTCGGCAGCGTCGTCCGGCAGCGAGTAGTACCCGTTCACGTAGGCGGCGTTGATCTTGTGTTTCGAGCCCATATCCGGAATCGAGACCCAGGAATCGCGGGGGAAGGACACCACGCGGATCCGGGTGCCGTTGGCGGGCACGTGGATCAGCATGATCGTGTCGGTCGCAAGCGTTTCCTCTTGGGTGGTGCTCAGCTGATCGAGCTGCTCCTGGGTATATCCGGCCCGCGAGTCGTTGCCGACCACGAGAATGTTGATGTCCTCGTGGTTGCCGAGTCGGTCGGAGTTATGTTCACCCTCGGTGCCGGCCAGCGTGCCCGAGCCGGAATGAGCGCGGTTCATCAACGACGTGCCGTACGCCGCACCGGCCAGTAGCAGCACGGACAACACGCCCGCGATACCGCGTACGACTTTGACCCAGGGCGCCGGCTTCTGTGCGGAACGGCGACGCGGGGCGGCGCCCATGCCTGATCGAGGATCGAGCTCGGGCGGAAGCGGGCGCTCATCGACGGGCTCGTCCTTCACGTGACCTCCGAGACGTGTTCATCCACATGGCGCAGGCGGTAGATTGCTGCGAACCGCAGCGGGCTGCGGCGAGACACCAGCATTGCACGCTGAGAGCGAGATCCCGATTAGCTCAGACCGTGCGACCACCGCTCGCTAGTGGGGGAGCGCCACTTTCTCCGAATGGCGCGAACGGTTGCCGTAGGACACACTATATTCGATGGCGATGGTGGCCTCACTTACACTCGCGCCTGACGTTCGCGCAGTCCTCGCCGATCACCGGTTCCTAGTGGTCGGTGCGCAAGGTCAGCTCGGGACCGAGTTGGTGAAACTGTTGGCCGAGGACGGGCTGGGCGAGCCTGCGCTCGTTGGTCTGGACGTCGAGCAGCTCGACATCACTGATGCGGGATCGACCCGTTCGTTGGTCGACGAATGGCTGAGGGCGGCGACACCCGGTAAGGCTGTGGTGATCAATACGGCCGCCTACACGGCAGTCGATGCCGCGGAGTCCGACGAGCGGACGGCATACGCCGTCAATGCCGACGGCCCAAGTAACATTGCCAAGGCGATCGCAGGACGGTGCAGGCTCATCCACGTCTCTACCGACTACACGTTCGCCGGTGACGCCGATGAACCCTATCGGCCGGATGACCTCACGCAGCCCAGCACCGCTTATGGGCGCACCAAGGACGCCGGCGACAAGGCCATCCGGAAGATCGCGCCCGATTCTGCCTACGTTGTGCGTACGGCCTGGGTATACGGCGCATACGGGCCGAACTTCGTCAGGTCAATGCTGCGGCTGGCCGGTGAACGTGAGACTCTCTCGGTCGTTGACGACCAAGTTGGTTCGCCCACGTGGACCCGACATCTGGCTCACGGGCTCGTGGAACTCGCCGTTGGCAACGCTCCAGCCGGCTACTACCACTGCACAGGGGGCGGCCAGTGCTCGTGGTTCGAGTTCGCCCGCGCGATCTTCGAGCAGAACGGCCTCGATCCGCAGCGGGTCCAGCCGACGACCTCCGACGCGTTCGCCCGTCCGGCCCGGCGCCCGCAGTACTCGGTGCTCTCTCATGATGAGTGGAACGCCGCAGGCCTCAGCCCGATGCCCGGCTGGCGTGAAGCGCTCGCAGAAGCGTTCCAGCGGGACGGTGCTGCTCTGCGCGAGGGTTGATCCCACTCAGCCCTCCAGCGCTCGCTGGTAAGCCGCGTATGTGCGAACCGCGCACTGTGTCCAGCTGAAGCCGGCAGCTCTCTCGCGGCGCGAGGTGGCCGTGCCTTGCGGCTCTCGCACTAGTTGATCGATGCCCGCGGCGATCGACTCGACCTCCAACGGATCCACCAAGGTCGCCTGGTCGTCCAGTACCTCGCGGAACACCGCGATGTCGGAGGCAAGGACCGGCACGCCGCACGCCAACGCCTCGATCGTGGGCAACCCAAACCCCTCCTCCAGAGAGGGCATCAGCAGGCCTGCCGCGCCTGCGACGACCGCCTGAAGATCGGCGAACGGTAGGCGACCGGTTTGGATGAGCCGGCCGACTGGGACCGCGCTGGTGTCGAGTTCCGTGCCCCACCCAGCCGCCCCGGCCAGCACCAGCGGCGGCTGGTCGCCGGCGACCGCGTAGGCATCAATCAACCGTTGGAGGTTCTTGCGCGGCTCTAGGGTTCCGACCGCGAGGAGATAGCTGGTCGGCAATGAGTGCGCCCGGCGCACGCGTTCATCCGGCTGAACGCAGAACCAGGACGCATCAACGCCGAGCGGAGTTGCCACGACTGATTCAGTCGGGACTCGGTAGGCCTCCCGAACCTGGTCGGCGACGGCCCGACTGGGCGTGCACACCACCCGCGAGCGACGGATGGACAACGGCACCAGGTCGACGTACGCACGCGACCGCGCATTTACGGTGGCCGGATGGGTGAGGTAGGCAAGGTCGTGGATGGTCAGGACCTGGGCGGCTCGACAGGCTGGGGGACTGACGAAGTTCGTGGCGTGAAAGACATCCTGCCGACCGGTGAAAAGCTCGACCGGAGGCAGGGTGGTTCGGCGCCACAGCTGACGAAGCGCCCGAGCGGGCGCCGGCCGTGTACGTGTCTGAACGCCTGCGGGTACCCGCGCGAGCAGGTCGTTCCCGCGCACCGTGAACGCCGTCGCGGTCCATTGGTCCTCGGGGTGCGCAGCCGCGAGCTGGGCGAGCACGTTCGCTGTGTAGTTTCCGACCCCGGTGCGTGGCCCGAGTAACGGGGTGCAGTCGAGCGCGATCCTCATGTGGCGCCTCCGAGCTCGTGGCTGCCGACGCCCCGCCAACGCCGCAGCACCTCCCGCCGGCGTGACGACGGTGGGCGGGTGGCGAACGTTGACGGGAGCCGGCGGAGCGTCGCGGCAAGGATCCGCAGCCGCAACGAAGGGCTGAACACTGCCACATCGGGTACGCCCCGACGCAGGGACGAGATGCCGAGCGAGACAGTGGTCAGAACGAACCGGCCCAGTGCTTGGACGAACACGTCGAGCGGCGCATTGCGCGCCAGGGTGATGAGCCGGTTTCGTTCGGTCCACAGTGCGAACGTGGCCGACCCCGGCTTGGAGGACGCAGCGTGGCGGTGCCACACGATCGCATCGGGGCAGTAGATCGCTCGCCAGCCGGCGAGCCGAAGCCGCCAGCCGAGGTCGACGTCCTCGTAGTACATGAAGTAGCTCGGATCGATCCCGCCTGCCGCCAGCACCGGCAACCGCCGCAGAACAGCGGCTCCGCCGGAAGCGGCAAAGACCTCCACAGCCGACCCGAAACGGCTGTCGTTGATCTCCCCCAGACCGCGGTCGGCTCCGTACAGACTGCGCAGCAGCACGACACCAGCGTTGTTCACCCGATCAGGCTGGTCAGTCAGGAGCATTCGGGCGGCGACTGATGCGGCCTGCGGGTCGGCGTCTAGCGCTGCAATCGACGCCTCTAGCCACGACGGGTCGGCCGTCGCGTCGTTGTTCAGGAAGGCCACCAGCTCGGTGGTGACCTCCTCGAGTGCAACAGCCACGCCCCCGGCGAATCCGGTATTCGACGCGAGTCGAAGGATGTGTACATCGGGGTGTTCCGCAGCGATGCGGTCCGTGGTTCCGTCGGAGGAGGCGTTGTCGACGACCAGGATGTGTGCGGGAACGGTCTGCCTCCGCACCGACCGGATGGCCTCGCAGACCAGATCCGCCTGGTTCCATGTCACGATCACGACTGTGACGCGCGGGTGACGGAAGGGCATGGGTTCAGTGTGCCCTACTCGTCACCCTGCCTCACCGCAACGGCGGCGTGACGCCGATAGTCTGAGCCCCTGTCCCAAAGCATCGAAGGAAGGCCTGCTCGCTTGCACCAGCGCACCGCCGCACGCCTCGGCCTAGTCGTCGAGCAGGCTCTTGCTCCGGTACCCGGTGGCACGGGGCGGTACACCATCGAACTCGCCCGTGCGCTTACTGCGTCGCGCGGACGGCGCACCGTGCGCACCTATTGCGCGTTCCACCGTTCGACTTCGCAGGCACTGGTTACCGGAGCCGACGGTCCGCGCAGGTTGCCCCTTGGACGTCGTGCGCTCGTCGCGGCATGGGAACGTGGCCTGCCACCGGTGCCTCACGCGGTCGACGTCATTCATGCCCCGACGCTCCTGGTGCCGTGGCGAGCCCGCGTACCGAAGGTTGTGACCATTCATGACGCGGTTCCGTGGTCACACCCGGAGACGCTGACAGCACGGGGCGTGCGGTGGCACCGCGCCCAGGCCGAACGTGCGGCCCGCGAGGCTGCGGCCGTCATCGTGCCCAGCCATGCCGTCCGCGAGGAGCTTGCCTCGGTTCTCGACTTTCAGTGCCCGGTGGAGGTCATTGGCAGCGCCGCTGCGCCGAGTCTGGTGAGCGCAGACGCGATAGGCGAGGAGCTGTGGAATCTGCCGGAGCGGTACATCGTGGCAGTATCGACCGTCGAGCCGCGCAAGGGTCTGGACATCCTGATCAGGGCGCTCGCCGCAACGGAATGCCGGGACATCCCGCTCGTGGTGGTCGGTCAGGCCGGGTGGGGCGGGGTCGACGTCGCCGAGCTGGTGCGGCGCGAGCCGATCGACCCGGCTCGGGTCATCACGACCGGCCGGGTGGGTGACAATCAGCTGGCGTCGATCATCCGGGGAGCCGAGATGCTGGTGATGCCGAGTCGATCTGAAGGATTCGGCCTTCCCGTGATCGAGGCGATGACGCTGGGGACAGCGGTCGTGCATTCGGACGCTCCAGCGCTCGTCGAGATCGCAGGCGGTGCAGGGACTAGCGTGCCACGAGACGATGCCGCTGCCCTCGCTGCGGCGATCAGCCGGCTGTGGGCTCGGCCACGCGAGATCGACGAACTCGTACAGCGAGGGAAGGTGGTGGCCGCTCGTCACACGTGGTCTGCGGTGGCTAAGGCACACTGGTCGGTCTACGAGGGTGCACTGGAGACGGCATGAGGGTGATGTTCGATGCCACCGCGGTGCCGGCAGACCGGCGCGGCGTCGGCCGATATGTCGACAGCCTGCTGCCCGCGCTGGATAGCGGGGTCGACCTCGTCATCGTCACTCAGCATGACGACCGCGAGCACTACGCGGCGCTGTGCCCACATGCCGAGATCATTACCGCCCCGCCGATCATCCGCAGGCGCCCGGCACGTCTGGTCTGGGAGCAGTCAGGCATGGCGTGGCTGGTCCGTCGACACCGCCCCGACCTGGTCCACAGCCCGCACTACACGCGGCCACTGGCGATGCGGCTTCCCTCTGTGGTCACCCTGCACGACGCAACCTTCTTCAGCCATCCCGAGGTGCACGAACGCGCCAAACGAGTCGTGTTTCGTGGCTGGAGCCGGCTTGCCCCGCGGATCGCCGACCGTTGCATCACGCCATCGCGGGCCACTCGCGACGAGATCATAAGGTATACGGGGGCGGACGCTTCCCGCTTCGACGTCGTCCACCTGGGTGTGGACCAGACACTCTTCCGGACTCCGACAGACGAACAGGTCGCCGCCGTGCGGCGACGTCTCGGCGTCGACGGTCCTTACATCGCGTTCCTGGGCACGATCGAGCCCCGCAAGAACATCCCGGCCCTCATCGAGGCGTACGTTCAGGTCGCTCGGCCGGATTGGTGCCTAGTGCTCGGCGGAGGAGTTGGCTGGGGCGAGGACATCGACAGGCTAGTTGCCGGGTTGCCTGACGGTGTTCGCGTCATCCGAGCCGGTTACCTGCCTGCTGACGAGCTCGCTGGGTTCTTGGGCGGGGCCCGGATCGTCGCCTACCCATCACTCGGTGAAGGGTTCGGGCTGCCAGTGGCGGAAGCCATGGCCTGCGGCAGCCCCGTCCTGACCACCCGCAGGCTCGCGTTGCCCGAGGTAGGTGGTGACGCGGCCTACTATGTCGACACCGAGGCGCGCTCCATCGCCGCCGGCCTCGCCGCCTTGATGGCCGATGACGGCCTGGGGCGGCGGCTCGTAGACCTCGGCTACGCCCAGGCGGCCAAGTTCACGTGGGCGAAGGCTGCTGAGGCACATATCGCCTGCTACGAGCGTGCCGTAGCATCCAACGCCCGGGTAGCTGGCCGATGAGTGCAGACGTGACTGTCGTGGTCGTCGCCTACTCGCCAGGCCACCACCTCGACGACTTCCTAGATTCCCTCTGCCGCGCAACGCTTGAGCGACCACAGGTACTCGTGGTCGACAACGGCTCGACCGACGGCTCGACCGATCGAGCCGCGCAACGGCCAGGTGTCGAGCTGATTCGGTCGGGTAGCAACCTCGGGTTCGGCGCGGCAGCCAACATCGGAATCGAGCGCGTTACGACCACCTGGGTGTTGGTCGCCAACCCCGACGTTGTTTGGGGGTCGGGGTCATTCGACACGCTTCTTGACGTGGCGAGCCGATGGCCACAGGCGGCCGCGATCGGGCCGGCGATCGTCACTCCAGAAGGTGACCTGTATCCGTCCGCACGGCAGCTCCCGTCACTGGGGACAGGTGTCGGCCACGCGATCCTCGGGGCGGTCTGGCCGGGCAACCCTTGGACCCGCGCCTATCGCGCCGAGCAGGGCTCAGTGGAGGAGCGCACCACGGGCTGGATCTCTGGCTCCTGCATGCTGCTGCGCCGCGATGTGCTGGAGCAGAAAGGCGCCTTCGACCCTGGGTTCTTCATGTACTTCGAGGACGTGGACCTCTGCACCCGTCTGCACGATGCGGGTTACGACGTTGTCTATGCACCGGACTCGGTCGTCACCCACCACCAGGGGCACGCTGCCAATCGAGAACCAGGTCGCATGGTGACAGAGCATCATCGCAGCGCCTACCGCTACCTCGCCGGTCGGTATCGTGGCGCCAGGTGGCTTCCGGTTCGGCTCGCGCTGCGCGCTGGGTTGGCTGCCCGATCGGCCTTTGCCCAACGGTCAGCGAAGGTGCGAGGCGGTGCGCCACCGCAGCGCAGTGCAGCGGAGCTCGGCGTGCTCGAGCAGGAGACGGACTCATGAACAGCTTCTATCCGGTGATTCCGGCCGGTGGCAGCGGAACCCGCCTCTGGCCGCTCAGTCGCAAGGGATCGCCCAAGTTCCTCCACCGTCTCGGCGCGGACGAGCGCTCGCTCATCCAGCTCACCCTCGCCCGGCTCGAGCCCCTGGCTCCTCCCGCGCGCACGTACATCGTCTGCGGTGCGGCGCACAAATCGGCCATAGCCCAGCAGGTGCCAGCCGTCCCGCGGGACAACATCGTCGTGGAGCCATCGGGGCGCAACAGTGGACCGGCGATCGCGCTCGCTGCTGCGATCATCGAGGCCGTCGACCCGGACGCCGTCATGGGCAGCTTCGCCGCCGACCACCTCATCTCGGTCGGTGATGCCTTCCGCGCCGCGATCCGCACCGCGATCGACGTGGCGCGGACCGGCCGGCTGGTGACCGTGGGCATCACCCCCACGCGGGCCGAGACGGGATACGGGTACATCGAGGGCGGTGCTGGCCTCGATATCGGCAATGCGGTCGACGTCCGGTCCTTCAAGGAGAAACCGGACGCCGCCACCGCCCAGTCCTATCTCGATTCCGGTAGATATCTGTGGAACGCCGGCATGTTCGTCTGGCGGGTCGCCGACCTGATGGACGAGCTGCGCGAGCAGGCTCCGGAGATCGCCGCATGTGTGCAGCCGGTCGCCGACCTCTGGCATCATGACATCGACGCCGCGCGAGGGCTCTTGGAGCGCACCTGGGACGACATTCCCTCGATCAGCATCGACCACGCCGTCGTCGAGGGCGCGGCCGCGCGCGGCCGGGTGGCCACGGTGCCGGCCGACATGGGATGGAGCGACATCGGCGACTGGGACACCATCGCCGAGCTCGGGTTGGTCGAAGGCAGCCGCCTGGCACAGCCGGACGAGACGTTGCTGATCGACTCTCCCGGAAGCTTTGCCACGTCGGGGACAGGGCGCGCCGTCACCGTCGTGGGCGTGCCGGACATCGTCGTCGTCGAGACCGAGGCGGCGATCCTCGTGGTACGCCGCTCCGAGGCCCAACGGGTCAAGGATGCCGTCGACGAATGGAAGTCCCGCGGCCGGGACGAGCTACTGTAACCGGCTCGCGTCGCGAGCCGGATGTCAATAATGAAAGGGAAGTATCCATGCTGGATCTGTCAGTCGTGTCCGCGATCGTGACCGGCGGAGCGTCCGGCCTCGGCGCCGCGACCACCCGTTCGCTCGCCGACAAGGGCGCGCTGGTGACCATCGTCGACCTCAACGAGGACAAGGCGAAGGCGCTCGTCGACGAGCTCGGTGGGGCGGCCACCTTCGTGAAGGCCGACATCACCAAGTCCGACGAGGTCGAGGCCGCGGTCTCCGACGCGACGAGCAAGGACCGCCCCCTGCGCGTGCTGATCAACTGCGCCGGCATCGGCTACGCCAAGCGCACCCTCGGCAAGAACGGCCCGCACGATCTCGAGTCCTTCCAGAAAGTCATCGACATCAACCTGGTCGGCACCTTCAACATGATCCGGCTGGCCGGTGACGCCATCGCCAAGACGGAGCCGTACAACGAGGACGGCGCTCGCGGCGTCATCATCTCGACCGCCTCGGTGGCGGCTTTCGAGGGTCAGATCGGCCAGATCGCCTACGCTACGTCGAAAGCCGGCGTGCATGGCATGACGATCTGCCTGGCACGGGATCTGTCGACGGTCGGCATCCGCGCGAACTCGATCGCCCCGGGCATCATCGACACCGACATGCTCGCCGGCGTCAGCGACGAGTTCCGAAAGACGCTCGGTGCAGGTGTGCCCTTCCCGGCCCGCATCGGCCAGCCGGCCGAGTACGCCGACGTGGCGCTCTTCCTGGCGCAGAATGACTACATGAACGGCGAGACGGTCCGCTTCGACGCCGCGCTGCGGATGGCGCCACGCTGACGCGCATGTCGCAGGACCAGCAGCGGGACCCGGGCATCATCGCCAGGGTCCCGCTGCCGTTCGCGCTCGACCTCGCCCGGACCTTCGGCCGCTACCGGTACGGAACCGGCGACCCGGCCTACTTCGCTAGTACCGCTGGGATCTGGCGCGCGTTCGGCACTCCGCAAGGCGCCGCCACCGCGCTGTTCTCGGTGTCGCGAGGTGAGCTCGTGGTACAGGCCTGGGGGCCGGGAGCGGCCTGGGTGCTGCACAACGTAACCGGGCTCGCCGGGCTCGAGGACGACCTGACGGGGTTCACGCCGGGCGCCGGCATCGTCCGCGACCTCCACACCCGCTTCGCGGGGGTGCGGATCGCGCGCACCGGCCTCGTCCTCGAGTCCCTGGTGCCGGCGATCCTGAGCCAGAAGATCACCGGCAAGGAGGCCTTTGCGTCGTGGCGCCGGCTGCTGCGGCAGTACGGAGCCCCCGCGCCGGGGCCGGTGCCTCGGCCGATGCGGGTGCCGCCGTCTGCCGAGGTGCTGCGCGGCCTCGACGACGCACAGTGGCACCTCCTCGGGGTCGACCGCGCGCACCGCTCCACGATCCGCCGGGTCGCCGCTCGCGCGGCGAGCGTGGAGCGGCTCAGCACGCGTTCCGCCGAGGACGGCGCGACGGCCCTGAAGTCGATCCGTGGAATCGGCGAGTGGACCGCGGCTGAGGTCGTCGAGCGAGCCTGGGGCTCGGCCGACCACCCGTCCTTCGGTGACTATCACATTCCAACGTCGGTCGGCATGGCCTTCCGCGGTGAGCCGGTCGATGACGCCGGGATGGCAGAGCTGCTCGAGCCATACCGGCCCCATCGCGGCCGCGTCGTGCGGCTGATCGAGCTGGCCGGCATCAGAAAGCCACGCCGCGGGCCGCGCCGGACGGTGCCCGACTTTCGGGCGATATAAGCGATCTCAGGTCATTGCTCGGCGGGCCGCAATCAGCAGCGCGTGCGTCGAGGCGTCGAGGCCCCCCGGCAGCCGGTCGAAGGCGAACCACCGCAAGTCGTCGGACTCGTCGCTGATGACCGGATCCGCACCCGACGGGGCGATCACGAGATAGCGCACGTCGAGATGGCGCGTCGGGACCCCGCCCGAGCAGGTCAGCGGGTGCACGTCGAGCTGCAGGGGCAGCTCGCCGATGCGGAGGTCGTCGATGCCGGACTCCTCGCGCGCCTCGCGCTCGGCCGCAGCGCGCAGCCCGGCGTCGTCGGGCTCGCAGTGCCCGCCCAGCTGGACCCAGCGGCCGATGCGCGGGTGCAGCGTGAGCAGGGTCGCGTCACGACTGGGGTCCACCACGACCGCGCTGGCCGTGAGGTGCCCTGGTGCGCACGAACGTGCCATCGCGTCCGGCATTCCCAGCAGGTAGGAGATGTAGGCCTGTCGCAAGGACTCCTGAGCCGGGTCGGCCGGCGCCCATCGATCGAGGACGGCGAGGGCGTCTGCGTGCAGCTCCGCGAAGCTCATCGGGGCGTCCCGGCGTACGGCGCAGCCAGTGCGGTCTCGAGGGTTGCACCGTGAGCGGTCCGCGTGACGACAGCCGTGAGCCCGTCGGCGCGCAGCGCCACCAGCAGCTGACCGACGTACAGCCCACGCTCGAACGGGTCGTCGCAGCGAACTCGGATACTGCTGCCCTGGACGGCCGTCTCGATGCCGGGCGCCGGCTGCATCCGTTGTACGGCGTCGGCGACGAGGGGCGCGAGGTCAGCCGGTCCGCCCCCCGCGTCCGGCACCGCTCGGCGGGTGGCCGGGACGACGTCCCTGGTGCCCAGGCTGAACATGTCGCTATCACCGGTGCGGATCAGCGACGCTGCGCCCCCCGCTCCCGGTCCGGCGTCGTCCCACGGGATGCCCCGGATGACGGCCGCGGCGACCCGTCCGAGCTTGCCGCGCACCAGTTCGCTGGCCGCAGCCAGCTCGTCGATCTGCGCCAGCGCGGTGACCGCTAGCGGGTGCCCGTGCGTGTCGAGACTGCCGCGCAGGTCGCGTAACGCGGGGATTCCCGCAGCGCCCAGGGCGATGTCGACCAATCCGTCACGCCAGGGCCGGCCCGCGGTGTCGGTCACGATGACGGCGACGTCGCGCCCGAGCCGGGCGCGCACGGCGTCGCGGATCGCCCGCGCGGAGGCGTCAGGATCCAGCGGCAAGAGGGCGATCTCGTCCGCATTGACGTTCGAGGCGTCGACTCCGGCCGCGGCCATCGTCATGCCCTGCCGGGTGCGGACGATCCGCAGGTTCCCGCGCTGGGCGACGACCGCGGCGGTCTCCGCGTCGATCGCCTGCTGCCGGGCGCGGGTCCGTTCCTCCTCAAGCACGCCGGTCGTCACGAGGCGGCCTTCGCACTTGGACACGGCCTTGGAGGTGATCGCGACGATGTCACCGTCCGCGAGCCAGGGAGCGGCCTGGCACAGCGCGGCAGCGAGGTCATCGCCCGGTCGGAAGTCCGGCAGCCCGGTCACCGCGCGGACGAGGAACTGCCCCGGCAGCTGCTCACCGCTCACCGCAGCCGGCCAGCGAGATCGAGAGCCGCCTGGATCATCTGGGCCGTGCGCGACGGGTCCGTCATCAGCAGCGGTGCCTCGGCGATGGTGATCCCGTCCAACCGGCCACCGTCGCCGGGAGCGACCAACCAGCCGTCCAGGACGCCGTCCGCTGCGCGGGCGCCGTAGTGGGCGGCGACGGCGGGCGCGGTCGGCTCGACCCCGATCGCCCGGAGGCACACGTCCGCCATGCCGCGCAGCGGCGCGCCGCCGATCAGGCCCGAGGTGCCGACGACGGGCGCCGGCCCCTGCCGCAGCGCCTCCCGCATGCCCGGGAGGGCGAGGATGGTTCCGATGCTCACCACCGGGTTCGAGGGCGCGAGCAGAACGACGTCCGCGGTCGCCACCGCCTCCAGCACCTCGCTGGTGGGGCGGGCCTGCTCCAACCCGATCTGCACGAATCCGGTCGTGGGGATCGCGGCGCGATGGCGCACCCACCACTCCTGGAAGTGCAGCGCGCTGGGCCGGTCGGCCCCGGGCGGCGTACAGACCACGTGCGTCTCGACCCGCTGGTCGCTCATGGGCAGTACGCGCACCCCCGGTTGCCACCGGGTGCACAGTGCCTCGGTCACGTCGGTCAGGCGGTACCCGGCGTCGAGCATCTGGGTGCGGACCAGGTGGGTGGCGATGTCCTTGTCGCCGAGGGCGAACCAGGTCGGTCCAGCGCCGTACTCCTTCAGCTCGGCGCCCACGGTCCAGGTCTCACCGACCTGCCCCCAACCGCGCTCCTCGTCATGGCCGCCGCCGAGCGTGTACATGATCGAGTCGAGGTCGGGGCAGACCCGAAGGCCGTGCATCGTCGCGTCGTCCCCGGTGTTGACGACCGCGCTCACCCGGCCGCCGTTGCCCTCGACGTACGCGCGCGCACCCTGGAGGTAGCGGGCCCCGCCGACACCGCCGGCGAGGACGACGAGGTGGGGGCCGGGACGCTCGGCGGGAGGGTCGGAGGCGGGTGCAGGGTCGGTCACGCGGTCCATCGTGCCACCTCCCGATCGCGCGGGACCGGTCTGGTATGGGTCGGCTGATTTTCGTCGAATATCACCGTTCGACTTGACTCAGCGGCAGCGACACACGTGTAATTACAACGATGTCTTTTCGTCCAGGACATCTTCTGACCTCGTCAGATGCGTACAGCCGAGCATGGGACTCACACACACCTGGTCGACACGGGAAGGGGCCGACACTGTGACCGAACCGCAGGCATTCACCCACGATCTTTGGGGTGCCGGCGTGGAGGAAGAGCAGGAATGGCAGGAGCGCGCCTTGTGCGCCCAGACTGATCCTGAAGCCTTCTTCCCGGAGAAGGGCGGCTCGACGCGCGAAGCGAAGAAGATCTGCGTCGGGTGCGAGGTGCGCGCGGAGTGCCTCGAGTACGCCCTAGCCAACGACGAGCGCTTCGGCATCTGGGGTGGCATGTCGGAGCGTGAGCGCCGGCGCCTCAAGAGCCAGCGCCGCAACGCCTCCTAGCCGACAGCCCGCGCAGCCGACGCCGCGTGTCACCGAGCGGTGGGCTCGTGCGGGTTCCACGGGAATCCCACTGCCCGCCGCTCGCGCGCAGGAAAGCGGCTCACAGCTGCGGATCGATCTCCGACGGATCGATGCCCAGCAGGTTCGCCAGCTGCTCGACCACGACATCGTGCACGAGCGTCTGCAGGTCGGCGGCGGACTTGCCGCGCACCTCCATCGGACGCCGATAGATCACGATCCGAGGCAGGTGCTCGCGCCCGAGCCCGTCGACCCGGCCGGGCACCAGCCGCGAGAGGGGGACGCTGGCGTCCTCGATCACGTTCGGCTGATGGACGACGTCGTCCATGCTCGCGTGGCGGACGGCGGGAACGTCCTCCACGGCCAGCTCGACGTTCTCCAGCACCCGCTGCCACCGCGGGTCGAGCCCGTCGACGATGTCCAGCACCAGGTCGTCGAACAGCTCGGCGCGCGAGCGGTGCAGGGGAACCGTCGAGGGGAACAGCGCCCCGCGCGGCCCCCGCCCCCGCCGGTCGCGGGCTCGCGGATACTGCGGTCGGTACATGCCCCGAGAGTAGCGACACGCGTCGCCACGGCCGCCGCTTGCGCCTCACCGCACGCTCACGCGGTTAGGCTGCTTGATGTGAAATCCGTCCGCAGGTGCAGCAAGCCGGAGTGCGTTCGCCCTGCCGTCGCGACGCTGACCTACATCTACGCGGAGTCGACGGCCGTGGTCGGACCGCTGGCGGCCTATTCCGAGCCGCACAGCTACGACCTGTGCGAGGCGCACGCCTCCCGACTTACCGTCCCGCGTGGCTGGGAGGTGCTGCGTCACGAGGTGGACCCCGCCGACATCGGGCCGAGCACCGACGATCTGCTCGCGCTCGCCGACGCCGTCCGCGAGGCGGCGCGCCCACAGCCCACGCTGCCGGAGATGCCGTCGGCACCGCAGCCGGAGCGCCCGGCCGCAAAGGGCCGGCGCGGTCATCTACGAGTCGTCCCGCCCTCCCGCTGAGCCAGCCCCGAGCACCACGTCTGGCCTCCGCGCCCGCCTGGAAGAGTCCTGCCATGCCCATCACCGGCGTCCTCGACACGATCTTCAAGTCCTACGACGTGCGCGGCCTGTGCCCTGAGCAGCTGTCCGCCCCGATCGCGCGCCGGGTCGGCGCCGGATTCGCGCGCTGGCTGGCAACCAACCGGCTCGGCGAGAAGGTGGTGCTGGCCGGTGACATGCGGCCCAGCACGCCCGGGCTCATCGACGCGCTCGCGGACGGCATCTGCGAGCAGGGGCTGGACGTCGTGGTCGCCGGGCTGAGCTCGACGGATCAGCTGTACTTCGCCTCGGGGTGGCTGGGTCTGCCGGGCATCCAGGTGACCGCCAGCCATAACCCGGCGCAGTACAACGGCATGAAGATGTGCCGCGCGATGGCCGCGCCGATCGGCGCCGAGACGGGTCTGAACGAGATCAAGGCCCTGGCGGCCCAGGAGCTCGAGCCGGCTGCCCGCCGCGGGGAGCGCACCGAGGTGGCTACTCTGTCGGCGTATGCCGATCACCTGCACTCGCTGGTTCCGCTGGAGGAGATCCGGCCGCTGAGCGTCGTCGTGGACGCCGGGAACGGCATGGCTGGCCTGACAGTCCCCGAGGTCCTGGGTCGTTCGGCCCTTCGGATCACGCCCCTGTACTTCGAGCTCGACGGATCCTTCCCGAACCACCCTGCCGATCCGCTCGACCCCGCGAACCTGGTCGACCTGCAGCGGCGGGTCCGCGCGGGGGCCGCCCCACTCCGCCTGGCCTTCGCCGGGGGCGCGGACCCGGGCTTCGTCGTCGGCGAGCGCGGCGGGCCGGGCCCGGCCTCGGCGATCACCGCGCTGATCGCCGAGCGCGAGCTCATGCGCTCGCCGGGCGAGACAATCGTGCACAACGTCATCACCTCGAAGATGGTCCCCGAGGTGGTGCGCGCTGCCGGCGGTACGCCGAGCCGCACGAAGGTCGGCCATTCCAACATGAAGGCCAGGATGGCGGAGCAGAACGCGGTCTTCGGCGGCGAGCACTCGGCGCATTACTACTTCCGCGACTTTTACTTCGCCGACACCGGCATGCTGGCGGCGATGCACATCCTGTCGGCGCTGGGCGAGCAGGTCGGTCCGCTGTCCGAGCTGGTCGCGCGCTATGACCGGTACGCCGCCAGCGGCGAGATCAACTCGACCGTCGACGACGCCGAACGTGCGCTACGCGCGGTGCATGAGCACGCGACGGGGATGGACGCGCAGATCGATCGGCTCGACGGCATTACCGCCGAGCTCGGGGACGGCGCCTGGTTCAACGTGCGGGCATCCAACACCGAACCCCTCCTGCGGTTGAACGTCGAGGCCGCCGACCCGGCGCGCATGGAGCAGCTGCGCGACGAGCTGCTCGCGGTGATCCGGCGATAGGCTGGCCGACGAACCGACACACTGGGAGATGACCGGATGCCGTTGATCGATCCCGAGCTGATGAAGATCCTCGCCTGCCCGTGCGAGCAGCACGCGCCGCTGCGCGAGCTCGCGCCGGGGGAGCATCCTGCCGCGGCGGAGGGCGCCCTGCAGTGCACCGACTGCGGCCGCAGCTTCCCCATCCGAGAGGGCATCCCCGTGCTGCTGCTCGACGAGGCGATCGAACGGCGTTAGAGGGATGGACCTCGACGACCCGGTGGCACTGAGTGCAGAACCCGGTCGGTTGCACGCAGTGGCCGGCAGCGGAGCCGTCGTCCGCGCCGTGCAACGAGCCGATCTGCCCGGCGCTCCGCTACTCAGCGGCGTCGAGGTAGGGGCCTGCGGGGTGATCACCGGCGAAGTCATTGATCCGGCGTACGGCGATGCACTCGCGCAGCTTCTCATTGACCTGGGTGCTCCGGTCGCGACGTCGATGGCCGGACTGGATCCAGGTGGCCGGTTTCCGCGTTCCGCGGACGCGGTGGTCGTTGTGAGCACATCGGGCGCCGAACGCGCGTTGCTCGATGCTGTTCAGATCGCCGCGGCGCGAGGGTCGAGCGTTACCGTCATCGCTCCGGCCGGCAGCCCCATCGCGGCGGTGGCGGCCGAACGACGCGCGCTGCTGTGTGAGACCGACTCGGCCGAGGACGCCGGCGATGGCGCCTGGTGGGCCGCGTACGCCGCATGCCTCGGGCTGTGGCGCGGCGCACCGGCACTGAACGAGCTCGCCGAGGACCTCGATGAGGCCGCGGCGTCCATGGGGCCGGTGGTCGCGACCTACCGGAACCCGGCCAAGCAGCTGGCTGCGATGCGCGACCCGGCGCTGCTGCTGGCCACCGACCTCCCGTCCATGCTGCTGGCGCGCCTGCTCGAGAGCGAGCTCGCGAGCGCCGATCAGCCGGTGCGGGCAGTGGACCTGCGTCGTGGCACGGCCGTGCTGGGCCGGCTGGCGAGGGCGTCCGCTGGCGCCCACGACATCTTCTACGATCCCGAGATCGACGGGCCTGGTGCGCGCACGTGGCGGCCGGTCCTCCTGCCGCACGCGGGGGACGTCGCGCGGTCCGATGCGGCCGCACGCGTCGCTGAGCACCTGGGCCCGGTGCTGGCGATTCACACCCCTGACCTGAGCGGGCCGTGGAGCGCCGTCCATGCCGTGCTGCTCGCCCAGCTGGCCGGGGCCTACCGAGATCTCACGGACCGGTAGAGCGCACACGCGGACGGTCGAGCGTGAGCCCGAGCCGAGGTCCCACCCATTAGGCTGGGGGCCATCATGTATCGCCTCCAGAACCAGACACGGCATTACGCGTGGGGATCACACGATTTCATCCCCGCGCTTCTTGGGCGCGACAGCGGCTCCGAGCCGGAGGCCGAGCTGTGGTTGGGAGCACACCCCACCGGGTCATCGCGACTGGGTGTCGACGGACCTACCCTGAAGGACCAGATCGAGAGCGATCCCGGTCGCCATCTTGGTGAGCTGGTGCATGCCGAGTACCCCTCGCGGCTGCCGTTCCTGTTCAAGGTGCTCGCGGCCGAGCAGCCGCTGTCGCTGCAGGCGCACCCGAGCGCGGCCCAGGCGAAGGCAGGGTTCGCCGACGAGCAGCAGCGCGGCGTGCCCATCGACGATCCGCGCAGGTCCTACCGCGACAGCTTCGCCAAGCCCGAGCTGTTCGTCGCGTTGACCGAGTGCGAGGTGCTGTGCGGCTTTCGCCCCGCCTCGGATGCGGCACACATGCTCACCAGGCTCGGCATCTCGACGCTCGGTCCGTACATCGCCTCCCTGCACACCGGACGCGCGGCGGACGGGTTCCGGGTCGTCGTCACCACGCTGCTGAGCATGCCGGTCGCCGCGCGACAGGAGCTCGCTGCGCGGGTCGTGGAGGAGTGCCGCCGGATCATCGATACGGGGGAGACCGGGCCGGACATCGACGCCTACCGATGGGCAGTCCGGCTTGGCGAGGACTACCCGGGTGATGTCGGCGCTGTGCTGTCGCTGCTGCTGAACCTGATCAAGCTGCAGCCCGGTCAAGGTGTGTTCGTGGGGGCAGGCATGATGCACACCTACCTGCACGGCGCCGGGCTGGAGGCGCAGGCGAACTCCGACAACACCCTCCGGGGCGGCTTGACTCCCAAGCACGTCGATGTCGCCGAGCTGCTGCGGATTCTCGATTTCGAACCCACCCATGAGCCCGTGATCGAGCCGCAGCCGATGAGCGATGCGAGTGGGCTGTGGGACGGCGCGCGCACCTGGCCGGTGCCCGCACGTGAGTTCGCGCTGTTTGACTGGGACGTCGACGAGCAGCCCCGCACGCTGCGCACGGTCGGGCCCAGCATCGTGCTGTGCCTGGAGGGGGAGGTCGGGCTGCGTAGCCGGGACGACGAGATCGTGCTTCGCAGGGGCGAGTCGGCCTACATCCCGGCGTACGAGCCGCCGATCACCGCCACCGGCGACGGCCGGCTGGCGCACATCACCGTCGGCCAGGTCCCGCGCTCACGCTGAGCCGTAGACTGTTGCACCGGGCAGCCGCCCGTCCGTGGCCATCACCGGCCGTCCTCGAGGAGCCTCATGAGCATCAACCTGTCCGTCGACCGCGCCGCGAACGGTCTGGAGTACAAAGTCGCCGACCTGTCGCTGGCCGGCTACGGCCGCAACGAGATCCGCCTGGCCGAGCACGAGATGCCGGGTCTGATGGCGCTTCGTGAGGAGTACCGCGACGCTGCGCCCCTAGCCGGCGCCCGGATCACCGGCTCGCTGCATATGACCATCCAGACAGCCGTGCTGATCGAGACCCTCGTCGAGCTGGGCGCCGAGGTGCGCTGGGTGTCCTGCAACATCTTCTCCACCCAGGACCACGCCGCGGCGGCGGTCGTCGTCGGCCCGAACGGCACCGTCGAGGATCCGCAGGGCGTCGCGGTGTTCGCCTGGAAGGGCGAGACGCTCGAGGAATACTGGTGGTGCACCGACCAGGTGCTGCGGTGGGAGGGCCACGCCGGTCCGAATATGATCCTGGACGACGGCGGCGACGTCACGCTGTTGGTGCACAAGGGCGTGGAGTTCGAGCAGGCCGGCGCCGTGCCGCAGACTGAGGAATCCGACCCCGAGGAGTACGGCGTCATCCTGGAAACGCTGCGGGCCAGCCTGGCAGCGGACCGGACGCGCTTCACGACGATGGCCGCCGACATCCGCGGCGTCTCCGAGGAGACCACCACCGGCGTGCACCGCCTGTACGAGCTGGCCAAGGCCGGCGAGCTGCTGTTCCCGGCCATCAACGTCAACGACGCGGTCACCAAGAGCAAGTTCGACAACAAGTACGGCTGCCGCCACTCGCTGATCGATGGCATCAACCGCGCCACCGACGTCCTCATCGGCGGCAAGGTCGCGGTGGTGTGCGGCTACGGCGATGTCGGCAAGGGTTCCGCGGAGTCCCTGCGCGGCCAGGGTGCCCGCGTCATCGTCACCGAGATCGACCCGATCTGCGCGCTGCAGGCGGCGATGGACGGCTACCAGGTCGCCCGGCTCGAGGACGTCGTCGACACGGCCGACATCTTCATCACCACGACCGGCAACCGAGACGTCATCATGGCCGAGCACATGGTGCAGATGAAGCATCAGGCGATCGTCGGCAACATCGGCCACTTCGACAACGAGATCGACATGGTGGGCCTGGCCCGCACGCCCGGCATCGAGAAGATCGACATCAAGCCGCAGGTCGCCGAATGGCGCTTCCCCGACGGCCACTCGATTATCGTGCTGTCCGAGGGCCGCCTGCTGAACCTCGGCAATGCCACCGGGCACCCGTCGTTCGTGATGTCGAACTCCTTCACGAACCAGACGATGGCCCAGATCGAGCTGTTCACCAAGTCCTCGGAGTACGACAAGGACGTCTACGTGCTGCCCAAGGTCCTCGACGAGAAGGTCGCCCGGCTCCACCTCGCGGCCTTGGGCGTGCGGCTCACGGAGCTGAGCAAGACCCAGGCCGAGTACATCGGCGTCGACGTCGCCGGGCCCTACAAGCCCGACCACTACCGCTACTGACAGCCGCCGGGCCGCAACGCCGGGCGGCGAAGGTCACGGGCAAGTCGCGGTCGCGACCGTAGACTCACCACGAGCTGTCCATCGCGGGCGGCGGTGCGACGAAGGGTGGAGCCGAGCAGATGAAGCCGCGGATCCTGGTGGTCGACGACGATCCCGCACTTGCCGAGATGCTCGGCATCGTCCTGCGCAACGAAGGCTTCGACCCCGCGTTCGTCGCGGACGGCGCCCGCGCGATCTCGGCCTACCGCGAGCTCAAGCCGGATCTCATCCTGCTCGATCTGATGCTCCCGGGTATGAACGGCATCGACGTCTGCCGGTCGATCCGCGGTGAGTCGGGCGTCCCCATCGTGATGCTCACCGCGAAGGCGGACACGGTCGACGTCGTGCTCGGGCTCGAGTCGGGCGCGGATGACTACATGGTCAAGCCGTTCAAGCCCAAGGAGCTCGTCGCCCGCATCCGCACCCGGCTGCGTCGCGTCGAGCCGGAATCGGCCGAGGAGCTGCAGATCGCGGGCCTGACCATCGACGTGCCGGGCCACCGGGTCACCCGCGACGGCCAGCACATCGCACTCACCCCGCTGGAGTTCGACCTGCTCGTGGCCCTCGCGCGCAAGCCCCGGCAGGTCTTCACCCGCGAGCTGCTTCTCGAGCAGGTGTGGGGCTACCGGCATGCCGCCGACACCAGGCTGGTCAACGTGCACGTGCAGCGGCTGCGCTCGAAGATCGAACGCGATCCCGAGCATCCCGAGATCGTGCTGACCGTCCGCGGTGTCGGCTACAAGGCAGGTCCGCCGTAACCACCCCACCAGAGCCTCCCCAGTCGGCCGGGAGGGAGGCCGTTCCCGAGCGGTCACTGCGCGCGCTGGGTAGTTACTACCTCGACCTGACGCGCCAGCGGGTCAGCGTCATCGCCAACAAGGTGATAACGCGGTGGCGCAAGTCGTTGCAGCTGCGGGTGGTCGCGCTCACCCTGGCCCTCACCGCCGCCGTCGTGGCGATCATCGGCTACATCCTCGTCACCCAGATCCGCGACCAGCTGCTGGGGGAGAAGCAGCGCGCCGCGGTGGCCCAGGCCAGCGCCGGCGTCCGGCGCATGGCCAACCAGATCGACATCGTCGGCTCCAGCGGCCAGTCCTCGCTCAGCGACACCGTCAACGCGAACGTCGAGTTCCTGCAGCAGCGCGGCACGTCGGCCGGCGAGTTCTACGTCCTGCTGCTCGTGCGCGACGCCGGCGCCAATCCGCGCAGCGTCCAGCTGGGCTCCACCGTCAACCCGCGAGAGCTACCCGACTCGCTGCAGGAGCGTGTGCAGGAAGGCAGCCTGGTCCACCAGTACACGACGTTGTCCATCGAAGACGAGCGGCGACAGGTGCTACTCGTCGGCTCTACGGTCCCGGCCACCCGCACGGGCTACGAGCTGTACTACGCCTTCCCGCTCGACAACGAGATCGACGTCATGACCTTCGTGTCGCAGACCGTGGTCGCCGCGGCGCTGGCCTTCATGGTGCTGATCCCCGGCGTCGGGTTGCTCGTCTCCCGGCTCGTCGTGCTTCCGGTCCGCGAGGCCAGCAACATCGCCGGCCGGTTGGCCGACGGCGAGCTCGATCAGCGGATGGACGTCCGCGGCGAGGACGATCTCGCGAGACTGGCGACCTCGTTCAACGAGATGGCGGGCTCGCTGTCGAGCCAGATCACCCGGCTGGAGCTCCTCTCGCAGGTGCAGCAGCGCTTCTCCTCCGACGTCTCGCACGAGCTGCGGACGCCGTTGACGACTGTTCGGATGGCCGCCGAGATGCTCTACGACTACCGAGAGGACTTCCCGGAGGTCGCCGCCCGCAGCGCCGAGCTGCTGCACACCGAGCTCGACCGCTTCGAGGCACTGCTGAAGGACCTGCTGGAGATCTCCCGGTATGACGCCGGCGGGTTGGCCCTCGACGCCGAGCTGGAGGACGTGCCGGCGCTCGTCCTGCGGGTGTGCGAGGCCTTCGAGACCCTCGCCGAGGAGCAGGGCTGCGAGCTCGTGGTGCGGGTCGACGACAGCGTCGAGGAGGCCGAGATCAGCGTGCGCCGGGTCGAACGCGTGCTGCGCAACCTGATCGCCAATGCCCTCGAGCACGGCATGGGCGAGCCGGTCGAGGTCGACGTCGCGGCGGACGACGAGGTGGTGGCCTTCGCCGTGCGCGACCACGGTGTCGGCATCGACGAGGTCGCGGCCGAGCACCTCTTCGACCGGTTCTGGCGCGCCGACCCGTCCCGCGTGCGCAAGCTGGGCGGCACGGGGCTCGGCATGGCGATCTCCTTGGAGGACGTCCGTCTGCACGACGGCTGGCTGCAGGTGTGGGGCGCTCCGGGCCGCGGCACGTGCTTCCGGATGACCCTCCCGATCCGCGCCGGGGGGCCGGTCACCCACTCGACCCTCCGGCTGGTGCCGGCCGGTGAGGTCGGCGGCGCCGCGGGCGGCGTCCCCCGCATACTGCCCACCCCCGCCGTCCCGTCCGTGGATACCCTCGACGATGACGAGCGCCGGGAGGCCCACACATGAGGAAGCTGCTGCTCCTGCTGATGGCCTGCCTGCTCGTGCTCACCGGCTGCTCCGGGATCCCCGAGCGCAGCGACCCCGTCGTGGTCGGACCCGCTCCGGCCCCCGGCGACGAGGCCGATCAGGGCAATGGCATCCAGCCCGGCGGACCCGACCGCGACGCCTCCAGCGACGCCATCGTCCGCGGCTTCATCAAGGCGCTCACCGCGACCGACACCACGTACGCGGTCGCCCGCGAGTTCCTCACCCCCGAGGTCGCCAAGTCGTGGACACCTTCTGAGGAGGTGACGATCATCGAGCCGTCCAACGTCGCCAACCCCGGCGTCGAGGAGGGCAGTGTCCAGTTCGCGGCCACCCGCGTGGCGAAGGTCGACGTCCGAGGGGTCTACCACGTGGACTCCGGCGCCATCGACTACGACTTCGAGCTGGTCCAGGTCGCCGGCCAGTGGCGGATCACCAACCCGCCGGCCGAGCTGATCATCGACCAGAACAGCTTCGGCAGCCTCTACAAGGACGCCAGCATCTACTTCGCCGACCCCAGCGGTGGCCGTCTGGTGCCCGACGTCCGGTACTTCCGCACCAACCCTCAGCAGCGCGCCAACCGGCTCATCCAGGCGCTCATCGATGGGCCCGTAGGCACGCTCACCGACGGCGTGCGCAACGAGCTCGGCGGCGCCGCGAAGCTGCGCTCAGCCGTCAATCACCGTCAGGACCCGATCACCATCGATCTGTCCGGGCTGGGGCAGAAGACCGAGGCGCAGCTGCGGGTGGCCTCGGCCCAGATCATGTGGACCCTGCAGGACCTCGGCGTGCAGACCGCCCGCATCACCAACGACGGCGAGCCGCTCGACATCGCCGGAGTCGGGGAGACCCAGGAGATCTCCGACTGGGCCGACTTCGACCCCAATCACCTCCCGTTCAATGCCACCGCCTACTACATCGACGGCGGGGCGGTGCTGACCGACACCGCCGAGAAGGTGCCCGGCCCGGCCGGCACCGGGGAGTACAGCATCACCGAGGCGGCGGTGTCGATCAACGGGACTCGGATCGCAGCCGTCTCAGCGGGATCCACGCCACCAGTGCTGCGCACGGGAGCCATCAATGAGCAGCTGTCGGTGATCGACCTGCCGGGTACGACGAGCCTGAGCGCGCCGACCTGGGGGCCGTCGTCCGAGGAGTTCTGGATCGTCCGCAATGGCAGCGAGATCATGCGAGTGTCCGCGAAGGGGGCTCCCAAGATCGTCAGTACCCAAGGGCTGACGGATGTCGGGCAGATCCGCCGGATCGCGCTGTCACGCGACGGCGTCCGCCTGGCGGTGCTCGCCGGTCAGCCCGGTGGGCCCGGGCGGCTCTACCTGGCCACTGTCCAGAGCTCGGCGGACTCGGTCTCGCTGCTGCAGCCGGTGCCGCTGGCGCCGAACCTCGACGTGTCGGCGGTCGTCTGGCGTGATGCGCGCACCCTGGCGGTCCTGGGTCGCCCGACCACCCCGGGGAGCGTCCTGCCGTTCACCCTGCTGATCGATAACTCGTCGCTTTCCGTGCTGCCGGCGCCGGTGCTGTCGGGTGAGACTCTCGCGATCGCCGCCGCCCCGGACCGGCCGTTCCTGTGCTCGATCAACCAGAACATCCTGCGGCTGCAGGACTCCGCGTGGGTCTCGCTGGTCGGCGGCATCGCGGTCACCGGCAGCAGGCCGTTCTACCCGGGGTAGCGCGGTGGGCGGCAGCTCCTGGCTGAGGCAGGCGGCCGACCTCGTGCTGCCGGTGCGATGCGTGGGGTGCGGCGTACGAGCGACTGCGTGGTGCCCGCCCTGCCAACGGGAGGCCCTCGACCTGCGGGTGCGCGAGCTGGACGGCGGGCTGCAGGTGGTCGCGGCCAGCAGCTACGACGGCGCCGTCCGGGAGGCGCTCCTGGGTTACAAGGAGCGCGGACGGCGCGACCTCACCGCCGCGCTGGGCCGGCTGCTCGCCGCGTCCGTCACCGCTGCCGAGCACGGCCTGCACGATCCCGTCGTGATCCCGATGCCCAGCTCGTCGCGCGCTGTGCGGCAGCGCGGAGGAGACCACATGCTGCACCTGGTCCGGCGAACGCTGCCCGAACGCGGGGTCGCGACCGCCCTGGGCAGCCGTGCGCAGCGGGATGCCGCCGAGCTGTCGGCGACCGGCAGGCAGCGGGCCCGGCGGGCGGCGATGTACGCCCGCCGTGGGACGCAGCAGCTGGTCGCCGGGCGTGACGTCCTGCTCGTCGATGACATCGTGACAACCGGCGCGACACTGGCCCGGGCGGGGGAGATCGTCATCGCGCTGGGGGCCCGCGGAGTCCGCGCGGCCGTGGTCGCCGAGACCGAGCGGCAAGTGGCTGGGCGGTAAAGCGGAGGCAACCTGCAGGGGATACGGTGGAGACGGGACGGGATCTCTCCCGTCATCGTTGCACCCGTTCAACACCTACGGAGGATCGTCATGGACATCATCGTTCACGGACGCGGCGTCGAGGTACCCGACCATTTCCGGCAGCATGTCGCCGAGAAGCTCGAGCGGCTGGGCCGCTACGACAGCAAGCTGATGACCGTGGACGTCGAGCTCTCGCACGAGAAGAACCGCAAGGGCGATGACATCTCCCAGAAGATCGAGCGGGTCGAGATCACCGTCAAGACCAAGGGTCCGGTGATCCGCTCCGAATCCACCTCCGGCGACTTCTACACCGCGCTGGATGATGCCGCCACAAAGCTGGAGCGGCGGATGCGCAAGGGCGCCGAGCGGCGCCGCAACCACCACGGCCGCAACGGCCAGTCGCTGCGCGACCCGGAGGCCCAGGCGCACGCCGTGTCGGCTGCCTCCGCCGAGATCGATGCGCTGTTGGCCTCCTACGCCGCCGAGCACAACGGCGAGCAGGAGGGCCAGGCCGAGCAGACCCACCTGCCTGGTCAGATCGTCCGCGAGAAGACTCACCCGGGCGAGCCGATGACGGTCGACCAGGCACTGGAGAGGATGGAGCTGGTCGGGCACGACTTCTTCCTGTTCCGTTGCGCCGACTCGGGCAAGCCGACGGTGGTGTACCGCCGGCGCGCCTACGACTACGGCGTGATCCGGCTGGACGACGCGGCACTCGCGCAGTAGCGGGCTGTCGCGCGTTTAGCGCGAACATCACGAGGAGCAGCATCCTTCGCGACGTACGATGGTCGGGCGGCACCCCGCCCGGCCATCGTCGTGCCCGGGGCCGTCCATCTGACGCCAACGAGAGACTGAGACGCACGTGGTACTCGCACGCATCCTCCGCGCCGGTGAGGGCAAGATCCTTCGTCGGCTGCGGACCATCGCCAACGCTGTCGAGGCAATCGAGGACGACTTCACCGACCTGACCGATGCCGAGCTGCGGGCCAAGACCGACGAGTTCCGGGAGCGGCTCGAGGACGGCGAGACCCTCGACGACATCCTGGTCGAGGCCTTCGCGACCGTTCGGGAGGCGGCCACGCGCACGCTGGGCCAGCGTCACTACAACGTGCAGCTGCAGGGCGGCGCCGCCCTGCACCTCGGCAACGTGGCCGAGATGAAGACCGGCGAGGGCAAGACCCTGGTCTCCACCCTCCCGGCCTACCTCAACGCGCTACCGGGGGACGGCGTCCACGTCGTCACCACCAACGACTACCTGGCCAAGCGCGACGCGGAGTGGATGGGCCGCGTCCACAAGTTCCTCGGGCTGACCGTCGGCACGGTGCTGGCCAACGAGCGGCCGGCCCAGCGCCGCGAGTCCTACTCGTGCGACATCACCTACGGCACCAACAACGAGTTCGGCTTCGACTACCTGCGCGACAACATGGCCCACTCGATCGACGGTCTGGTGCAGCGTGGGCACAACTTCGCGATCGTCGACGAGGTCGACTCGATCCTGGTCGACGAGGCGCGTACCCCGCTGATCATCTCCGGCCCTGCCGAGCACTCTCCCCGCTGGTACCTCGAGTTCGCGCGGATCGCTCCGCTGCTGAAGAAGAACCGGCACTACGAGGTCGAGGAAGGCAAGCGCACCGTCGGCATCACCGAGGAGGGCGTGGCCTTCGTCGAGGACCAGCTGGGCATCGAGAACCTCTACGAGTCGGTCAACACCCCCCTCGTCGGCTACCTCAACAACGCCCTGAAGGCCAAGGAGCTGTTCAAGAAGGACAAGGACTACATCGTCAGCGGCGGCGAGGTGCTGATCGTCGACGAGTTCACCGGCCGCGTGCTGCAGGGGCGCCGCTACAACGAGGGCATGCACCAGGCCATCGAGGCCAAGGAGCGGGTCGAGATCAAGCAGGAGAACCAGACTCTTGCGACGATCACGCTGCAGAACTACTTCCGTCTGTACGACAAGCTCGCCGGCATGACCGGCACCGCGCAGACCGAGGCGGCTGAGCTCTCGCAGACCTACAGCCTCGGCGTGGTCCCGATCCCCACCAACAAGCCGATGATGCGTGCCGACCATTCCGACGTCATCTACAAGACCGAGTCGGCCAAGTTCACCGCGGTGGTTGACGACATCGCCGAGGCTCATAAGCAGGGCCAGCCAGTGCTGGTCGGCACGACCAGCGTGGAGAAGTCCGAGCTGCTGAGCAAGATGCTCACCCGCAAGGGGATCCCGCACGAGGTGCTCAACGCCAAGCACCACGAGTCGGAAGCGCAGATCGTGGCCGAGGCGGGCCGGCTCGGGGCGGTCACCGTCGCGACCAACATGGCCGGTCGTGGCACGGACATCAAGCTCGGCGGCGACCCCGAGCACATCGCCGACCGGCGGCTGCGCGACCGCGGCCTGAACCCCACCGACACGCCGGAGGAGTACGAGGAGGCGTGGGAGGACGAGCTCGCGGCCGCCGAGGAGGAGGTCGCGGCCGAGCACCAGCAGGTGATCGATGCCGGCGGACTGTACGTGCTGGGCACCGAGCGGCACGAGTCGCGCCGCATTGACAACCAGCTGCGCGGACGTTCCGGCCGGCAGGGCGACCCCGGCAAGTCACGGTTCTATCTGTCGATGCACGACGACCTCATGCGGCGCTCCAACGGTGAGATGCTCGAGGCGATGCTCAACCGGCTGCGGCTGCCGGACGACGTCCCGATCGAGTCGAAGTGGGCGACTCGCTCGATCCTGTCCGCGCAGACCCAGATCGAGCAGCAGAACCACGAGATCCGCAAGAACGTGCTGAAGTACGACGAGGTGATGAACCAGCAGCGCACGGTCATCTACGCCGAGCGCCGCCGCGTCCTCGAGGGAGAGGACATGCGCCCGCAGATCGAGGGCATGATCGGCGACGTCGTCACCGACTACGTGGAGGCGGCGACGGCCACCGGGTACGCGGAGGACTGGGATCTCGACCAGCTGTGGACGGCGCTGAAGACCCTCTACCCGGTCAAGATCACACAGGACGATGTCATCGAGCACGCCGGCGGGTGGGAGAAGCTCACCGCCAAGGTGCTGCGCGAGGAGATCGTGGCTGATATCGAGGCAGCGTACGACGAGCGTGAGCAGAGTGTCGGCGACGATCAGATGCGCAAGATAGAGCGCGGCGTCGTCCTGTCGGTGCTCGATCGCAAGTGGCGCGAGCACCTGTACGAGATGGACTACCTGCGCGAGGGCATCCACCTGCGCGGACTGGCCCAGCGCGACCCGGTCACCGAGTACAAGCGCGAGGGCTATGAGATGTTCACGACGATGCTGGAGGGCATCAAGGAAGAGTCGGTCGGGTACCTGTTCAACGTAGAGGCTCCCGAGGCACCGGCCGATCCGGCCGCGCCGAAGGTCAGCGTGCAGTCCGCGGCCCAGCTCGCCGGGCAGTCGCCACTGGGCCGGCTCAAGGCCGCGGACGGCGCACAGCAGACCGCAGGCGTGGAGGGCGGTACGTCGCCGGCGAAGACTGCGCCGCGCAAGCCGAGCAAGAAGCGCCGCGTGATCCAGAGCCGCACCGGATCCCCAGCGCAGCAGCAGGCCGCCGTCGCCACTGCCGAGGCCGAGTCCGAGGAGCAGAACCTGGTCTTCTCCGGGCCCGCGGAGGACGGCTCGACCGAGACCCGCCGGGCAGGCGCCGGCCCGGCCAAGAAGTCCGGGCCGAGCCGCAACGGGCCGTGCCCGTGCGGCAGCGGCAAGAAGTACAAGCGCTGCCACGGCGCGGACCCCAAGTAGCAACCGCACCGATATCCGGGCCGGGAACCTCACGTTCCCGGCCCGCGGGGCTCAGCGGTTAGACCAGATGGAGGTACACGCACTGCCACCGGCCGTCGAGCTCGATGAACCGGCCGTTCATGGCCCGGACGTGCGGCCCGTGCTGGATCACGGCCGTGGCCTCCAGGACGCCGGGCCGGACAGTGCACAGGTGCACGGTGCGCACCAGCGGCGGCGCGGCCGGACCGGCAGCTGTACCGCGGCTGGCAATAAGCGCGCGCAGCCATTGCTGGATCGGCAGGGCCAGGTGGCTCGCGAGCTGGTGGGCCGACCGCCGGCCGACCATCACCTCGGCGAGCGCCACGAAGAACCGGCGGGTGAACTGGGTGAGCGTCGGGCCACCGGGACGGTCATCGTCCTTGAGCGGGTCGGCCGGCGCCGCGTCGGCGGAGGGGACCTGGTCGATGTCGTCGATCGTCAGTTGCGGGGGCGGCCCTACGAGCCGCAGCCGGGCGGGTTGCGGAACTGTGAAGGCCTCGGGCTCGGCACGCGGAATCGGCGTGATCAGCACGGGTGCGGTGGTCATGGCGACCTCCTCGTCGGGTCAGCTCGGGTGGGTGGGGATCGTCAGGGTCGTACCGGGATGAAGCAGGTCCGGGTCCGGGCCGACGAGCGCGGCGTTCGCCTGGTAGATCTCATCGACCAGGTAGGCGACCTCCGCGGTGCTCGCTGCGGCGCCGAGATGGGCACGCGCGATCGACCACAGGCTGTCGCCGGGCAGCACTCCGTAGTGGGCATCCACCGAGGGCTCGGCCGGCTCGGGCGGCGTGGTCGTGGCGGGCGCCTCGGGCTCGTCCGCCTGCGGCTGGGCAGTGCTCGAGGGAGCTGAGTCGGCCTCCCGCGGCCAGTCGAAGGCCTCGCTCGAGGCCACGTAGGCCGGGGTGGTGGACGGTGGGACGCCGGCGGGCTGGTGGCTCTGTCCGCACCCGGCGATCGCCAGCGTCCCAATGCCCATGGCGAGGGCGAGGGGACGGCGGAGCCCACCAGGAGTGAGCCTCTGGGACAGACGCTCGGCCCGGCTGTGTGGATGGTGCGCGGAGGCGACGCACAGCGCGATGGCCAACGCCGCCCAGCAGCAGATCCCGACCACCAGGAGCTGGCAGATCGTCAGAACGACGACGTCAGCGCCGAGGACGTCGACCGACCGCTGCGGATTGCGCGCGATCGAGACCAGCAGGCCGGGGCTGGGCGCCAGCAGCCACGCGACGGCGGCGAGCACGCCGAGGGCGCTGGCCACCCTGGTCAGCCGCACGGTCATCGGGAACTCACCTATCTCCTCGATCAGCAATGAATGAGATTAAACAACATCAAACAGCATCAAATGTCAATAAAGTGCGTCAATGTGTGGAAAGTTGACGGGTCGCGTTGCCGTGCGGGAAGGTCGAGGCATGCGTTGGGAGCGGTTACTGGCCGACATCGAGGCGGCCGAGGCGGCGCGGGACCGTGCCGACATGCTGGGTGAGGCGGCCGAGCGCGCCCGGCACGAGACCGGGCAGGTCACGATGGCGGGCAGGCTGCGAGCAGCCGTGGGGACCGTCGTGACGATCGAGGTCGACGGGCCGCAGCGTTGTGCCGGCACGTTGAGTGCGGTGGGCAGCGGGTGGCTGGTGCTGGAGTCAGGACCGGCCAGTTGGCTGATCGCCACTGCCCACGTCGTCCAGGTCGCCGACCTTCCGCGGCCCGCGGCGCCCGGGCTCAATGCGGCTGCCCGCCGGGTCTACGAGGGGCTCGGGCTGCGGCACGCGCTGCGGGGCATCGCGGCGGACCGGTCAGCGGTGCAGATCGGTCTGGGCGGCAACGGCGTCATCGCGGGAACGATCGACCGCGTGGGCGCCGATTTCGTGGATCTTGCGGTACACCCCGTCGGCGAGCCGCGGCGAGCCCGGGATGTGCAGGGCGCGCGTTCGGTACCGATCACCGCGATCCGGTACGTGCGCCGCAGCAGTGCGCAGTAGCTACGTGTCCGCAGACTCGTCCAGCGCGCTCTCGGCGACCAGCTGCTCGGTCCGGGCGTACATCCGCTGGATGTAGGCCTCGAGCTCGGTGGTCTCGACGCGCCACTGACCCCGGCCGCCCACCTTGATCGCCGGCAGCTCGCCGTTGCGCACCAGAGCGTATGCCTGGGCGCTCGAGATGTTGAGAGTGTCGGCGACGTCGGTCAGCTTGAGAAAGCGCGCGGGTGCCATGAGACTCCTCATCGGTCGGCTGTCACCACTGTAGGGCCCCCGGCCAGCGCCGCCGGGGTTGTCCACAGGGTGTGTGCATGTTACTGAACCGAGACCACTGGTCCTTATTCTCACCACGTCCCGGTGCTTTGACGTCCGAGGGAGAAAGCATGACCGCCAGTCGTGTCGCCCCGACAGCCAGTGACCTGCCGCCCTCACCGCCGGCCCGGCGCTCCCGGACCCCGCGATGGCTCGATCTTCGGATGATCATCGGGCTGCTGCTCGTCGCGGCCTGCGTGGTGGCGGGGGCGCGAATCGTCTCGGCGTCCGACGAGACCGTCAAGGTGTGGGCGGTGACTGCGGACCTCGCGGCCGGCACGATGTTGACGGAGTCCGACGTCGAGACGGTCGACGTCCGGCTCGACGACCACGCGGTGATCTACCTGGCGGCCAGCAGCGATCCGGTGGGCAAGACGCTCACCCGGGACGTCGGAGCCGGGGACCTGTTGCCGGTGAAGGCGGTGCAGAACGAGGACGAGCTGGTCTCGCTCGCCTTGAGCATCCCCGCGTCGCACGTCCCGATAACGGTCTCTCGAGGAGACCGCGTCTCGCTGTACGCCACGGCCGCGCCGCCCGCCGGTGCTCAGCAGGAACCCGCCTCGACGAGCCTGGTGGTCGAGTCGGTCACGGTGGCGGAGGTCTCCGAACGCTCTCAGGGCGCGTTGTCGGTCGGCAGCGGCGAGCTCCAGGTCGTTGTCAAGGTCCCCTCCTGTGCCGTGGGTCAGATCCTCGACGGCACCGTGCAGAAGGTGCTGACACTGGTCGAGGTGACCGGCACCACCGCGGCGCCGCCGGTCTGCTGATGGCTGCGATCGGAGTCGTCACGGCGATCGCCAACCCGGCGCTCGAGGCCGTCGTCGTGAGCGCGCTGAGCAGTGAGCCCGAGCGGGTCACGGTGGTGCGCCGGTGCGTGGAGATGGCAGACGTGCTCGCGGTCGCGGCCAGTGGCGCGGCACGCGTCGTGGTGATCGGCGAGGGCTTCGCCGGACTGGACGCCGACCTCGTCGGCACCCTCCTCGGTTACGGCGCCACCCCGGTCGCGATCGGTGATCCCGCGAGCGCCTGGCCGGCGTCCCTGCGGATCCCGGTCGTTCTCGACGCGGCGACACCGGGCCCCGAGCTGGTCGATCAGGTCGCCGCCCTGATCAGTGCCGGCGTGCCGCCGGCGTTGCGTACGCCGCCGCCGGATCGAGCGGGGCGGCCGCGGCCTCGGGGCCGGGTCGTGGGCGTCTGGGGTGCGGCGGGCGCGCCCGGTCGCAGCACGGTCGCGCTGGGCATCGCCGACGAGGCGGCGCGCAGCGGTACGCCGACGTTGCTGATCGACGCAGACGTCTACGGCGGGGCGCTCGCGACCATGCTCGGGCTACTGGACGAGTCACCCGGGGTCGCCGCCGCATGCCGGGCCGCTGGGGCCGGCACGCTCGACGTGGCTGCGCTGGCCCGAACGTGCCTGCAGGGCGGCCCCGCGCCGCGCGTGCTGACCGGCATCTCCCGCAGCGACCGATGGCCCCAGCTGCGCCCCGCCGCCGTCCAGGACGTGCTCGCCCAGGCGCGCGAGCTCGCCGCACTCACCGTCGTGGACTGCGGCTTCTCGATCGAGCAGGACGAGGAGCTGGCCTACGACACCTTCGCGCCCCGACGCAACGGGGCGACCATCGCCGTCCTCGAGCACGCCGACGACGTGCTGGTGGTCACCGGCTGCGACCCGGTGGGTGTCGCTCGCGGTATCCGTGCAGTGCAGGAGCTGCGCGAGCTGCTGCCGGCCTGCACCCCGCGGGTGGTGGTCAACAAGCTGCGCGCGGGGGTCTTCAACGGCGAGCCCACCGCCCAGCTGGAGCAGGCCTTCCAGCGCTTCGCCGGGGTCCCGGTCGCTGCGGTGCTCCCGTGGGATGGCAAAGGCTGCGACACCGCGCTATTGCGCGGACGCATGCTCGCCGAGGTCGCGCCGAGCAGCCCGTTGCGCAAGCAGCTGACCGGATTGGCGCACGCCCTCACGGGATCCCGTCCAGCGCGCGCACGCAAGCGGGAAAGGAGACCGCGCCGCGGGTGAGCCTCTCCCGTAGTCTCAGTGCAGTCCAGCGCGAGAAGGAGGCTCGGTGAGCGAACGGCTCAGCCCGGCGGATGCAGCATTCCTCGACGTCGAGGAGCTCACGACTCCGATGCACGTGGGCACGATCATGATCCTGCAGCCGCCCCGCTCCGGGTTCGACTACGAGCGGATGGCGCGCCTCATCGAGCAGCGCGTCGCGCTGGTCCCGAGATACCGGCAGAAGGTCGTCACGGTGCCCGGCGGCATCTCCGCGCCCCGCTGGGTGGACGACGAGGACTTCGACGTCAGCTTCCATGTGCGGCGCTCGGCGCTGCCCAAGCCCGGGGACGCCGCGGCCCTCACTGAGCTCGCCAGCCGGCTGATGTCACGCCGACTGGACCGCGACCGGCCGCTGTGGGAGATCTACCTGGTCGAGGGCCTGGCCGGCGGCAAGGTCGCGATGATCACCAAGTCGCATTGCGCCATGATCGACTCCGCCGTCGGCATGGAGATCGGCGAGGTGCTGCTGGACCGCAGCCGCATTCCGCGTGCCGAGGTCGAGGACGACTGGAGCCCACGGCCCGAGCCCTCCCGGATGGACCTGCTGCTCGAGATCGCCAAGGAGGCCATCACCTCACCGCTGACCGTCATCGACAACACCCGGACCACGCTCACCAACCTCAAGCAGGCCGGCGAGCGACTGCTGGAGGCCGCGCTCGCCGTCAGCGCCACGGCCCGATGGGTGTTCGACCCTGCGGAAGGCAGTCCACTGAACGTCTCCGTCGGCAGCCAGCGACGGATCGCGCTCACCGACCACCCACTGGAGTCCTTCCGCGAGATCAAGAACATCAGCGACTGCTCGGTCAACGACGTGGTCCTGGCCGTCATCGCAGGCGCCCTGCGCGGCTGGATGACCGCCCGCGGAGAGGTGGTACGTCGCGACACCGTGCTCCGCGCACTGGTGCCGGTGTCGGTGCACGCCTTCGACGAGGACGCCCACTTCGGCTCGACCGACCGCGTGTCGTCGATGACGGTCGAGCTGCCGGTCGGCGAGGACGCGGTGGCGCTGCGGCTGCGCCAGATCTCGTACGCGATGTCGGCGCACGCTACCTCGCGGCGCGCCGTCCCGGCTGACGCGCTGGCGTCTCTGGGCTGGTTCGCGCCGTCCACCTTGCACTCGCTCGGTGCGCGGGTGAGCCGGGATCTGGTCGGGCGCGCGACGAATCTCGTCGTCACCAACGCGCCCGGGCCACAGGAGCCGATGTACGCCGCGGGGGCGAAGCTGGTCGAGGTGTATCCGCTGCTGCCGCTGTCGCACAAGCAGGCGCTCGCGATCGGCGTGACCTCGTACAACGGGCGGGTCTACTTCGGCCTCAACGCCGATCGCGACAGCATGGTCGACCTCGAGGTACTAGCCTCGATGGTCGATGGCGCGCTCGCCGAGCTGCTCGCCGCCGTGAAGAGAGGGAGATGACCGTGCCGCACCGGATCACCGTGTTCGCACCCGCCACCGTAGCGTCGCTCGAGGCGGTCAAGAACGACGAGCTGCGCGATGTCGTGGTCTGCTTCAGCGACCTCCCGAAGTCCGAGTTCTCCGCCGACGACATCGAGCAGGCCGAGTTCGACTCGTTGTGCGACGCGGCTGCGCTGAGCGTGCAGCGCCTGATCGACTCCCAGGAGATGCCGCTGCGCGTCGTCCTCGCCGGTCGCGTCTCGTCGGAGGCTCCGGTGCTCAACGACGAGGGCGACTACGTGATCGACAGGCTGCCGCGCGAGGCCCTCAGCGCGATCTACGTCGATGAGCTCGACGCCTCGAAGGATGTCAACACGCTGCTGACGCTCGTGCGTCAGGGCAAGCAGCCCTCGGACGACCAGTACAGCAAGGTGGAGACCCGCCTGCTGCTGTGGCACGACCCCGCCGAGCTCGACCAGCTCATCGAGGCCTACCCGCACCACCGGTAGGGGCAGCGCACAGATGGCAGGAGTCGATCTGGCCGCCTCCTTCAAGGCGGCGGCGCGCGCGATGCGCGACTCTCGGGTGAACGCGTCGCTGCTGCGCGGTGCCGCGCTGGACATCGAGGCGGACGGCGTGATGGCGCGGCTGCTGCGTGCTGTGCTCGATCGAGGGGAGCGCAACGGGCGGGTACTGCTGCCCGACGAGCTACCGTCGCGGTTCGCGGCGGCCGTGCACGCACTTGCACTGACCGGCAGCAGGGAGCTCGCTGCCATGTACCCGAGCACCGGGGGCCACGGCAACCTGCACGAGATCTGGCCGGTCGCCCGGGACGTCGTCGCCGAGCGAGCTGGCGAGATCATCGCCCGGATGATCCGCCCGGGACGCCGCAGCGACCCCGCCCGCGGGGCGATGCTGCTTGCGGCGCTGGCGTACGTCGGGCAGTCCAGCGGCCAGCCGGTGCGCATCTTCGACGTCGGCGCCGGGCCGGGGTTCGCGCTGGCGGCCCCGATGTTCCGCCAGGACTTCTTCGGCCACTCGGTCGGGCCCGCCGACAGCGCCGTGTACCTCGGCCACCCCTGGGCGGTGGCGCCGCAGGTCGACCACCAGGACATCCCGCCGATCCTGGCAGCGACCGGGTGCGACCTCGTAGGTTTTGATCCGAGCAGCTCCGCCGACCGCGCTGAGCTACTGGCTTGGGCCGGGCCGGACACGCCGTCCGAGCTCGAGAGGATCTCGCAGGCCATCGCCGCGGTCGATCGGGCCGGCATCCAGGTGGAGCAGATGGCCTCGTCGGTGTGGCTGCCCCGGGGGATCTCGTGGCCGCGTACCGACGCGGCGTCCGTCGTGTGGCACAGCGACGTCGTCCTTGAGATGGCGGTGCCCGAACGGACCGAGCTGGCCACCGAGATCCTGGGGGCTGCCGGTCGCGCCACCGACGCGGCCCCGCTGCACGTGATCAGTTTCGAGCCCGCGGGCGCCCAGCGACTGCTGTACGACGACCCCGTCGGTGCATCCCTGCGCCGCGGCGCCGCCCGCATCGACCCGCACCGCTTCGAGCTGCGGCTGGACAGCTGGCCGTCGCGGACGTCGGTGCTGCTGGCCTCCGCCGAGCCGTCGGGCCAGAACGCCCACTGGATAGGGAGCATGCATGACTAGCGGGGCAGCGCGAACCAGGCCGGTGCTGGTGTACGACGGAGACTGCGGGATCTGCACGAAGTGCGTCGGGTTCGTCGAGCGGCATCTCACTGCCGAGCTGGACATCGTCGCCTTTCAGCACGCCGACCTCGACAGCCTCGGACTGACGGTGAAGGAGTGCGAGGAGGCCGTGCAGTGGGTCGAGCCCGACGGGCGCGTGACCTCGGCGCACATCGCGGTCGGTGACCTGCTGAGGGCCACCGGGCTCAGGTGGCGGCCGCTCGCCTTCCTCGCGCAGACGCCGCCGTTCTCCTGGGTAGCCTCAGTCGTCTATAAGTGGATCGCCCGCAACCGCGACCGACTCCCCGGCGGTACCCCGGCGTGCGCGATGCCGGCGCACCTGCGCCCCGGCGCCGCCAGCGCCACCGCTCCGCGCACGTCCGAGGCCGACGGGTCCCCCGCCAGCTGATCCCGTTCTGCGGGGGACGTCGGAGGGACGGCGCAGGAACACCTCCCACGGGAGGATCGCCAGGACGGCGACGCAGTGCGGCAGGAAGATGATCGTCACCGAGGCGAACACCGAGAGGTGGAAGGCCAGCAGCCCGCAGACCAGCAGGATCCGTGCCTTGGGCGAGCGGCACAGCAGCATCAGCGGCGACAGGGCCTCGAGGATGATGATCGCGTGCTGGGCCGCGACCAGCATCCACGGGTAGTCGAGCACCCATTCGACCAGCGGCGTGCCGCGGCGGATGAACGCCCGGGTGAGGGTGGCGCCGGTGGGCCAGTCCCAGCCGCCGAAACGGATCTTGGCGATCGTCGACAGGAAGTAGGTCAGCATCACCGCCACGAAGACCGTCTGCAGCGCGAACCCGGCCGCCTCGGTCTTGCGCCGATCACCCCAGCGGGCGGTCCCGGCGGTCGGCAGCACGGCCAGCAGCACCAGGTAGGCGAACCGGTCGTGATCGACCTTGCCGTAGGACATCCCGACGATCATCCACAGCAGGTACAGGACGGCGACCGCGGTTCCGGTGATCCGGGGGCGCCAGCCCGTCGCCGCGATCAGCGCCGCCGCCACCAACAGCCACTGCAAGGTCGTCACATAGGCGAAGCTCGGGTGCGGGAGGAACAGCAGCTCGGCGATGTGCAGCGGCCGGTAGAGACTCTGGGGTGCATTGGCCTTCTGCGCCACCCAGGCCGTGGTCAGGAACATGTCGACCAGCACGAACAGGTACGCGACCACGCGCATGACCGCCACTCGGTGCAGCGGTAGCGGCTCGAACAGCCAGCCCATCACCCCGGAGCGGCGCTCGATGGCGGTCTGCGGTGGGGTGCTCATGGCTGTTTCCACACCGCCTCGATGCGGTCCTCGTACTCTCCAGTCTCCTTGCCGTCCCTCAGCTGGTAGACCCGGACGACGACCTGCAGCTCGACCAGCTGCGGCAGGTCGGGGTTGTTGACCGCATAACGCTGCGCCATCTCCTCCATGAGCTCGGGCTCGTCCTTCATCCGCGGGAGCGAGCCCTCCAGCTCGGCGCGGCGCAGGCCCAGCGAGCCGGCGCTGATCGGGACCGTCTCGCCCTGGCTGGTAACCCCTTCGAGACGCAGCGAGTTGACCGTGCCGTCGGGGGCGTTGCGGGTGGCATACATGCGGAACGGGCCGAAGGGGAAGTCCGAGTCGGAGCCAAAGAAGGTCCCGTACAGCAGCAGCAGTAATGCCAGCGAGGACAGGGCGAGACGGGTGGCGACCCCCCTGCGGCTCAGGCTGGCCTGCGGCGGCGTACGCGGCGGGGACGTGGTCTGGGACAAGGGCGGACTCTCTGCGGTGCTGGGGGTGCGCGGTGCCAGGACAGTGTGCCACCCGACGGACGCCCGGGGAACGGCCGGGGAGCGGTCCCGGCAACACCCCGGGGTCGGTCTGGGTGGGTCCGCCCATGTCGTTTTGGGCACGGTTGCACGGGAATTGTGGTGAGAGCCGGTACCGTGTTAACGAAGTGACACCTGTGGCGTGTGTGGTGACTCATTCGCGCCGATCTTCCCCCGGAGTCCCACGAGTCGGAGACAGCACCATGAACGTCAAGAAGATCGTCGGCCTGCTGCTGGTCGCCTTCGTCATCTTCTACGTCCTGAGCTTCCCGCAGGAATCCTCGAGCATCGTCCGCTCGGCGGTCTCGGGACTGGGTGACGCCGCGAGCAACTTCGCGGACTTCGTCAGGTCGGTCTTCGCCTAGGGCGCGACGAGACGCAGCCATGCCGGCCACCATCGACCGCAGCCAGCAGGTGATCGCGCGGGGTCTGGGCGACCCCGCGCCCTATCTGCTGCCTGAGGAGACCGTCGTCGTCGGCGTCCGTAGACACATCATGGTGATGGCCGCGGCGTTCCTGGAGACTCTGGGCTTCATTGCGGGCGCCTTCATGATCCAGCTGCTCGTGCCGTACGTGCCGACCGTAGAGGCGATCACCCTGCTGATCGTGCTCGGTGCGCTCGTGCGGCTGGCGTACCTGGTTCTCGAGTGGCGGATGGAACGGTTCGTCATCACCACCCAACGCGCGCTGCTGGTCCACGGCGTCATCACCCGCCACGTCGCCGCGATGCCGCTGCGCAAGGTCACCGACCTCACCTTCGAGAAGCCGCTCATCGGGCAGATCTTCGGCTACGGGACCTTCGTGGTGGAATCGGCCGGTCAGGACCAGGCGATGTCGCGCATCGAGTTCCTACCGCATGCCAACCGGCTGTACCTGAAGGTCTCGGACCTGCTGTTCGGCGGATCCAGCCCGGTCATCGAGCCGGATCTGCTGACCGACCCGCCGGTCGACCATCCTCAGGGCGACCTGGACGACCTCGCCCGGACCGACCCCGACCTGGGGACCCGGCTCGCCGGGATGGACCTCGAACCCTTTCCGCCCGAGGACGGGCCGGTGACGGGCCGGCTCGTCGTACCAGCCGGCCCGCACGCCGACAGCATCATCCACGAGCCGTCGGACGCCGGACGCCGCCTCAAGCAGCGGCTCGCGGGTGTGAACGGCCGCGGCACGAGACGGGCTGGCGCACCGCCAGCGGACGGTCCGATCCGCGACCACCGACCGCTCTGAGCACCCGATCCGCAAGGCACGCGGCCGACCTCCGGCCGGAGTCGATCACCGCGGGATAACGTGGACCGGTGCGCTCCACCCTTGCCCCTCGTTCCTCGGCGGCCCGCCTGGCAACAACGATCGTCGCGACGCTGGCACTCCTGCTGCTCGCCCGCGGGCCGGCCATCGCGGATCCGGCGACCGAGGCCGACGCGGCCGGTGCCGCCTTCGGCAACGGTGAGCACGTCTACGTCTCTCCCGAGTCCGGGCAGCAGGTCGATGTCGCGGCCGTGACCGGCGAGATCGGCGAGGACCCGCTCTACATCGCCGTGGTCGCGCCCAACACCCCTCCCGCCGACGTCCTCACCCAGCTGCAGAACAGCCTGCAGCAGAAGGGGACCTTCGTGGTCGTCTCGGGCACCGAGCAGATCGCGCAGTCGAACGTCATCTGCTCGGACCGCGCGCAGCCCCTGCTCGACGAGGCTGCCGAGGAGCAGGCGGACACGCGATCCGGAGGCGACCTGAGCGCCTTCCTCCTCGCCTACGTCGACAAGGTCGCGGACGCGCCCGACGCGAACGACGCCGACTGCGCGGACGCCGAGGGTGGCGGGAGTGGCTTCGGCAGCGCGATCCCGTGGATCCTCGGCGCGTTGCTGATCGGTGCCGGCGGCGGGTACCTGTGGCTGCGCAACCGGCAGAAGGCACGCTCGACGCGGCATGCGGCTCGCCGCGAGGAGGTCACCGGGGCGCTGGACGCGCTGGCCCGTGACATCGACACCGTGGGCGAAGGCGGTGGCCCGCATGTCCAGCATGCGCTGAGTGACGCGCGCGAACGTCACATCGCGGCGGCCGACATCCTCGCAGATGCGGACTCGGACGCCGACTTCGACGCCGCGATGCGCGCGACGCGCGAAGGTACGCACGCGGCGCACTACGCCCGAAAGCGCGCCGGTCTGCCGACGAGCGCTCCGCGTGAGGTCGAGCGGGCGCGTGGAGAGCGGGCCGGCTCCCAACGGGCCGTGGTGATCGGCGACCAGACGGTTCAGGTCTACCCCGACTACCGACCCGGTGCCCAGTACTTCTCCCCTGGTGGACGGGACTTTCCCGCCGGCTGGTACACCGCTCAGATCGACGAGGGCGAGCTGCTCGGCTCGATCACGGAGGACGATTGAGCGCCGCGGAGCAGCTCGGCCTGGACGGGATGCCGGCGCCGCTGCGTCAGGTGACGCCAGCCAAGCTGGACACCTTCGACTCCTGCCCGCGTCGGTTCCGCTATGCCTACCTCGACCGGCCGACGCCTGCCCGTGGGGCACCATGGGCGCACACGGGCATCGGGTCCGCCGTGCACGCTGCGCTCCGCGCTATCTGGGATACCCCGCCGTCGCGACGCAGCGTGGAGTCCGTCATCGCGGACCTGCGGGCGATGTGGCCCGCGGCGGGCTTTCGAGACGCGGCGCAGTCGCAACGCGCGCTCCGGATCGTCTCGGGCCAGCTCGCGCAGTACGTCGCTGAGCAGGTCGATCTGCGCACCCAGCCCAGAGGCATCGAGCGCACGGTCGGAGCGCCGTACGGTGACCTGGCGATCTCGGGGCGCATCGACCGCGTCGACGAGCTGGACGACGGCTCGCTGGTCGTCATCGACTACAAGACCGGCCGGGCGGTGCCCACCGATCACGAGGCGCGGGCGTCGATGCAGCTCGCGGTCTACGCGGTGGCGGTGGAGCGTACCTTCCGAGCGCGCTGCGCGCGGGTCGAGCTGCATCACATCCCGTCCGGCACGATAGCCGCCGCGGAGATCACCAGCGAGACGCGCCAACGGCAGATGCGGCGCGCGGCGAGCACCGCCGACGACATGGACCGGGCACGGCGCGAGCTCGCGGCCGGCGCCGACCCCGACGTCGCCTACCCGGCGCGGGTCAGCCCCGCGTGCGGGCACTGCGACTTCTGGGCGCACTGCCGGGAAGGCCGCCAGATCCGGTTGAAGGATCCGTGGTTCGCCGTCCCAGGCGAGAACGCCACGATGCCGACCGAGCGTCCCACGTAGGCTGGCACGATGCGTAGGCCCCTGATGTCCTCTCGTCTCGAGGGATTCACCTCGACGATCTTCGCCGAGATGTCGGCACTCGCGGTGCAGACCGGCTCGATCAACCTCGGACAGGGCTTCCCGGACGTAGACGGTCCCGCGCTGGTGCGTGACGCCGCCAAGGCGGCCATCGACGCAGGCGCGAACCAGTACCCGCCCGGTCCGGGCGTGCCCTCGTTGCTGGCCGCCGTGGCCGAGCACCAGACTCGCTTCTACGGCCTCGAGCCCGACCCGTCGACCGAGGTGCTGATCACCACGGGTGCGACCGAGGCGATCGCCGCCGCGATGCTCGGGCTGCTGGAGCCGGGGGATGAGGTCGTCGTCCTGGAGCCCTACTACGACTCGTACGCCGCGACCATCTCGATGGCCGGGGCGACCCGCAGGCCGGTCACCCTGCAGGCGCCCCACTTCGCGCTGCCTCGCGAGCAGCTCGCGACCGCCATCACGGATCGCACCCGGCTGATCCTGCTCAACACGCCGCACAATCCGACCGGCGCCGTGCTTGGAGCCGAGGATCTGCGGTATGTCGCGGATCTCGCCATCGCCCACGACCTGCTCGTCGTCACCGACGAGGTGTACGAGCACATGCTCTACGACGGCCTGGCACACGTCCCGATCGCCACCCTGCCTGGGATGTGGGAGCGCACGCTGACCATCTCCTCGGCTGGCAAGACCTTTGCGCTCACCGGATGGAAGATCGGCTGGTGCACCGGGCCGGCGGACCTCGTTGCCGCGGTGCGGGCAGCGAAGCAGTTTCTCACTTACGTCAGCGGCGCACCGTTCCAGCCCGCGATCGCCGAGGGGCTGGCGATGCCGCGTTCGTTCTTCGAGAGCATCGCGAGTGATCTTCAGCGCAAGCGGGACCGGCTGCGGGCGGGTCTTGAGAACGCCGGCTTTGCGGTCAACGAGTGTCGTGGAACCTACTTTCTGTCGGCAGATGCGCGAAGCGTCGGGTATGAGGACGGCTTGGGCCTCTGCCGTGACCTGCCGGAGCGCTGCGGCGTGGTGGCGGTGCCGATGTCTGTCTTTTACGACAACGTCGAGTACGGGCAGCACCTGGTGCGCTTCGCCTTCTGCAAGAAGGACGACGTCCTGGACGAGGCCGGCGAGCGCTTGGCGAGCCTGGCGCGCTGATCTGCTCAGGCAGGGTAGTCGGTCCAGAACCGAACCAGCTCGGCTGCCGTGTCGACGGGATTCTCGATGGCGGGGGAGTGCAGCGCGCTCTCGATGATGACCTCGCGCGCGCCGAGCCGCAGCGCCATGTCGGACTGCGCCTCCGGGGACCAGGCGTTGTCGTCGCGACCGTACAGCACCATCAGCGGGAGCTGGGTGGCGCGCAGCTGCTCGGTCCGGTCCGGCTCGGTGAGCATGGTGGCGCCCATGTGTTCGAGGGCGTGCGGGGAGCTCGACACGAACCGGTCCCGCAGGAACGCGCGCAGTGGCTCCTGCGGCGGGTTCCAGGTGGGGTCCTTCGCCAGGGCGTCCTGCCCTGCGTCGTAGATCCGTGCCAGGCCCATGGAGTGCAGGTGCGGCTGGGACGCCTCGATGATGGACCGGCGGGGGCCGGGTGGCAGCTCGCTGGGCCCGGAGGACATCAGCGTGAGCGTCGCGAACGCGTCCGGCTGGCTAATGGCCGCGGCCCGGGAGACCAGCCCGCCGAATGAGTGGCCGACCAGATGCAGCCGGGAGCCAAGCTGCGCGGCAACGGCGAGCAGGTCTGCCCCCAGCTCCTGAATGGAGTAGGCCGCGGGATCAGGAGTGCCCGGAGAGTGGTATTGCCCGCGCTGGTCCATCGCCACTGTGCGCAATCCCTTGTCCGCGAGAGGATCGAGCAGGGGAGCGAAGTCCTCCTTGCTGCCCGTGTAGCCCGGTACGAGCAGCACGGTGGCGATCGGGTCACCACTCGGCAGGGCATCGAGAACGGCGAAGCTGCCGCGCTCAGTAGTGACCGTTCGGGCGACGGCGTTGTGCGGCGTGGTCTGACGGGCGATCTGGGGGGCGTCCACGCGCCCATCTTGCCGCATGGGACTCAGCGCAGGACGGTGAGGCTGGGCTCGTCCCGGATCGCCACGAGCGGTCCGTGCACGGTCAGCTCGGCACCGGCCGGAAGCGGCTCGGGAAGCGCGATGGTGCGCAGCAGCGCGCCGTCGTCAGCGGCGCGCACCTCGATTCCCGCGGTTGTGGGGACATAGAGGCTCGTCACCGAGTAGGACGCCGGCGCCACCCCCGGGGTGCTCCACGCGACGCTCGCAAGATCCGGGCCTAGTCCGGCAGTGACCTGGGGGTCGGTGAGCACGACCGATCCACGCGTCGTGATCAGGCGAGTCTGCTCGGACATGGGAGGAAGGCCCGGGATCGGGACGGCCGTCTGAGCCGCCGGCGGGACAGCGAGTATGGCGCCGTCCGTCGCGCGCAGGAATGCGGTGCCGTCCTGGGTGGCGTCCACCAGATCGAGCTCGCCGTCGCCGGACAGGAACGTGCGGCCGACCTCCCGCGGCTTGCCGTCGGACTCGACGTTGACGATCAGCTGCTCCTGCCAGGGTGAGTCAGCGTCCGCTCTGCAGCGCTGCAGGGTGACCACGCTCGCGTGCCCGGCCGCGTCCAGGTGCTCGCACTGGCTCATCTCGACCGAGGCGGTCTGACCGGTCGTCGTGTCCACGGTGAACCGCTCGGAGCCCTGATTGATCTCGTAGCTGATCATCTTGCGCGGGTCGAGAGAGATGAATCCGCCATCGGTCCAGATGATCTCGTTGGCGCTGTGGGCTTCGATGGTGCGCTGCCACTGCCGGGCGCCGGAGCCGGGCGACAGCGAGATCGCCTGATCGCAGCGGTCTCCGGTGGGGTAGACCAGCACGATCCGGTCGGCCGTCGCGTGGTGCGCACACGTCTTGGAGTCCTCGCGCATGTAGCGCCAGATCTCCTCGCCGGACGCCGGGTCGCGCCCGATGACTCCGCCTGGCTGAAGGTCCGCGACGACCGGGCCGGCGAGCTGGCCGTTCGTATCGAACGAGCCGATCGGTGAGACGGACTGCGCCGGCGGTGTCTGGTCGGCCGGACGCGGCGGCTGGGCGAGGGTGTGCGTGGTCGCGGAGTAGGAACCCCGGGCAAGTGTGATGCCGACTGCCCCGGCGAGCACCGCGAGCGCCGCCAGCCAGCCGATCAGCCGGAACCACCACGGGCGCGGCGTACGGCGCGGGCGGTCAGGCCGCTCAGTGGGCAGCGTCATGGGTGCAGGACGGCGCCGCGGTCAGGAGTCCGCGCTCGGGGCCTGCTCGGTGGGCGCGGTACCGCTCTGCGTGGCGCTGCTGTCGCCGGCGCCGGACTGGCCGCCGCCCGAACCGCGACGTCCGCGGGAGCGGCGGCGCCGCTTGCGTGGCTGGCTCTGGCGCTCGCCGTCCGAACCGCTCCGGGAGTCCTGGGAGTCCTGGGCGGCCTGCCGGTCTGCCGCACTCGGTGCGGTGCCGGCAGCGCCGTCCTGCGCGGGGGTCGAGCGGTTGGCGCCGCGGGTGCGCCGCCGCGGAGCACCCGAGCGAGGCTTGCGCGGACGCTCGCCCGTTTCGTCGCGATCGCGCCCGCTGCGACCGGGACGGCGACGCTCGCCGAGGTCCTCGATCTGCTCGGCGTCGAGGCCCTCGCGAGTGCGCTGGCTGCGGGGGAGCCTCCCGGTCGCCGATTCGGGGATGCCGAGCTCCTCGTAGAGGTGCGTGGAGGTGGAGTAGGTCTCGGCGGGCTCCGGGATGCCGAGGTCGAGCAGCTTGTCGATCAGCGTCCAGCGCGGCAGGTCGTCCCAGTCGACGAGGGTGATCGCGATGCCTTCCTTGCCCGCGCGCCCGGTGCGGCCGATGCGGTGCACGTAGGTCTTCTCGTCCTCGGGCGTCTGGTAGTTGATCACATGGGACACGCCGGTGATGTCCAGGCCGCGGGCGGCGACGTCGGTCGCCACGAGGACGTCGACCTTGCCGGAGCGGAAGGCCCGCAGCGCCTGCTCGCGCGCACCCTGACCGAGATCGCCGTGTACGGCCGCGGCCGCGAAACCGCGCGACTCCAGCTCGTCGGCGACGTTCTGGGCGGTCCGCTTCGTGCGGGTGAAGATCAATGTCAGCTCGCGACCGGGGGTCTGTAGCACCCGCGCCAGCAGCTCGGGCTTGTCGAGCGCGTGCGCCCGGTACACGATCTGGCGGATCGTGGGCGCGGTCTGCGTGTCGTCGTGCGACTCGGCGCGAATGTGCGTCGGCTGGGTCATGAACTGCCGGGCGAGGGTAACGATCGGCCCGGGCATGGTCGCTGAGAACAGCATCGTCTGGCGTTGGTCCGGAACCATCCGCAGGATCTTCTCGATGTCCGGCAGGAATCCGAGGTCGAGCATCTCGTCGGCCTCGTCCAGCACCAGGATCTTCACCTTGCCGAGCACCAGCTTGGCCTGCTCGGCGAGGTCGATCAGCCGTCCGGGGGTGCCGACGATGACGTCGACGCCCTTCTCCAGGGCGGCGACCTGCGGCTCGTAGGCGCGGCCGCCGTAGATGGCCTCGACGCGGATCCGCCGTTCACTGCCGGCCTGCTTGATGTCGCGGGCGACCTGCACGCACAGCTCGCGGGTGGGGACGACGACCAGTGCCTGCGGGGTGCCGTCGGCGCCCTCGTCCTCGCTGCGGACCTGCTCGAGCAGGGGGACGCCGAAGCCGAGGGTCTTCCCAGTGCCGGTGCGGGCCTGTCCGATGAGATCGTGACCGCTCATCGCGATCTGTAGGGTCATCTGCTGGATCGGGAAGGTGCGTACGATGCCGATCTTCTCCAGGGCCGCCACTGTCTCGGCGCGGGCACCCATCTCGGCGAACGTCGGCTGCACGGGGGCGGCGTCCGGCTCGGGGACGTCGAGGGTCTCCTCGGCGATGTCCTCGACGTGCAGGTCGGTGGCCGGCTGGCCGCTGCTCTGGTCGGTGGTGGCCTGATCGGCGTGGGTGTCGGTCAACGGGTGTCCTTCGTGTCGTGGCTTCAGCACGCACGGACACCGGTGGTGTGTCGAGGAGCGGATGGTGACCGCTCGACTCGGGTCAGCGATGCGCCAGGCTCGTCCCGGCGCGAGTGCCCGCGCACCTCAATGCATGAAGTCTAGCGCGCGGGCCGCCTGGCTCAGTCCGTTGCGGTGAATCCCACTCGCCGCGCGTCGCCCTCGCCGACCTCGACGTAGGCGATCCGCCCGACCGGCACCAGGTACTGACGACCCCGCTTGTCGGCGAGCTCGAGGACGTTGTCGTCGTCGCGCAGCGCCTCGAGGATCTTGGCGCGGACCTCCTCGGCGTCCTGCTTGGTGTCCAGGGAGATCTCACGAGGGGAGTGGGTGATTCCGATCTTGATTTCCACGATGCTCCTATGCGTGCTCCGTCGTTGCCGGAGCGGGGTTGGTTACTTGGTGGACGGGAAGGCGGTCAGGCCGCGCCAGAGCAAGGCCGTCATCAGCTCGATGGCCTCGTCGCGGCTGATCTGGTCGCGGCTGGCCAACCACGCGCTGGCGCTGGCGATGCTGACTCCGACGAGCCCGACCGCGAGCAGCCGGGCCTTGGCCAGGCCGAGGTCGGTGTCTCCGGCGATGGCCTGGGCGATCGCATCGACGCAGGCGTCCTGGGCGCCGGCCACCCGTTCGCCGACCTGGCGGTCGTTGCGCAGGTCGGACTCGAACACCAGGCGGTAGCCCTGGCTGCCGGAGTCGACGAACTCGAAGTACGAGGCCACCGCGGCGCGCACCCGTTGCTTGTTGTCGCCGGTCTCGCGCATCGACGCCTCGATCCGGCCGACGAGGTCGGTGATGTGCAGGTCGAGAAGTGCCAGATACAGCTCGAGCTTCCCCGGGAAATGCTGGTACAGCACCGGCTTGCTCACCCCGGCGCGCTCGGCGATGTCATCCATCGCGGCCTGGTGGTAACCCGCGGACACGAAGATCTCCCGGGCGGCGTCCAACAACTGCTTACGCCGCTCCGATCGCGGCATCCTGCCCTTCGCCGGCGCACCGTTCGCGGACATCGTCGACGCTGGGTCCTGCTCCCCCTGGTTCGCGACCGCGCTGGTGTCCTGCTCGCTGGTCATCGCGCTCCCCTCGACCGATACCGCTGACCGCATCTCCCGACCTCTCAGCCTACTGATGGGTACCCGACCGGCGGGCGACGGGCCGAGAACCCACGGGCCTCGGTGCCGACTGGACTGCTTCCTCACATCAACGGCGGTATCCTGAACGATGCGCTTCACCGGATTTGTTCCCGGTCGGGCCACCGATCTGTTGCCGACCGGGCGAGCGCGACGCCCTGGACCCAAGGATGACCAACCGTGCCTGAGAATCTCATCGACTACCGCACCCGCACCGAGCCGTGGCCGGGACGCTTCCACCGGCTCACCGTGCAGACGCCGCGGGGGGAGCGCGTGGCGACCCTGCATGCCAGGCACACCGACGGCCCGGACGACGCCCCGGTGCTTCTGCACGTGCACGGTCTCGGGGGTTCGGCATCCAACTGGACCGACCTGGCGACGTCGCTGCGGGGCCGGTTCCGTTCCATCGCCCTGGATCTGCCCGGGTGGGGTCTGTCCGACCCGGCGCCGGACGGCGACTACTCGATCGCCGCGGCGGCTCGTTGGGTGAGCGCGGCGATCGAGGCGCTGGTGCCGTCGCAGCGGGTGCACCTGGTCGGCAACTCGCTCGGCGGGCTGATCTCGATCCGGGTGGCGGCGCAGCGACCCGAGCAGGTCGCCACCCTCAGCCTCGTCTCTCCGGCGGTACCCGGCTTCGAGGCTACGACCGACGCCGATCCGCGGATGGCGCTGCTGGCGCTGCCCTATATCGGCTCACGCATCCAGCAGCGAATCAACGACGTGGACTTCCTGTCCCGCGCGCGGATGTCGGCCGAGCTGTGTTTCGCCGACCCCGAGAGCATTCCCGAGTACCGGCTCGAGCAGCAGGCGGAGGAGATCGCGGCGCGTGCCGGCTTCCCCTGGGCCGTTCCGGCCTTCTCCGGCAGCCTGCGCTCCATCGTTGCGGTGCACCTGCACCGCAAGAAGGACAACCCATGGCGGCTTGCCGCCGGCCTGCCGATGCCGACGGCGGTCATCTGGGGTGACAAGGACCGCCTCGTGCCGGTCAAGCGCGCTCCGAAGCTCGCCGGCGTCATCCCCGACGCGCGGCTGCACGTCTTCGAGAACGTGGGACATACCGCACAGCTTGAGGTGCCCGAGGCCACTGCTGAGGCAGTGTTGTCTCTCGTGAACGAAAGTGAGCGCGACAACGCCTCGGCGGCCTGAGGTCCCGATGACCGACGACCAGGAGTATCGGCCGCGCCATCTCGCGCCGGACGACGTCGCGCCGGACGACGTCGCGTCGGACGTCGACGCGCCGGCTCCAGCCGCCCGTCGCCGGCCCGAGCGCGTTAGTCGGTTCATCGCCCGGCATGGCTGGCGCGCGCTGGCGCTGCCGGTCCTGACCGGTCTCGCCGTGCTCGCGCTGGTCGTCGCGGTCGCCAACCCTCCGCAGCCCGCGGGGGGCGAGATCGCGACGGCCGGGTTCGGAGGCGCCACGGCGGCGCCGTCCGACTCGTCGGCACCGAGCAGTGCCACTACCGAGGGTGAGCCGGGGGCAACCGACACGCCGGCCGCGCCGACCTCGTCGTTCGTGCAGGCCGGCGACAGCTCCCTGAACGTGGTGCCCGGGCAGAGCGCAGTGCTCGGCACCGGCGGGCCGGTACTCACCTTCGACGTCGAGGTCGAGGGCGGAATCGGCGTCGACGGCGCCCAGTTCGCAGCGGAGGTCGAGCAGATCCTCGGTGATCCCCGCTCGTGGGGGGCGGGCGGCCAGATGAGCTTCCAGCGCGTCAGCAGCGGGGACGTCGACTTCCACGTCGCCCTGGTGAGCCCCGATCACGTCGAGGGCCTCTGCCCGGGATACAACACCAACGGCTTCACCTCGTGTCGGTACGGCGATCGAGCCGTCATCAACCTGGCCCGGTGGTCGATCGGGGTGACCGACTACGAGGGATACCTCGAGGATTACCGCCAGTACGTCGTCAACCACGAGGTCGGGCACTACCTCGGGCACACCCACGTCGAGTGCCCGGCACCCGGCGCGAAGGCGCCGGTCATGATGCAGCAGACGCTCGGAGTGCTCCCGTGCGCGATCAACGCCTGGCCCTACCCGAACGGTCCGGCGGACAACCCGACCGCTCCGGCATAGCCTGAGCCGCAGGAGGTGAGCCCGATCGATCCCATCGTCTCCCCAGCACTGCCGCTGACCAGCGACGATCGCATCCGCTATTCCCGGCATCTGGCGCTCGGCGTCGTCGGCGAGGACGGTCAACGCCGCCTGGCCGGCGCTCGCGTGCTGAGCATCGGCGCCGGTGGTCTCGGCTCGTCGGTGCTGCAGTATCTCGCCGCGGCCGGGGTCGGAACCCTCGGCGTCATCGACGATGACCGTGTGGAACGCTCGAACCTGCAGCGCCAGGTCATCCACGGCGAGCCCGACGTGGGCGCGCTGAAGGTCGACTCGGCCGCGCTGGCGGTCACCCGGTTGAACTCCGGCGTCGCGGTCCGCAAGCACCCCGAGCGGCTGACCGCGCAGAATGCCGTCGAGATCGTCTCGTCGTACGACATCGTCGTCGACGGGTCGGACAACTTCGCCACTCGCTATCTGGTCAACGACGCGTGCGCGATCGCCGGGATTCCGTACGTGTGGGGCTCGATCCTGGGATTCGAGGGCCAGGTCAGCGTCTTCTGGCAGGACGCGCCGGGCGGGCTGGGCCGCACCTACCGCGACCTGCACCCGGCGGCGCCGGCTCCCGGCCTGATCCCGTCGTGCGCCGAGGCGGGCGTGATCGGCTCGATCTGCGGTGTCGTGGGCTCCCTGATGGCGACCGAGGCGATCAAGCTGATCACCGGGATCGGCGAACCGCTGCTTGGCCGGGTGCTGATCTGCGACCTGCTGAGCATGCGGATGCGCCAGGTCGCCTTCGGTCCGAGCGGACGCGCCCCGATCACCGAGCTCACCCCCGTCGAGCAGGAGGCGGCCGACCCGATCGCCGACCGCACGATCGACGCCCGCGAGGCAGCCAGGTGGATCAAGCACCGCGACGTGCAGCTGATCGACGTCCGCGAGCCGTACGAGGCGCAGATCTGTGTGATCGAGGGATCGGTGCTGGTGCCGCGCGAGCAGCTGACCGACCAGCCGGGTGTCCATCTCGACACCGACCGCGACGTCCTGCTCTACTGCAAGTCCGGGGGTCGCTCAGGGCACGCGCTCAAGGCCCTCCGAGCGGCAGGCTACGAGCGGGTCTGGCACATCGACGGGGGAATCCTCGCCTGGATCGACCAGGTCGACACCTCGCTCACGCCGTACTGATGCTCGAGATCTGATGCTCGAGATCGACGAGTACGCCGACGCCGTCCTCGCGGTCGTCGAGACGATCCCGGCCGGCAAGGTGATGTCCTACGGCCAGATCGCCGCGGTCGTCGGTGCGGATCTCGGACGCGGCGGCCCTCGGCAGGTAGCCCGGGTGGTGAGAGACCTCGGCGCCGGCGTCCCCTGGTGGCGGGTGCTGCGTGCGGACGGCTCCTTCGCGCCCGAGGTCGCCACCCGCCAGGGCGACCGGCTGCGCGCCGAAGGGATCGCGGTACGCGGCGACCGGGTGCCGAGGACGGCGTTTCTGACCGTCTGACGTCGTCCGGCCAGGGAATTGTCAGCCCATCGTGGTGTGCTGGTGGCATAGGGATCCAGCATGTGAGCTGAGGAGGTAGCAATGGCGTCGCCCACCGAGTCGCGGCCACCGGTGCGGTTGGTGCGACCGGCTCGCTCCGTGCGCCGTGAGTGGCTGCCCGACGCCGAGGCCGAGCGAGCGATCGAGCATCGTCGCGGCAGGCTGCGGGTCGTCGGCGGCCCCGGCTCGGGCAAGACATCGATGCTTGCGCGGGCGGCGGCGGCCAGGCTCAACGAGGGCGCCGAGGCGGGCGAGGTGCTGCTGCTGACCTTCAGCCGCCGTAGCGCCGCAGCATTGCGCGACGCGCTGGTCGCCGAGACGACCGTCGCGCTGCGCGAGGTGCCCGTGCGCAGCTTCGAGTCCTATGCGTGGGGCGTGCTCGACCGGGCCGGACGGCGGCAGGCGGAATGGTCGGCGCCGCGACTGATCACCGGCCCCGAGCAGGACGCGATCATCCGCGATCTGCTGCACGGCGCGCTCGAAGGTGAGGGCCGCACGACCTGGCCCGACGATCTCCGCGCCGCCCTGTCGACGCGCGGGTTCGCCGGGGAGCTGCGCGATGCGCTGATGCGCTGCGCGCAGCACGGGATCAGCGCCGGGCAGCTGCGCCGCTGGGCGGACGAGCACGACCGACCGGTCTGGCGATCGCTGAGCAGCTTCCTCACCGAGTACTCGGGCGTCACCGGCATGCGGCTGGAGGACTCCTATGACCCCGCCGAGCTGGTACGGGCCGTCGTCGACCTGTGGCGCGGTGACCCGGACGAGCTGCTGCGCGAGCATCGTCGGCTCGGCTATCTTTACGTCGACGAGGCCGAGGAGCTCGATCCGGCGAAGCGCGAGCTGGTCGAGCTGCTCGCCGAGGGAGTGCCCAGCGTCGTCCTCGCGGGCGACGTGAACCAGTCGGTCTTCGCCTTCCGTGGGGCCGATCGCCGGGCGCTGGCCGACTTCGCACCCGAGTCGACAGTCTCGCTGAGCACCGGATACCGCTCGAGCCCGGGGGTGGTTCAGGCGGTCGGCAACTGGTCGGCCACCTGGGGTGCCGTGCTCCCGCAGTGCGTGCTGGCGCAGGACGAGATGGAACCGCTGGTCGCCGTCCGCGCCGCGAGCGGTTATCGCGAGGCGGCAGAGGTTGCGGCCCTGCTGCGCGAGCGACATCTGGTCGATGGGGTGCCCTGGAGCGAGATGTGCGTGATCTCGCGCTCGGCGGCCGCGATCCTGCCGGCGGTGAAGCGCGCCTTCGCGGCTGCCGGCGTACCACTCGACCTCGGTAGCGATGAGCCGCCGGTGGGGCAGAGTGCGGCAGTCCGGTCGCTGGTGGACCTGGTCCGCCTGGCGCGCACCGATGAACCGAGCGCAGCCACGGTCGAGGAGCTGCTGCGCTCGCCCTACTTCCGCCACGATGCGTTGACGCTGCGGCGGATGCGGCGTGCGCTGCGTGCTGCGGAGACGGCGGCCGGCGGCGGTCGGTCCTCGACCCGAGTGCTCGCCGAGATCGTGGCCGGCCGAGCCGATCTCCCGGAGGACGCCGACCTGGCGGGTTTGCGTGAGCTGACTCGGATCCTGGCCCGGCTTCGTGCCGATGACGCCGCGGGGGCGAGCGGTGAAGAGTTGCTGCACGCGGCCTGGCGGGAGACCGGCGCGCAGGAGCGCTGGCGGGTCGAGGCGCTCAGCGGCGGCAGGCGTGGCGCGGACGCCGACCAGCGACTCGATGCCGTGATCGCCGCGTTCGCCGTCGCGGCCTCCCTGAGCAGCCGGCTGCGCGAGGCCGACTTCGAGACGATCGCCAAGGAGATCGAGGAGCAGGAGCTGCCCGCCGACCGGCTGGGACGCGCTGCTCGGGCCGCGGAGCGCGTCAGCGTACTGAGCGCGAACAACGCCAAGGGACGGCAATGGGAGGTCGTCGCGGTGGTGGGCGTGCAGGACGGCGGCTGGCCCAACCTGGTGCCGCGCAACACGATCCTGCGCACCGAAGAGCTGGCCGACCTCGCGTCCGGTCTCGACGGCGTCGTCCTCGATCGCCGCGCTCAACTGCTTCAGGAGGAGCGCAGGCTGTTCTATGTGGCGCTGACTCGCGCCCGCCGCCAGGTGATCCTGTCGGCGGTCGAAGGGCCGGGGGAGCGACCATCGCGCTTCTACGACGAGGTGTGTGAGCACGCAGGTGTAGCACCAGGCCAGGCGCGACAGACTGCTCGACTTGATCGAAGCCTTTCGATGATCGATCATCTTGCGCAGCTGCGCGCCTGCCTGGTCGATCCCACCAGCGGACCGGCAGACCGGGCAGCGGCGGCGCAGTCGCTTCGCATGTTGGCCGAGGCCGGCGTGCCCGGCGCGGCGCCCGCCGACTGGTACGCCGTCCGCAAGGTCTCGACCGATGAACCGATCGGCGCCGAGGATGTGCCGGTGAGGATCTCGCCGTCCGCCGCGGCGACCTTTCAGACCTGCCAGCTGCAGTGGTTCCTCGGTCGCGTCGGCAGCCGGCCGCAGACCATCAACGCGACGGTCGGGACCCTCGTGCACGCAGCGTTCGAGGCGGTCGGGGAGACCCGCGGGCGCACCCACGCCGAGCTCGTGCTCACGATGCGGGCGGTGATCGACGACGGCTGGGCGGCACTCGACATCCCATCGCCCTGGGAGGACCGACGGTGGCGCGCGATCGTGGAGCAGATGATCGAGCGGATGGCGGACTGGCTGCTCGGCCGCGACACCGAATGGGTAGGCAACGAGCGCGAGTTCGACGTCGTGATCGGGCGGGCGCGAATCCGTGGTTCAGTCGACCGCCTCGAGCGGGACCGGCACACCGGCGAATTGTACACGATCGACCTCAAGACCGGCAGTACCGCGCCGTCCCACAAGGACGCGCTGCGGCATCCGCAGCTAGGCCTTTATCAGCTGGCCGCGGAGCACGGTGCGTTCGGACCGCAAACCCGGTCCGGTGGTGCCGAGCTGTTCTTCCCGCGCGTCGGCAACAGCGGAGGACGCACTCAGCCGGCGCTGTCGCGCGACGAGGATCCGCAGTGGGCACACGCCTTGGCCGGCGAGCTGGCCGAGGGGATGGCAGCAGGCTCGTTCACCGCTCAGCCGAGCAGCGCCTGCCGCAACTGCGACTTCCGCTCGGTCTGTCCGGCGATCCGTTCAGTGGGGGAGGACGAGCTATGAGCGAGTTCCTGAGCCCCGAGGCAGTCGCCGAGCACACCGGCGCGCACCAGCCGACACCCGAGCAGAGCGCGGTCATCGCCGCGCCGCTCGGACCCAGCGCGATCGTCGCCGGTGCCGGCTCGGGCAAGACCGAGACGATGGCTGCGCGGGTGGTGTGGCTGGTCTGCAACGGACTCGTCGATCCCGACCGGGTCCTGGGGCTGACCTTCACCCGCAAGGCGGCCGGTGAGCTCGCCGAACGAGTCCGGTTGCGGCTGCGTCAGGCCGCGCGCGACATCCCGGGCCTGGCGAGCGCCCACCGCGAGTCGATGCTGCGGGCCGAGCCGACGGTGCTCACCTACGACGCGTTCGCCCGGCGCATCGTCACTGAGCACGGGCTGCGGCTAGGCATCGAGCCGTCGGTGGAGACCGCCGACGCCGCCGCGCTGTGGCAGCTCGCCCAACGCGTGGTGACCGCCTACGACGGACCCCTGGAGAGCGTGGGGTTGGGCGCCCCAGCGCTGACCAAGGCCGTGGTCGCGCTCACCGACGAGATGGCCGCGCACCTGGCCGGGGTCGATGCAGTGCTCGACCATTGCCATCAGGTGCTCGAGCACATCGCGGCGATCGAGAGGTCGAGCGGCAAGCCGTTCAAGAGTTGGGCTGACATTGCCGGGGTCACCCGCCGGCTGGCGATTGCGCCGCTGGTCGAGCGGTTCCAGACGGCAAAGGCGGAGGGTGACCTGATGAGCTTCGGGGACACGCTGCAGGCCGCGTGCAAGATCACCGAACGCTTCCCCGAGGTCGGGGCGGGCGAACGAGCGCGCTATGACGTGGTGATGCTCGATGAGTACCAGGACACCTCGACCGCCCAGGCGTTGCTGCTGCACCGCCTGTTCGCCGGTCATCCCATCACGGCGGTGGGTGACCCCTGTCAGGCGATCTACGGTTTTCGGGGCGCGAGCGCCGACACTCTCGCGGCGTTCCGTCGCGACTTCGGCGGCGGCGAGCGCGTTCCGTTGATGACCTTGCAGACGAGCTTTCGCAACGACGAGGCCATCCTGGGGCTCGCCAATGCGGTGTCCGAGCCGCTGCTGAAGGCGGGAGCCGAGGTCGCCGTCCTGCGTGCCGGTCCGGCGGCCGGCCCAGGCGAGCTCGCCGCGGGGTACTTCCAGACCGTCGACAGCGAGGCTCGCGCCGTGGCTGCAGATGTGGCCAGCCGATGGCAGACCGATGGCGCGAGCGTAGCTGTGCTGTGCCGGGCACGATCGGAGGAGTTCGGCGCCGTGATCGACGCCCTCTACGAGCAGCAGCTGCCCGTGGAGGTGGTGGGCCTGTCGGGTCTGCTCTCGCTGCCCGAGGTGGGGGAGGTCGTCCAGACCTTGCGCGTGCTGACCAGGCCGGACGCCGATACCGACCTGGTGCAGCTGCTCGGTGGCCGCCGCTGGAGGCTGGGGGCGCGCGACCTCGTCGCGCTGCAGGCCTATGCCCGGCGGCTCGCCGGGCGACGAGTCGCCGAGGACGCCGATGCAGACGAGGTTGATGAAGCCAGCCTCGTCGACGCGCTCGACCGGATAGAGCAGGCCGCCAGCGAGTCCTTCTCGCCCACTGGATGGCAGCGGTTGCGGGACTACGCTCTCGAGCTGCGCCAGCTGCGCGGGTTGATGGGTGAGTCGCTCACCGACCTGGTCGCCGCCATCGAACGTGCCCTCGGGGTCGATGTCGAGTCGACCGTCCGCGATCTGCGACGCGGCACCACACCCCGCGCGGCGCTCGATCAGTTCACGGCCATCGCGCACTCGTTCGGCGGCGGTGCCGGAGTCGACTCCGCCGACGCCTTCCTCGACTACCTGGAGGCGGCGGAGGAAGCCGATCGCGGGATCGTCATCGAGGGAGTCACCCCGCGGGCGGGCACCGTGCAGGTCCTGACGATGCACGCGGCCAAGGGTCTGGAGTGGGACCACGTGTACATCGTGGGCGCGACGGAGAGGTCGCTGCCGGGGCAGCCGAGGCCTGCGGCGGGCTGGGTGGGCGACGGCGCCGTGCTGCCGTACGAGCTCCGCGGGGATCGAGACGTCCTGCCGCCCAACACCATCGGGGAGGTCGATGACCCCTCCAAGGTCGCCTCGGGGTTCGTCAAGCCGTTCAAGGACCTGGTGCGCGAACGGCACGAGCAGGAGCAGCGACGCCTGGTCTATGTGGCGATCACACGGGCCCGGCACCGGTTGTGGATGAGCGGGGCACAGTGGAAGGCCAGCACCGTGACTCCGCGGCCGCCCTCGGAGTATCTGGAGCTCGTGCGCGATCACGCGCAGCGCACCGGCGGGCAGATCGTGGAATGGGTCGAAGCACAGACAAAGGACGACGAGAATCCTGCACTCGGCGACATCGTCGCAGCTCGCTGGCCGGTGAGTGGGCTGACGCGCGAGCAACGCGACACCAGGGACGCCGCTGCCGCACTCGCGCCGCTCGAACCGCCGGCAGCGAGAGAGCCGCTGAACGCGCAAGAGCATCCCTGGCTGGAGGCGACCAGACTCCTGCTGGCCGAGCGATCCGCGCACCGGCAGACGCGGGTGGTCGAGGTCGAGGCGCCCGCCCGGCTGTCCGCGTCTCAGCTGGTCGCCATCAAGAACGATCCGGTGCAGTTCGCGCTCGACGTGCGGCGTCCGGTTCCGCGCGCGATCGCCCGCGAGGCAGACCGCGGCACGCTGTTCCACTCGTGGGTCGAGCACCGCTTCGGATCCGACTCATTGATCGACATCGATGAGCTGCCCGGAGCGGGGGACGAGGGCATCGAGGCCGACGCGAGCATCGACGACCTCATCGCCGGCTTCGAGCAGAGCGAATGGGCCCAGCGACGCCCGCTGGAGACCGAGACCGGGTTCGATCTCATGGTCGACGGGGTGCCGCTGCGTGGCCGGCTCGATGCCGTCTTCGAGTGGGACGGCGACGACGCCGACTACGACGTCATCGACTGGAAGACCGGACGGCGCCCGAGTGGCGAGGCACTGCTCGCCGCCGAGGTGCAGCTCGCGGTGTACCGGCTGGCGTGGGCGCGGATCAAGGGTGTACCGCCCGACCGGGTTCGCGCGGGCTTCTTCTACGTCGCAGACGGCATCACGCACCGTCCGGAGCGGGTGCTCGACGAGGCCGCCCTGATCGATCTGATCCGGACTCTCCCCGAGGCCTCGAGCCAGCCCTAGGACGGCCGGGTCATCAGGCAGGTGCTGCGGAGCCGACGCGGGCGGCGATGGCATCCGCCAGCGGCTCGGCCGCGCGCTCTGGAATCCAGTGGCTCACCCCCGCGAGCTCCACCAGCCGGTAGTCGGCCTCGACGTACTGCGCGCACAGAGCGGCCGCCGTCCGCCCGACCGCGCGGTCGCCGTCGCTCCAGACGAGCGTGGTCGGCACCGTGACCGGCCCTACCGGAGAACCGGAGCCCATCGCGCGGTACCACGACAGGGCCGCGGTGAGCGCGCCCGGCTGCTGCAGCCGAGTGACGTAATGCTTCTTGTCCTCCGGGGGCACGTCATCGAGCGCGTCGTACAGGTAGCGGGCGTCGTCCGCGAGGAGTGTCTGCTCGCCCACACCCGGCTGCCAGAACAGCCGGAAGTACTCCGAGCGCCTCGCCTGGTCGGGATCCTCACGAAAGGCCCGGGAGAAGGCCGTGGGGTGCGGGATCGAGACGGCGGTCAGGGTCTGAACTCGGTCCGGGTGCGCCGCGGCGGTCACCCACGCGACATGCGAGCCCCAGTCGTGACCGGTGAGATGAAAGCGATCCAGCCCCAGCGCGTCGGCGATCGCAATGACGTCCGCGGACAGGATCCGGTCCCCGTAGTGCTCAACGCCCTCCGGCCGAGCTGATGGGCTGTAGCCGCGCTGGTCGACTGCGACCAGCCCGATGCCCTGGCCGGCGAGGAGCTCCGCGACGCCGGTCCAGGCGCGGGCGCCCTGCGGGAAACCGTGCAGCGCGATCACCTGCGGCCCGTCGGCATCGCTGCGCAACAGGTCGAAACTCAGCTCGCCGGCGTCCTCGGTGGCGACGGTGACGGTCGATGGGCTCAATGCGAAGGACATGAGCGAACGTTATCGGGTCGCCCGTCATGCGCAACCCCCTCGCGTCCAGATCCGTCGTACTGCGCGCCTGGCTGCGAGAATGGAACCGCAGCCATCGACACAACCGCCGGAGAGCATGTGAGCACCCCAGTGCACCCAGGCCATAGCCACGACGGGGACGACGCGGAGTACGAGGTCGTCGTCCCCGCCACGCCGTCGACGCACCCGGGGCCGCAGGTCTACGGCCCCGGGCAGCCCGCGCATTGGTCCCCGGACCAGGTGCCGCCCCACCAGCGCTGGGCCTCTTACCAGCTTCCGCCGGCGCCGCCCGGTCGCTGGCCGGAGGACGCGCGACGGCGCGGCACGATCCCCAAGGGGCTGCTGTGGGGGATCGGCGGCCTGGTAGCAGCGGGCCTGGTGATCCTCCTGCTGGTCGTCACCGGCGTGTTCACCGCGAAGAACGACGACTCGGAGAGCGACAACCTGGCCACCGGGCAGTACACCCAGGACGATCCCGGCCAGCAGAATCTGCGCATCATCGACAAGGAGTCCGGCATCAGCTACGACTACCTCGGCGAGGGGTGGAAGGACTGGACGATGGGCACGATGCTGGAGAACACCACCACGGTGGGCGAGTACATCGTCACCCAGCCCAGTGTCCCGAGCGGCGGCCAGTTCATCGCCCAGGTGACCTCCGGCCCTCTTGGACCTCAGTTCGGCACCCCAGGACCCGACCAGTACCCGACCGTGCTGGCCGAGGTGGAGGACTCCGTGCGAGGCAACTACTACCCGCAGCCGAATACCCCCACCAACCAGGCCGAGCAGGAGGTCTCGATCGACGGCCACCGCGCCTACCAACGATCGATGGATCTCACCTGGGACGTCGAGGGCTATGACTCGACCGGCGAGCGGGTAGTGCTGCTGCTCATCGACACCGGAAAGAGCGCCCCGGTGCTCTTCTACTGCTCGTTCCCCAACACCCATGCCGAGCTGTACCCGCTCATCGAGCAGGTCATCGCCTCCATCAAGGTCGACCAGTAGCCGCATCCGGGCCCGGGTAGGCTCGATCGAGTGAGATCCCCGAGCTACCCCGTCCACCGGACCCGGTTGCGCAACGGCCTGCGCGTCGTGCTCTCCCCGGCGCCGGGCAGCGCGGCGGTCGGCGTCGCGGTGCACTATGACGTAGGGATGCGGTCCGAGCCGGAGGGCCGTACCGGCTTCGCCCATCTCTTCGAGCACCTGATGTTCGAGGGATCGGAGCACGTACCCACTCACGACCACGCCCGCCTCATCCAGGGTGTCGGCGGCTCGTTCAACGGGTCCACTCACCCCGACTACACCGAGTACCACCAGGTGGTCCCGCCGCACGCGCTTGAGCGCACCCTGTTCCTCGAGGCCGACCGGATGCGCGCGCCCTCGCTCACCGAGGCCACACTGCGTAACCAGATCGATGTCGTGAAGGAGGAGATCCGGGTCAACGTCCTGAACCGGCCGTACGGCGGGTTCCCGTGGCTTGCGCTTCCGCCCGTGCTCTTCGAGAGCTTCGCCAACACGCACAACGGGTACGGCGACTTCGTGGACCTCGAGAGCTCGACCGTGGCCGATGCCCGCCAGTTCTTCGAGCGCTACTACGCCCCCGCGAACGCCGTCCTGACCATCGTGGGGGACTTCGACCTCGCCGAGGCCCGCACGCTCGTCCGGCGGCACTTCGCCGGCATCCCGTCACGGGCGGTGCCTGACCGCCCGGGCTTCGCAGAGCCGGAGCGCACCGAGCCGGCGTACGGCGACGTCGCCGACGAGCACGCCCCGATGCCGGCGACCGCGCTGGGCTGGCAGAGCCCCGACCCGGTCGGGGCCCTGCGCGACTACCTCGGATCGGTCGTGCTCTGCGACGTGCTGTACGACGGCGAGGCCTCCCGGCTGCATCGCGAGATCGTCCTCGAGAAGCAGCTCGCCATCAGCGCCTACGCCTATTGCGGAATGTTCGGTGACCCCTTCGACCAGCGGGCTGCGAGCACCGTGACGATCCAGATGCACCACGCGGACGCCGAGACGCGTGCGCCCGCGATCGCCGCCGTGGACGAGATCCTGGCGGACCTGGTGGAGAACGGCCCCACCGACGCCGAGTTGCGGCGAGTCACCACGCGCATGGTCGCGCAGCTGCTGCGCGAGTACGACTCCATCACCGAGCGCGCCCTGCGCATGGGAACGCTCGAGCTGCTCTACGGCAAGGCGGAGCTGATCAACGATCTACCCGAGATGCTGCTGACGGTCTCCGCCGAGCAGGTAGCGCGGGCCGCGGCGCGGCTCACACCATCGGCCCGCGCCATCGTCGCGCTCGACCCCGCGCGGCCCCGCGTGAAGGAGGGTGCATGACCGCTCCGCAGCCAGCCATTCCCGGGCTCGGGAAGGTCACGACCGCGCGCCCACCGCGCGTCCATCGCCGCACGCTCGCCAACGGGCTGCGGGTGATCGCCGTACGCCGACCCACCGTCCCCATGGTCGAGGTGCGGCTGCGGATTCCCGCGCCGATGGCCGGCCAGACCGCGCTGGCCCGCACGACGCTGCTCGCGGAGACGATGCTCAAGGGCACCGCCCAACGAGACGGCTTTGAGCTCGAGCAGGAGCTGGGCCTGCTCGGTGCCGAGCTCAACGTGGGCGCCGACCGCGACAAGCTGATGATCGGCGGGAGCGTGCTTGCCACGTCCCTTGCCGGGTACCTCGCGCTGCTCGCCGACGTTCTGACCTCAGCGAGCTATCCGAAGCGTGACGTGCAGGACGAACGGGGTCGCGTCGCGGAGCATCTCGTTGTCGCTGGCTCGAGCGCGGGAACGGCTGCCGCCAAGGCGATCGCCGCGAAGATGTTCGGCTCGCACCCGTATGCCCATTCGATTCCTGAGCCGGCGGAGCTGCTCGCCGTCACAGCCGCTCAGGTGCGATCGCACCACCGTTCGCGCGTGCTGCCCGACGGCGCCGTCCTGGTACTGGTCGGGGACCTGCAACCGCGCAGGGCACTGGACGCGGTCGAGGAGGCGCTGGGCGCGTGGAGCGGATCGCCCACGCAGCAGCGCATCCCGCAGGTGCGCTTCGAGGATTCGCCGCAGATCGGCGTGATCGACCGCCCGGGATCAGTGCAGTCCGCGATCCGGCTCGGCATGCCGGCCGTGGGACGCACCGACCCCGCATACCCCGTGCAGCAGGTCGCCAACATGCTGTTCGGCGGCTACTTCTCCAGCCGGCTGGTCCGCAACCTGCGCGAGGACAAGGGCTACACCTATACGCCCCGCTCCGGGGTGGACCTCGGTCGCGAGGCGTCCGTGCTCATCGTCTCGGCTGATGTCTCGACGGAGTTCACGGCCGCGGCCGTCAACGAGATCCGGTATGAGCTCGGGCGCCTGTCCAGCACCCGGGTCGGCGACGACGAGCTTGCCGATGCCCGCCAGTTCCTCGTGGGCTCCTCGCTGATCGCGATGTCCACCCAGGCTGGGCTGGCCAGCACCTGCGCCAACCTCGAGGTCGTCGGGCTCGACCTGGGCTGGCTGAGCCGCAACCTGCAGGCCATCTCCGGCGTCACCGCCGAAGCGGTCCTGGAGCTCGCGGCCCGCGAGATCACGCCGGCCGCGGCGCGGGTGATAGTGGTAGGCGATGCCGAGCAGATCGTGGGACCGTTGGGCACACTGGGCACCGTAGTGCTGGAGCGCTAGCGAGGAGGAGCACGTATGCCACGAGTGACACCGCTGTTCGGGGAGTTCGAGCACGACCGCGACGGCGAGCACCGCAAGGACCAGGCCTGGCTGGACGACGCATTCTCCCGCAGCAAGGTCCTGGTGCTCACCGACCGCTTCGAGGCGCCCATCGACGAAAGCGCCGGGGCCCCGCGGATCGCCTGGCGGGATTCGTCCGCAGTGTCCGCGGACGCCGACCGGCTATACCTCGGGACTCTCGACGGCGTCCCGCACTTCGCGGTATCCGCGCGGCGCGACCTCAAGGCCGACCAGTGGGTGGACCTGCGCACCATCGGTGAGGCGCTGTCGGTGGCCGACCGTGGCCTCATGGTCGAGGCGGTCGCGTTGGCGCAGTGGCACGCCCGGCACAAGATGTGCCCGATCTGCGGTGGGCCGACCAGTTACCGCGAGGGGGGCTGGTCCACCTTCTGCGAGGTCGACAGGTCGCCGCACTTTCCGCGCACCGACCCCGCCGTCATCATGCTGGTGCACGACGGCGCTGACCGCTGCGTGCTCGGACGACAAGCGGTATGGCCGGAGGGTCGCTTCTCGGTGCTCGCCGGGTTCGTCGAGCCGGGGGAGACCCTGGAGGCGGCCGTCGTCCGCGAGGTCCAGGAGGAGGTCGGCGTGGCGGTGACCGACGTGGAGTACGCCGGCAGCCAGCCGTGGCCGTTCCCGGCCTCGGTCATGCTGGGCTTCACGGCGCGGGTCGAGGGTCCGCAGGAGCTTCGGCTCAATGACGGTGAGATCGCCGAGGCCGACTGGTTCACCCGCGAGGAGGTGCGCAATCTCTACGGCTGGGGGGATCCCGCCGAGCGCACCGGCGGCCGATCGATGCCCGGCGCCATCTCGATCGCCCACCACCTGATGAAGGCGTGGGCGTACGGCGAGCTCGGCTAGCCGGCGAGCTTCGCCAGCACGTCCTCGACCGGAGGGTTGGTCATCGACGTCCCGTCCGCAAACACCAGTGTCGGGACGACGCGGTTCCCGCCGTTGAGCGACTTCACGAGCTCACCGGCCTCGGCGTCCCGGTCGACGTCGACCTCGTCGTAGCCGATCCCGGCCTTGTCCAGATCCGCCTTCAGGCTGCGGCAGAAGGGGCACCATGAGGTCGAGTACATCGTGAAGGTTTGCTGGGTCATGGCGATCACCATAGTCCTGGTGGACGGCGGATGTCGGTGGTCTTTGGGAGACTGGAGCGGTGACCGAACACCTCGACCTGACTCCGGACGTACGCCGCCTGATCGGCGGCCTGGACCCGGAGCAGACCGAGGCGGTACTGGCGCCGCGTGGCCCGCTGTGCATCCTTGCCGGTGCCGGCACCGGCAAGACCCGCACCATCACGCACCGCATCGCCTACCTCGTCGCCACCGGCGAGTTCGCGCCGCAGCAGCTGCTGGCAGTCACCTTCACCGCCCGCGCCGCGGGGGAGATGCGCACCCGGCTGCGAATGCTCGGGGTACAGGGTGTGCAGGCCCGCACCTTCCATGCCGCCGCGCTGCGCCAGATGTCGTACTTCTGGCCGCGTCATGTCGGCGGTTCACTGCCCGAGCTGGCTTCCTCGAAGTTCCGGATGGTCGGGCAGGCGGCCGCTCGCGAGCGCATCGCGACCACGACGGACCTGGTCCGCGACCTCGCCTCGGAGGTCGAGTGGGCGCGCTCCTGCCTCGTCGGCCCCGACGCCTACCCGGAGGCGGCCACCCAGGCGGCCCGCGAGACGCCGCTGCCCGCCGCCCAGGTAGCGGCGGTGATCGCCCGCTACGACGCGATCAAGAAGAACGCCGGGGTCATCGACTTCGAGGACATCCTGATGTCGATGGCCTACCTGATCGAGTCCGTCCCCGAGGTGGCCCGCGAGATCCGATCGCAGTACCGCGGGTTCGTCGTCGACGAGTACCAGGACGTCAACCCGCTACAGCAGCGGTTGCTGGACGCGTGGCTCGGCGAGCGGGACGACCTGTGTGTGGTGGGCGATGCCAGCCAGACCATCTACACCTTCACCGGCGCTCGCCCCGACTACCTGCTCGACTTCGGCGAGCGCTACCGGCAGGCCACGATCGTCCAGCTCGAACGCGACTACCGCTCCACCCCGCAGGTGGTGGCGCTGGCCAACAAGGTGATCTCCGGTAGCGGCGGCAAGCTCGCCAAGGCGCGCCTGCGGCTGGTCGGCCAGCGCCCCGACGGCCCCTCGCCGACGCTGCGCACCTTCGACGACGAGCCGGCCGAGGCCGCCGCCGTCGCCCGCCGCTGCCGGGAGCTGATCGACCGCGGCACCTCACCGGCCGAGATCGCGGTGCTGTTCCGCATCAACGCCCAGTCCGAGGTCTATGAGTCGGCGTTCACCGACGCCGGGGTGCCGTACGTCGTCCGCGGCGCCGAGAAGTTCTTCGAGCGGGAGGAGATCCGAGAGGCGATCGTGTTCCTGCGCGCGTCGGTCCGTTCCGCCGGAGGATCCGAGCTCGCCCTCGACGAGCAGGTGCGGCGGGTCCTCGCCTCCAGCGGCTGGGACCCCGAGGGCAGCGTAGGTCAGGGAGCGGCGCGTGAGCGCTGGGAGTCCATCAACGCACTCGTCGGCCTCGCCGAGGAGATGCGGGCCGCCGACCCGGCCACGACGATGGAGGGCTTCGTCGCCGAGCTCGACCAGCGGGCCGCGGCCGCGCACGCGCCCACCATCCAGGGCGTCACTCTGGCCTCCCTGCACGCCGCGAAGGGCCTGGAGTGGGACGCGGTGTTCCTCGTCGGTCTGCACGACGGCATGGTCCCGATCAGCCGCGCGCGCACCCCCGAGCAGGTGGAGGAGGAGCGCCGGCTGCTCTACGTCGGAATCACCCGCGCTCGCGAGCACCTGCAGTTGAGCTTCTCCCTCTCCCGGGCGCCCGGTGGCCGCGGCTCGCGCAAGCAGAGCAGGTTCCTGGACGCCTTCGGCGGCGGGCAGTCCAGCACAACCGCGCCCTCGGTCCGGCGCCGCGCCAAGGTGACCCGGTGCGCCGGCTGCGGGCAGGCGCTGGTGCCCGGCGACGTCGCGGCCGGGGCGTGCGCCGAGTGCCGGGCCCACGGCAAGAACCTCTTCGAACGGTTGCGGCAGTGGCGGCTGGGCGGCGCCCGGGAGAACGAGGGCCCGCCGTACGGCGTCTTCGACGATGAGACCCTCTCAGCGATCGCCCGGCGTGCGCCATCCAGCCTGATGGGGCTGCTGGGCGTGAAGGGCGTGGGCGAGACAAAGCTGGGCCGGTACGGCTCGGAGGTGCTCGAGGTCATCTCCGCCGGTCGCGGCTGAGATCTTCTCGATGCAGCGCCGCGGTTGGTGATGAGCCTGTAGGGCACCAGGCAATGGCGGGGCGCTATCGCGCCGAGCGGACCGATGGGTGTGGCGCGCGAGTTTCGGCGAGGCCGCAATAAATCAGTTGCGTCTGTACCGGCCGGGCTCTAGCCTCGATTCCGTTCGTATGTCGTCCAGACCAGGAAGGAGCGCCGTCGTGGACAACATCGCTACCACGTTCGCGATCGCCACTCGCGATCGCGCGCTCTTTGCTGCCTCCTGCCGCCCGACGGGCCTGACCGGGTCGACCGATTTCGGCAAGCAGGACAAGCACACCCCCCTGGATCTCGTACCCCCGATGCAAGGCTCGCCCTAGGCGACGACGCATCGGCGAGCTGGCCGCGAATCCCGGACCGGGATTCGCGGCTTTTTGCGTGGCCCGGCCCATGCCCACCACCGACCGACCAAGGTGATGACGACATGACCGTAGTGATGAAGGATCTCAAGGCGCAGGAGGCGCCCTACATCGACCTGTTCGCCCCCGACTTCGGAGCGCGCGACGACCTGCCGTGCCGTCAGCAGGACGGCGACCTGTGGTTCGCGGAGAAGCCGGCCGAGCTGGAGCTGGCCAAGACGCTGTGCCAGAGCTGCCCCGTGCTCACCGAGTGCCTGCTCAGCGCCATCGAACGGCGCGAGCCGTGGGGTGTCTGGGGTGGCCAGATCTTCGAGCGCGGCGCGGTGATCGCTACCAAGCGCGGCCGTGGCCGGCCGCGCAAGGGCGCTGCCTAGGTGCTGCCCCAGAGCGGTGCAGCGTGGCGCGCCGGCCGATTCACCCGCTCGTCGATGGGCTCGGCGGGCTGCCTATTCGGCGTACCCGGGCAGCCACTCCTCGGTGATGGTGGCGTACGGCGCCTCGGCGCGCAGCTGGCACAGGATGCCGATTGCGCCGAGGAACACCCGATGGATCATGACGTACTCGGGCGGCAGGTTGACCTGCCGCCCGAAGCGCATGGCCGGGCCGCGGGGGTTGGTCAGCCGGGCAGCCTGCTCCTTCAGCCACGCCCGGGTGAACTGGAATCGGGGTAGCACCAGCGGCTCCAGGATGGGCAGCAGATAGTCGATGATCTCCTGGGCGTCGACCACGATGTGCGGCTGCAGGAAGCGGTGCTGCCGGAGTGCGATGAGCGCATCGTCCGCCCGACCTTCGATCACCATGCGGATCGCCTCGCCGATGAACTCCGGCAGGCCGTCGGGTAGCGCCTTGACCGCGCCGAAGTCCAGGACGCCGAGGCGGCCGTCGGCTGTCAGCCGGTAGTTGCCCGGGTGGGGATCCGCGTGCAGATACCCGGCCCGGGCAGGGCCGGCGAAGGTCATCGTCGCGAGCAGCTCGCCCGCGCGATTCCGGTCGTGTTGCGTGCCATCGCTGATGATCGTGCGCAGCGGTGTGCCCTCGATCCACTCGCCGATCACGACCTTGGGTGCGCTGGCCACGACGGCGGGAACCAGGAAGTCCGGGTCGTTGGCGAACGCGGTCGCGAACGCACGCTGCGCGTCGGCCTCCTTGCGGTAGTCCAGCTCGTCCACGACGCGCTCGCGGATCTCCTCGATCAGCGGCTTGATCTCCAGCCCCGGCGTCACCATCCCGTAGAGCCGTGCGAACCGAGAGAGTTGGTTGAGGTCGGCCATGAGCGCGGGGCCCGCGCCGGGGTACTGCACCTTGATCGCCACCTCACGACCGTCGTGCCACACGCCGCGATGCACCTGACCGATGCTCGCTGCGGCGGCCGGCTGGTCGTCGAACGAGGTGAATCGCTCACGCCACCGGATGCCGAACTGCTGGTCCAGTACCCGGTGCACGGTCGCCGCCGGCATCGGCGGCGCCTCCTCCTGCAGCTTGACCAAGGCCTCGCGGTAGGGCGCTGCCATGTCGTCGGGCAGGGCAGCCTCGAACACCGACAGCGCCTGCCCGAGCTTCATCGCGCCGCCCTTCAGCGTGCCGAGGACCTCGAACAGCTGCTCGGCCATCCGCTCGCGGTTTGCGGCGCTGACCTCCTCGGCGCTCTGCCCGGTGAGCCGACGTCCGAACCCCGCCGCGGCACGGCCGGCTGCGCTCAAGGGAAGGGAGGCGAGCTTGGCGGCGCGGCGGCGATCAGGGACAACGGGATCGTCGGACACCATGCCATTGTCCACCACCTCAACGGATCCGGCACGCACAGGCCGCGTGCCGCGGCCAGTATCGCCGCTCGAGAACTAGATCGGGCAGCGCGATCTCGAGGCTGGCGTTGAGCGTCTCGGGCAGTCGTTCACCGTCGATCCACTGCAGCACCTGGGTCGCGGCGAGCGCCGCTGTCATCATCACCAGGGCAGTCTCGCCGCCCTCGCCTGCCGAACCGGGATGGTTCAGCAGCTGCGGCTTGAGCACTCCCCAGTGCCGGTCCAGGTCGCGACGGACGGCGTCCTGGCATTCGAGGCAGGAGGACTCGCCCGGCACGACCAGCGGCCCGATCACGCCGCGGCGCTCGCGAATCGACATGACCAGCAGCGGCGTCCTGGTGGCCATGAGCATCCGGGCCCGCTCGCTGGCGGGATCCACCGGGTCGGCGAGCAGGACGATACTCGGCCGGTCGGTGGTGCCCAGCGCGGTCACCGTGGTGCCGGGCGCGCTGCGGGAGATTGCATCGCCGATGGCGCCGTGCCGGTCTCGCCCCAGATCGGTGGCCAGCAGACCACCCGGCAGCAGGTCGGCGCCGCACACCGACCCGCGCTGCACGAGTCCGAACTGCCGGACGCCGCTCGCGGCGAGCAGCGCGCCGACCGCCGCCGCGAGCCGGGGCCCGCCGACGATCACCACATGGGCCCGCGCCCGCAGCCGCAGGATCTCGGCCGGGCTGACCGAGAGCGAGCCCAGCGCACGGCCGTGTAGCTCCGGCGCCAGCGCCCCACTGAGCGAGGGATGGTCCGCGGGATCGGGTGGGCCGTCCGCGGCATCTGCGAGGTCGACCAGCAGTCCTTCGCAGGCGAGCGTCGCCAGCACGTCACGAGCAGTGGACTCATTCACGGGGCACTGGTCGAGCACCGTCGACAGGTGGCGGCGACCGTCCAGGCTGGCGATCAGCGCGGCAATCTCCTCGGTGGCGTTGTGCAAGACGACCGCCCGCGCGGAGTCGGTGCCGATCTGCAGCACCCCGGGGGCGCGCCAGAGGCGGCGCAGCACCGGCGGCAGCCACGGGTACTCCGGCAGGGACGTATCGCTGCGGACGATCGTGCTCACCGGACCTCCTCTCATGCGGCGGATGTGAGGCACTCTGACATCGCTGGGACCTGCCCGGACACTTGTCCACAGGCAGAGTCGGCCGCCGGGCGACATGTGGACAGCGCGTCGGCTGGCTGTGGAGGACAGGGGTGCAGCCAGCGGGAAAGCTGTGGATCGGGCTGTGGACAGGCCGCCGACCGTTGACCGATTCTCCTCGTGACCTGGGGGAAAACCGACGCATGCCGACTCGCCCGGCGGTTGTGGACAAACGATCCTCGGGGCGCGCGAGCTGAATCGAGTCGTGGCGGTCGGGGCGGCCCGGCTAGTCTCGGCGGCGTGAGTGCTCGAAAGCCCGCTACCGAGCGGCGCACAGTCGGAGGCGTCCCGGTCGAGATCCGGCGCAGTACCCGGCGCACGCGCAGCGTGCAGGCCTACCGGGACGGCGAGCAGGTCGTGGTCCTGCTGCCCGCCCGGCTGAGCGCCGACGAGGCGGAGGGATGGGTCGACCGGATGGTTGGTCGGGTGCTGGCCAAGGAGGACCGGAGGCAGCAGGCGACCCCGCGAAGCGACGAGCAGCTGGCGAGCCGGGCCAGCGCGCTGTCGGAGCGATACCTCGAGGGGCGGGCTCGGCCGGCGGGCATCAGGTGGGTGAGCAACCAACGAACCCGTTGGGGGTCATGCACCCCGTCGACCGGTCAGATCCGGCTCTCACACCGGCTGCAGCAGATGCCGTCGTGGGTGATCGACTATGTCATCGTGCACGAGCTGGTACACCTGCTGGAACCCGGCCACGGCCCCCGGTTCCGTGAGTTGTGCGCACGTTATCCGGACACCGCACGTGCCGAGGGGTTCCTGGAGGGTGCGGCATACGCGGCCGGCCTGCCGATCGGGTGGGACGACGAGCAGCCCGAGTAGCGACGCAGCAGAACCTAGGCGCCGGCCGGTGCCGGGCCGCCCTTGTCCGGGTCGTCTTCGTCCTCGTCGTCGGGGCGTCCGTCGATGCCGCCGTCGAGATGCTCTCTGGGCCCGCCGCTGCCGTCCGAGGCCAGCAAGGCCTCGAAATCAGCCTCGGTGAGCTGCGGCTCGCCCTCGGGGTGCTCAGTGGTGGTGCTGAAGTCGTCCGAGGTCGGCAGCAGGTCGGGGTGCTCCCAGAGCCGGTCGCGCCCTTCGATGCCTTCGGCGTCCTCGATCCGCTCCCACATCGCGGCCGCGTCGCGCAGCCGCCGGGGCCGCAGCTCGAGGCCCACGAGGGTTGCGAAGGTCTGCTCGGCCGGCCCGCCGGAGGCGCGGCGGCGGCGCATCATCTCGCCGAGCCCCGCGGCCCCCGGCAGCCGGTCGGCCGCCGCTGTGGTCACCACGCGGTCGACCCACCCCTCGATGAGCGCGAGCAGCGTCTCGAGCGCCGTGAGCTGCTGCTTCTGGGCCTCGGTCTGCTGCGGCTCGAAGACCCCGCTGGACATGATCTCCTGGATCTTCTGCGGGTTCGCCTGGAAGTCCTCGGGGGAGATCTCCGACAGCGAACGTTCGATCGCGTCGCGGTCGATGGTGATCCCCGAGGCGTATGCCTCGATCGTGCTCAACAGCTTCTTGCGCAGCCACGGGACGTGCGCGAACAGCCGGATGTAGGCAGCCTCGCGCAGCGCGAGGTAGAGCCGTACCTCCTCTGCATCGTGCTCGAGGGAATCGGAGAGCTCGTCGACGTTCTGCGCGACCAGGACCGCCGTCCCCTCGGGTCCGAGCGGCAGCCCGATGTCCGTGGAGGTCAGGACCTCAGTGGACAGCGAGGCAAGCGCCTGCCCGAACTGGCCCCCGAACAGCATCCCGCCCATCGCCTCGAGCATCTTCTCGATACCCGGAAGCTGCGGCATGCCGGGAACTGCGGCCAGCCCCTCCTCGGGCACCAGCGCGGTCATCGCGCCGACCATCTTCGAGGCCACCGGATCGCAGAGCGTCGCCCATACGTCGAGGGTCCGCGACACCCATTCGCTGCGCGTCCACACGGCGGTCGAGCCCACCCCGCTGGGGAAGGTGCTGGCGCTATCCAGCCACAGATCGGCGATCCGCACCGCCTGCTCGGCGCCATCGCGGGAGGTCTGGGCCGGCTTCTCACCCTGCTGCGCTGCGCGGACCGCGGTCTGCTTGGCGATGTCCCAGTTCACCGGGCCGCTGGTGCCGCCCATGAACATCTGCTGCAGCTGCTGCAGCATCGGCATGAGCTGGTTCATGTCGGGCATCTGCCCGCCGCCCATACCTGGCATGCCCGGCATACCCGGCATGCCCGGCATGGGGAAGCCGAAGGGATTCGCCGGCTGCTGAGGCTGATTGCCCTCCTCGGACGGGTCGTCGTCGGGCTGCGGGCCGTTGAAACCGAACGGCGGCTTCGTCATGGGTGCCTCCTAGGCTGGGCGCTTGGTAGGTCAACGTCCTCCGGCGGGCGGGTTGTTCCCCGATCACGGACGCCGGGTGGCCGGTCGACGAGGCGCACGCTGCCCTACGCTAAGGCAATGACTCGCCGCCTGCAGACCTTGGTCACCGGCGTGATCGTGCTATGCGGGTTGGCGCTGCTGCTGGCGTTCATCCGCGTCCCGTACGTCTCACTCGTGCCGGGCCCGACGGTCAACACGCTCGGTGACTTCGAGGGCGAGCCGGTCATCGCGATCCAGGGCAAGCAGACCGACCCGGGGGAGGGCAACCTGAACCTCACCACGGTCGGGGTCATCGACGAGATCACGATCTTCCAAGCGATCGCCGGATGGTTCTCCGACGATGCCGCGATCGTTCCACGCGAGAGCGTCTATCCACCCACCCAGACCCGCGAGGAGACGAACGAGCAGAACCGCGCCGAGTACGTCCAGAGCGAGAGCGCGGCGATCCAGGCTGCGATGAACTACCTCAACTACCCGAAGAAGGTCGTGGTCGTCGACGCGCCGGACGACATCCCGCTCGCGCCGGGGGATGCGCTGGAGGCCGTCGACGGGCAGCCGGTGCCCGACGCCGAGACGCTGACCACCGTGCTGACCGGCATCGAGCCCGGCACGGAGGTGAGCGTGGACTATCTGCACGACGGTGAGCCGGCGACGACGACGATCGTGACCCAAGGTCCGCCGGAGGATCGCGCAGGCTCGCTGCTGGGCATCACCGTCACGTACCGGGGTTACGGCGGCTTCAGCGTGAGCTTCGCACAGAACGACATCGGTGGCCCGTCCGCCGGTCTCATGCTCACCCTCGGGATCATCGACCTGGTGGGCGAGCAGCCCCTGGTGGACGACGAGTTCATCGCCGGCACCGGCACTATCGATCCCGACGGCAACGTCGGCGCCATCGGTGGGGTGCGCTTCAAGCTCAAGAAGGCGGCCGAGGTGGGGGCCGCGATGTTCCTGACGCCGGCCGACAACTGCGCGGAGGCGTTGATCGACCCGCCGGACGACGGCCCGGTGATCGCCAAGGTCGCCACCCTCGAGGACGCCGTGGAGGCGATCGAGGCGCTGCGGGCCGGCGAGCCGATCGACACCTGCTCCTGACCCAGGTGGCCGCCCAGCCGCCGGGCTCATAGGCTTCTCACGGCAGGAACCGTGGGCGCGACCTGCGCGTTGGGATATCAGCGCGCGGCTCGCCAGCCGCGCTGCAGGAACTAATAGGGGAGAGTGCAAGGGTGGCAGTTCGACCGCCGGCGGCCGCGTCCTTCGGAATGAGCAAGCGGGCGCGCGTGCTGATGATCATCGGCGTCGCGCTCGCCGTGCTGATCCTGGCAGCGAGCCTGGTCGCGCAGCTGCTCGTGCGGTACTGGTGGTACCAGGAGACCGGCTACACCGAGGTGTTCTGGACCACGTGGCGGACCCGCGCCGTCCTCTTCCTCGTCTTCGGTGCCGTGGCGGCGCTGGTGATCGGGCTCAACGCCTACCTGGCCTACCGGCTGCGACCGGCCTTCCGCCCGCTCACCGCCGAGCAGCAGAACCTGGAGCAATACCGCCGGGTGATCGAGCCGCGCAGCAGGCTGCTGCTGATCGTCACCACCCTGGCGGCTTTCCTCTTCGGTGGCTATGCGGCTCAGTCGCAGTGGCGCTCGTATCTGACCTGGGCCAACTCCACCGACTTCGGCCGCACCGACCCGCAGTTCGGCCTGGACGTGTCCTTCTACACCTTCGAGCTGCCCTTCCTGCGGTTCTCGTTGACCTACTTGTTCGCCGTCGTGGGGTTCGCGATCGTGATCGCGGCCGCGATCCACTACCTGTACGGCGGGATCCGGCTCAACTCGCCGGGCCAGCGCTTCGCGACCGCCACGCTCGCGCACCTCGCGGTGCTGCTGGGCGTGTTCGTGCTGCTGAAGGCGCTGGGCTACTGGTTCGATCGTTACGACCTGATGTTCTCCACCCGGGGCAAGAACTTCTACGGTGCGGCGGCTGCCGACGTCAACGCGATGCTGCCGGCGAAGACCATCCTGGCGATCGTTGCGATCATCTGCGCGCTGGCGTTCTTCGCCACCTTGCTGATGAAGAACTTCGCGATCCCGGCGATGGCGCTCGCGCTGATGATCGTCGCCAGCCTCGCGATCGGGACCGCCTACCCGGCGATCTACAACCGGTTCGTGGTCACGCCGAACGCGAACGTGAAGGAGGCCGAGTACATCGAGCGCGCGATGGACGCCACGCTCGCGGCGTACGGCCTCGATGAGGTCGACTATCAGGCCTACCCCGCCAAGTCGACCGCCGAGCCCGGCGAGATCCGGGCGGACGCCGGCACCATCCCGCACCTGCGGCTGCTTGATCCCAACGTGATCAGCGAGGTCGTGCAGCAGAACGAGCAGGTCGTGCGCGTCTACTCGTTCGCCGACCGGCTGGATATCGACCGGTACACGATCGACGGCGAGAGCAAGGACTACGTGGTCGCGGTGCGCGAGCTGGATCCCTCGCGCTTCTCCGAGGCGCAGCGCAACTGGATCAACATGCACACCTACTACACCCACGGCTACGGATTCATTGCCGCGCCGGCCAACGAGGTCGACGAGAAGGGCATGCCGAACTTCGTCAACTCCGGGTTCGAGGGTGGCGAGATCGAGGTCAAGCAGCCGCGGATCTACTTCGGCGAGCTCAACAACGAGTACTCGATCGTGGGCACTGAGGACGGCAAGCATCGTGAGTACGACCGGCCGGAGGACAGCGAGGGGCAGGGCGAGCGCCGCACCACCTACGACGGTGAGGGCGGGGTTCCGGTCGACAACCTGTTCCGCAAGGCCGTGTTCGCCATCCGCTACGCCGAGGGCAACTTCCTGCTCAACAGCAGCATCGGCAGCAACTCGAAGATCATCTACGACCGCACTCCGCGCGAGCGGGTCGAGGCGGTCGCGCCATTCCTGACCGCGGACGGCGACCCGTACCCGGCCGTGATCGACGGACGGATCACCTGGATCATCGACGCCTACACGACCTCCGACGGCTACCCGTACGCCGCCCAGATGAGCCTGCGTGACACCACCGCCGACGCGCAGACCGGCACCGGCACCGCCGCGCTGCCCGACGAGACGGTCAACTACGTCCGCAACTCGGTCAAGGCGACCGTGGATGCCTACGACGGCACGGTCACCCTCTACGAGTGGGACGAGAACGACCCGGTGCTGAAGACCTGGCAGAGCGCCTACCCGGGGGCGATCACCCCGAAGTCGGAGATCCCCGAGGGCCTAGCCGACCACTTCCGCTACCCGGAGGATCTGTTCAAGATCCAGCGGCAGCTGCTGACCCAGTACCACGTCAGCGACCCGAGCAAGTTCTACGGCGAGGACGGCTTCTGGAAGGTGGCCGCCGACCCGACCGGTGGAGGCGCCGGCGACCAGCCACCGTTCTACGTCCGCTCACAGCTGCCCGGCCAGGACGTGTCCACCTTCAAGATCACCTCACCGCTCACGGCCAACAACAAGGACAACATCACCGCCTACATGGCAGCCGAGAGCGACCCGGAGAACTACGGCAAGATCACCGTGCTGACCATGCCGCCGGCGCAGAACACCTTCGGCCCGCGTCAGGTGCAGAACCAGTTCACCAACGACGAGGAGATCAAGACCAAGCTCAACTGGCTGCGACAGGGAAACGCCGATTCGGTCGATTTCGGCAACCTGCTGACCGTGCCCATCGCTGGCGGCCTGCTGTACGTCGAACCGGTCTACGTGCGCTCGACCTACCCGACACTGCAGTTCGTGCTGCTGCAGTACGGCGGGCAGCTCACCTGGGCTCCGACCATCAAGGAGGGCCTGGACAAGCTGTTCGGCCCGGGCGCCGGCGACAATGCCGCCAACACGGCCAACGAAGACGCCGCGGACATCAATGAGAGCACCACGGACCCCAACGGCACAACCGGCGGATCTGGCGGGGGAGACGCGTCGACGCAGCAGAAGATCAACGATGCCAACACCGCGCTGCAGGCGGCCATCTCGGCGTACGAGGCGGCCGCGCAGTCCGGTGACTACGCCACGATGGGGCAGGCGCAACAGCAGATCATCGACGCCAGCAAGGCGCTGGACGCCGCGGTCAAGGAACAGCAGGCGGCAACGCCGTCGGCCGAGCCAACCGACGACGGCGGGTGATCTCGGGCACGTTGGTTGCGAGCCGCCGAGGAGACGCGTAACGTAGACCCATGTCACCGCGGGGTGGAGCAGTTCGGTAGCTCGCTGGGCTCATAACCCAGAGGTCGCAGGTTCAAATCCTGTCCCCGCTACGAAGAAAGTCCAGGTCAGCCCATGGTTGCCCTGGACTTTCGCTTTGGGGGCGACATGCGATCCCATCGTTTACCTACCACATTGAGCAGGTGCGCCGCGCTCCCCGCGCAGGCGCAGCGCCGTTCGATCCGGTCGCTTCCCGGCTGTTCGGTACGGCTTGAGCACCTGCCTCTCATGAACACCACAGAACCGGGGCTGGAGCCCCTGATCGGGGTCGAGGAACTTGCCGAGTACCTCGGGTCCCCGCGCAGACCATCTACGACTGGCGGCTGTCCGGCAAGGCGCCGCGAGCCTTCAAGCTCGGCAAGCATCTGCGGTTCGCGCTCTCGGATGTCCGCGACTGGCTCGATGCGCAGCGTGAGAGTGATGTGTGATGAGCAGACCACCCACGAGGCTGACGAGCACCACGGCGCACGTGACGCACAAGATGCCCCGACCCCGAAGGAGGTGCTGACCGGGGTGCTCGCCAACAGCGGCGGCGAGTTGTCTGCCACGCAGACGATCAAGGCCGAGCAGGAGGCCTGGGGCAGCATCGCCCAGCTCGCTGCCGAAATGGAGACCCTCGCCACCGCTGCGCAATGCGACCGCTGGGCGCAGTTGCTCATGTCCTGCGGCCTCACCGACGAACAACGCGACGATGTACTCGCCTCGGATGCCTACGGCCCACTTGCGGCCGAGCTCCGGCGGGCCGAAGCGAATGGCCACAACATCGAGGCGACCTTGCCTAGTGCAGTCGCCCGCTACTGACTCGATGACGCCGATGACATCGCCGCCGTCCTACGCCACCGGTTGAGGCTGGCCACCGCCGAAGCGGGAAGGAGCCGAGGCCGGCGTTCCGCGAGGATGATCGTCGGCCTCATCTCAGAACCCATGGGACCGATGTCATCCGACATGCGCCAGGCCATCAACGAGCGCAAGGCGCTCATCGAACAACGCCCCGGGCACTCGCCGTCACTGCCGTCAAGAACCGCGAACGGTGGGTCGAGCAACTCGGTGAGCCATCAGTCGACCGCGGGCATTGGCTGAGGAACGTCACCACCATCGCCGCCTACCGCGACCGGCACGGCATCACCAGCCACGAGCCCCTCGGCGGACAGCCCGCCAGCGACAACCAGCGAGTTGACGCGCCCGCGCCGAAGCGGCGCTGCGGCGGCTACGCGGGGTTGCATCTCCAGCTCCTCGTGTAAACCAACTTGGTCCTGAGGTCGGACTCGGTCGATAGGTTCTCGGCCCCCGCCCAAAAATCGTCGCCGGTCATCGCTAGAGTTGCCGGTGTGAGCCGTGTCCGACGCGGGGCAACCGTGGGCCGTGGATGAAGAAGCGCCATTCGTTTGCCCCTGTGAGTGCGCATGTCGAACAGGAGTCAGCATGGCGTTGCCCAAGATCGTCAGCCTCTTCTCGGGTGCAGGAGGCTTGGACCTCGGCTTCAAGCGGGCTGGCTTCCCGCTGACCTTCGCGGTCGACGTGTCGCCCGCCGCCATCCAGACTCACCAGCGGAACTTCAAGGAAGCGACGTCAGTTGCCGCCGACCTAGAGGATCTCGGCCCTGACGGTGTTCTTACCCACCTGGAGAACCTTCTGGAGCCAGGCGAATCGATCGGGGTGATTGGTGGGCCGCCGTGTCAGGGCTTCTCCCGCGCAAATACCGGATCGGCCGCAGACGACCCGCGCAACCGGCTACCCATACTTTACCTTCAGATTGTCGAGGCGCTTCAGGGAAAGTACGACGTTGAGTTCGTTCTGTTCGAGAACGTCTTAGGTATCCGTGATGCCAAGCACTCGGTGACGTTCCGCGGCATCCTTTCCAAGTTCAAGGAGATCGGTCTCACCCCCGATGTGAACGAGTACTCGGCCCTCGACTACGGAGTCGCCCAGACTCGGAATCGAGTCATCATCTCTGGTTTCCGAAACGAGGAAGTGGCTCGGAGATTCAAACCAGCGAAGGTGGAAGCGAGTGGGCTCACGGTGCGGTCAGTTATCGGAGATCTTCCTGCTCCAGCGTTCTTCGCTCGCGATCTTGAGAAGTCAGCTATTCCCCACCATGAGAACCACTGGACGATGCGCCCGGTATCAAAGCGTTTCCACCAGCCTGGCGGTGCCGACCGCGCAGGCCGTAGTTTCCGTCGACTGGACTGGGACAAGCCGAGCCCTACTGTCGCCTACGGCCATCGAGAGATCCATGTACATCCCGAGGGCCGCCGCCGTCTTAGCATCTACGAAGCGATGCTCCTTCAGGGATTCCCGGAGGAGTTCGTTCTGGAGGGAACCCTCTCGGCCCAGGTCGAGCAGGTCTCCAATGCAGTCCCGCCCCCGTTGGCCAAGTCTCTCGCTACCGCAATCAAGACTGCCATGCGGTCGTCAGGGCGACCGGTGGCTCCACTGGAGGCGCTGAGCGCGTGAGAAGTAATGGGTGCAACGCAGCCGCGCGACCGGTGGCCAGCCGCAACAGGTCGCCCGTTTCCGTCGGAGGCACTCACTACCGTCCGCTCTGTAACTAACAGGCGGGGTCGAGACATAGAGGAGGTGCCTGCTTTGGCGGCTTCTACCGGTGGGCGGACTCGACTTGTGCTCTCGGAGTACCCCGATCGGCCCGGTCACGCTGCGCATTGGCTCGACCCGATGGTGGTCTTGGGAACCCGGGCCGCGCGGCATCATCGAAGGGCTGGCGATCGACAGTTGGTCATCGCACTGTCCGTGCCGAAACGCGACTTCGCGGCAGCCCTGATTGGTTGCGGATGGGTGCTCGCAAGTGAAGCGCCGGCGCTGCCTGACCCTCTGGACACGCTGAGGGAGATGGAGCAAGGTCAGCCGCTCCGTGCCGTCAACAGCCGTCACGTGATCACGGGAGCTTTCTCGTCCCTTGATGAAGCCACAGACCCGCCCCAGGCGCAGTTTGCCGGATCGAAGTGGCGAGTCGATGGCATACGAGCGCTCGCTGCCCTGGTGGAACTGGACAGCCCGGAGAAGGAGCCTCGCCCGGAGCCCGGAAGCATGGAACGCATGGCCCGCCTGGACGTCGCTTGGGACGCCCGGCTTGCGCTTCCTGCCGCAGATCTCGCGATCGTCGGGGCCTTGAAGTGGCTGGAGCAGGACTTCGACGCCTACCTGGCCAAGGACGAAGACGTATTCCCACCGAGCTCCATCAGGTCATTGCTCAGGCCGAAGGCGACCAAGGCGGCAACATGGTTCACGCGCCTGTTCGCCTCCGCGCGGCTTGCCGAACACCTGCCACTTCCGAAGGACTTGAACGCCGTGATTCTGGACGGCAACGGCGCGATCAAGTACCTCGGGGAGATCGAAGCACCAGTAGTGATCTGCGTGCTCGATCGCTCCGTGGCGGATGAGACGGCGGCCGAGCTTGTGACCCAACTAAGGAATACACGCGGCGAGCCGCTGTCGCTCTCGGATGATCTCGGCTGGTCGCCGCCGTCGGGTGTCGAAGCCCTGGCGTTCACGGTGCCGCTATGAGTCGTATCGACGCGCTGAGTCAGCGCTATGCCGCCTCCGCCAGTCTCATCCGAGATGGCGTCGAGATTGTCGCTGTCGGTGATCGCGCGGGGGCTCGTTTCAACCTGGCCGTTCGTCGCTTGATTGCTGCAATCCGCGAAGACGGACCGGGATTGTTGGACGACCTGGCTGGGGTGTCCAAGGCGTTGCGTTGGCGCCTCATTACACAACCGCAACCCATGGTCTTCAACCAGGGACTCACAGAGTTGGCCGGTGAAGTCAGTCGACAGGCTCATCGTCTTCGAGGTGCGGTCGCCGACCAGGACCTACTGGACGAGATCGTGGTATCGGCTACAGCGCTTGCCCACCGGGACCGGGAATCGGTCGTAGGTACGGAACTCCTGCGCACGTGCCTCGAAGCCGGCGCAGACACCTGCGTTGTCATCGCCGCGAGTAAGCCCGCCCAGCTCGGGCTCACGTCGTGGCTGGGGAAACACGGCATCACCGTCATGACCGCTGGGGAGCTTGAGCGTGGTCAACCAGACCGCGAGCAGGCGTACGTCGTCGGACCGCCCCGCTTCTGTCGGCCGCCCCTGATTACCGCACCGGTGACCGACGCGGTCAGCTTCGTACTACCTGCGTGGTTTGGAGACCGGAGCATCCCGCGCTCTGCCATCGCTCCGTACGCGGAGGGCGCGATCCGCATTGAGGCCCGGGAGTACACAGTTGGTGACACGTCCGAGCCGGAGCCGAGCGCGCCTGTCGAGGTAGAGGACGAGGACGCCTACCTTCCCCAACCGGTCTGGGACGCGCGGAAATCCGAGGACCGTGAGCCGACGAACGAAGAGGTTGACGCACGCAAGATCCTCCTCAGTGGCAACTTGGCGATGTGGCTCGATGACGGAGAACGCATCCGTTCCCTCGATCCTCGGCAGCCAGCTGGTGAGCGGGTCACCTACACGGACGTGGCGGCTGTCTGTGAGGGCACCTACCTACTCCTGCGGAAGGGCGTGACTGAGCGGGGTGCGCTGTACCAAGCCGCTCTGGCCAGGCTGGGTCCGCGAGCCACGGCGGTCAATGCTACCCAAGGAGAGTGGAAGCAGTTGCTGGCTCAGCGGCTCCAGCGATACGGCTATCGACAGGTTGTGAAGGACCTGCGTGCGACAGGCGTCGAGACTGCGGACCGGGCACGAGCCTGGACCGACCCGAGCCTGATCCGACCCAACAGCGACCAGGATTTCGAATCGCTCCTCAAGTGGCTGGGTATCTCGATTCAGCCGACCTTTGGCTACGCGTCTCTCCTCCGCAAGATGCTGTATCAGGCGAGCGCGGAGATCGGGAGGCAGCTCGAGACGGCTGTCTCGGCTTCCGACCTTACGGAGTTGGAGAGCACCGGGCACCTCAGTTTGGACGTCCGAACCGAGGGGTTCCGGGGCATTCTGGCCACCCGTGTCGTTGCGATTTCGCCCCACTCCGAGATCGTGCCGCGGCACGATGCAAGAGTGCCGTTTGAAGATCGGAGCGGACAGTGGCTCGAATGATGCCTGCGTTTTGCCCGGACGACGCCCCGCCAGGGGAGAAGGCCGTCTATGCCAGGCTGCGCGACGGCGAGGAGACCGATGAGTGGCTGGTACTCCACTCTCTTGGCATCGCTGACCACGTTCGTCAGGTAGAGGGCGAAGCCGACTTCGTCGTCATCGTCCCGGGTGCCGGAATCCTTGTCATCGAGGTCAAGTCCCACCAATCAATCGACCGGCGGTCGGACGGTACCTGGCGGCTCGGCAACGACGCTCCCACCGCGCGCGGACCGTTCCAGCAGGCCAGTGAAGCTATGCATAGCTTGCGCTCCTACCTGGAGAAGAAGAACGTCGGCCTGCGCTCCATTCCGATGTTGTCGGCCGTCTGGTTCACCGGTGTCCGCGCTCGCACCTTGTTGCCTGGGAACCCCGAGTGGCATGACTGGCAGGTCATGGACTCCGAAGACGTGAAGTCAGCGCCCGCCGCGATCCTGCGCACTCTCGCGGCTGGCACCACACACCTCGACGACAAGATCAAGTACTTCTCCTACGGCGGCGTCGGACCGGACAGCGAAACTGCTGCGCGCATTGCCGGCCTGCTCCGTCCCAAGTTTGAGTTGGCCACGGTCGCCGGGAATCGCCGCCGCGCTCGCGAGTCTCAGTTGACCACCTTCATCGAGGAGCAGTTCCTGGCACTCGACGCTGCCTCCGACAACCACGCCGCTCTGTTTGCGGGACCAGCTGGATCAGGAAAGACCTTCTTGGCGATGGAGTCTGCCCGCCGTGAGATCGCTACGGGCAAGCAGGGGCGGCTACTGTGCTTCAACCGTTTCCTCGGTAATCGGCTCGCCAGTGATCTGGCGGATCTTGAAGGGCTCAGCGTCGGCACTTTCCATCAAGAACTGCTGCGCTTGGCCCGGGTCGACCGTGCGCCGGAGGGTGCCGGACCCGAGTTCTGGAATGAGGAGTTGCCCGAGCGTGCGATGGAGGCCCTCATCGAGGGCGGCAGCCCGTTAGTCTCCGACTTCCTCATCATCGACGAGGTCCAGGACATCGCCATCGACCCGTACCTCGATGTCCTCGATTTCATGGTCACCGGTGGGTTAAAGGAAGGGCGGCTTCTCTTCTTCGGTGATTTTGAGCGACAGGCAGTCTTCCAGAACGAGACGGGGCGTGATCGGCTGCGCTCACGCGCTCCCTACTTGTCGACTCACAGATTGATGCAGAACTGCCGCAACCTCCCGCGCATCGGCTACCAGGTGAACCTGCTTAGCCACCTACAACCTGGCTACAGACGGTTCCGGCGCCAAGACGACGGCATCGATCCCGTCTTTCGCCAGTACCCGGCAGGGCAAGATCAGTCAGGACTACTCGCCACCGCGATCCGCGGGCTCAAGGACGACGGCTACGCCCTCAACGAGATCGTTGTCTTGAGTCCCCTCCGCGACGCCCCCCCCGCAGCCACCACAACTGATCCGTGGCTTCGGCAGATCCTGAGGCAGGCCGATGGCAGGGAGGCCCGCCCTGGCCAGGTGCATTACTCCACTATCCATGCTTTCAAGGGACTCGAAGCCCCCGCCGTTGTGGTGACCGACCTCGACACGACCAAGATCAACGACAACTTTGACTCGTTGCTCTACGTCGGGCTCACACGCGCCACTGATCGCCTCGTCGCACTCATTGAAGCCAGCACGCTCCGTCATGCCGTAGGAGGCACTCCATGAGCGGACTCGAAGCCCGCGCCATCGTCGAAGCTGAACTCCGTCGTGAACTGTTCGGCCCCCTCGGCTCGGAGGAGCCGGCCGGAAAGCCGGTCGACTGTTCGAGCGGCACGATCACCTTCTCGGCGGCCGAGGAAAGCCGAGGCCAGTTCCACGACAGCACCACGATGCAAGAGATCCTGACTATCGGGTCGCCCCTCACCCGCTACGGCATTGGTGTTCTTCACAGCGGCGCCTCGATCGGCGGCACGTCTATTGCGGACTCGACGGAAGAGGATGTCGACCTCACCAGCATCCCTGGCGTCGCCCGCAACGAAGAAGACCCGCAAGGCCCGCCTGTCGAGATTCAAGGCAGACTGCGACATGACGAGGCTGACTCTGACGACTTCGACCTGACCGACGCCAACAGCTTCAAGCCCTCGGCGATGGCGGTCTCGTTCCAGTGCCGCGTGCCGACGGACGGTTCGCTCATCGTCACCGTCACTGGTGCCCACTACGAGAAGCTCAGCGTCCACATCCCGGGTGTGTCCAAGCCGGTTGACTGGTGGCGGCGCCGTCCGTTCACGCTCGCCGGCGCAGTACCCGGTGGTGTCCTCATCAGTGAGACCAACCGACTCAAGATCGTCGACACTGCGCCCGAAGGCGACCCGCCTGGGATCGAACCAACGACGCGCGTGTTTAGCCGTCCTGTTCCGGGCGTCGATGACCCGGAACTGCGACTGGTGACAGTCGCGGTCGTCAATCAAGTGATGGGCACCGGACCGAGCACGGCCTTGTTCCAGATGGGTTTCACCGTCAGTGCCGCAAATGGCCTGGTCATCGAGCCTTACCCAGAGGTCGAGCTGCCCGACCGTGACGACGAAGAGCAGTCGATCGACCTGCTCTACCGCAACAAGCGCACCTACGCCATCGGGCATGGTTGTGCTGCCGAGTGGGAAGGTGGCACCGACGCCCCGGTACCGCTGGTGCGTGCCGTGGCCTTGCCAGGCTACGAAGTCGTCAGCCTAACCCCGAACATCTACTTGACTGACGACGATGGGAACTACCGCCTTGACCAAGAAGGGCAGCGCCAGGCTGTCACGGTCAGCATGAAGGAACTGGCCGACGGGACGGTTGAAGGGCAAGCGCAGGTCGAGACCGTGCTGCGCCTTTACGGTGAGTGGATCGACACACGAAAGGCCGAGATCGACGATCTGCCGGTGCGCTTCCGTGACGCTGCTCGGCGGCACATGGCGTTGGCCGAGACCGCCCTAGATCGCATGAAGACGGGATGGCACCTTGTCGGCTCAGACCAGACAGCGCGGCAGGCGTTCCGTTGGGCCAACGAGGCCATGCTCTACCAGCAGGTGCGCTCCAACTTTCCGCTCCGTGAAGTCGAACGCGGCAAGGATGATGTGCTGCGGGTCAAGGGGAACCACCCTGTGCCGGTCATTCCGCAGGGGAGGGGCACATGGCGTCCCTTCCAGATCGCCTTCATCCTCGCCAGCCTGCCCGAGCTGGTTGATCCGTCTCGGAAGACTCGCTCGCTGGTCGACCTGATCTTCTTCCCGACCGGTGGCGGTAAGACTGAGGCATACCTCGGGGCTTGTGCGATCAGCCTGCTAGCTCGCCGCCTGCGCAACCCCGACGACGCTGGCACCGACACCCTGATGCGCTACACGCTGCGCCTCCTGACTGCCCAACAGTTCCTGCGGGCTGCCTCGCTTGTCTGTGTGCTTGAAGCCATCCGTGACGACCACGCCGATGTGCTGGGAACCTCGCCGTTCGGAATCGGGATCTGGCTGGGTGGTTCCTCGACTCCCAACAGCTGGAAGAAGGCCGTCGATGTCCTCGGTCGGCTGCGGCGCAACCCGCACGAGCAGAACCTCTTCCTGCTGCTGCGCTGTCCCTGGTGCGGGGCACAGATGGGCACCAAGCCCAAGGGCCGGGGTGGCCAGGACGTCATTGGCTACGAGCAGGTAGGACGCGACCGAGTTGTGCTGCGCTGCGTTGACTCACACTGTCGCTACTCGCGTCGCTCCGGCCTACCGGTGCATGTGGTCGACGAAGACATCTACGAAGTCCGTCCGTCGATCGTCATCGGCACCGTCGACAAGTTCGCCATGATGGCCTGGCGTCCGCAAGCCCGGAACCTGTTCGGCTTCGACGAGCAGGGTGAGCGTGTGGTTTCGCCGCCCGGCCTCATCATCCAAGACGAGCTGCACCTCATCTCCGGCCCACTCGGATCGATGGTCGGCTTGTACGAGCCAGTCATCGACGAGCTGTGCACCGACCGGCGAGCGGAGGAACCGATCCCGCCAAAGATCATCGCGTCGACTGCGACGATCCGGCGCTACGAGGATCAGATCAAGGGGCTGTTCGGCCGAGAGGATGTCGCGCTGTTCCCGCCGCACGGGTTGGAAGAAGGCCGCTCATTCTTCGCTGAACCTGCCCGGCAGGCAGATGGATCGTTCGAGCCAGGGCGTCGCTACATCGGGGTTATGAGCGCCTCTCTCGGATCGATGCAGACTGTCCAGACCCGTGTCGCAGCCGCAACTCTGCAGGCCGCAACCAAGGTGCCTGAGGCGGACCGAGACGGCTACTGGACCAACCTGAACTTCCTCAACTCCCTGCGCGAACTCGGCAATACGGTCTCGCTGCTGGAGTCTGACGTCCCGGACTACTTGACCGGGCTCGTGCGCCGCGACGGCATCGATCCGCGCTGGCCAAACCGCACGATGGAGCTCACCTCCCGCCGCCGCTCCGATGAGATCCCCAAGGCCATCGAGCAGCTCCAGGCCCGCTACGTCCCGGGACAGGAGCGCCAAGACGCCATTGATATCTGCCTCGCCTCAAACATCATCGAGGTCGGGGTAGACATCGACCGTCTCGGCTTGATGACCATCGTCGGACAACCCAAGACCACTGCGCAGTACATCCAGGTCTCCGGTCGTGTCGGCCGCCGTGCCGACGTCAGTCCCGGCCTGGTGATCACCATCTATGGCGCAGCCAAGCCTCGTGACCGCAGCCACTACGAGCGATTCCTGACCTATCACCAGCAGCTCTACGCTCAGGTCGAGCCGACCTCCGTGACGCCGTTCGCTACCCCGGTGCTCCGCCGGGCGCTGCATGCCGCTGCTGTGGCCTACGTCCGGCAGACCGCCCCGGGAGACCTCCCGCCGTACCCGTTCCCTTCAGCTGAGTATGACGAGGCGATCGAGTTGCTCCGTGAGCGTGCGCTCATCGCTGACTCCGACGAAGTGCCGGTGCTGGAGCGGATGGCAGACAAGCGTGCACGGCAGTGGGATGGCTGGGAACGCACTATCTGGGAGGCCAATCCCGCCCCGTGGGGCGACCCGAAGCAAGGTCTCATGCGCTTTGCGGGAACGCTTCCTGACCTGGACAGCAAAGCCACGATCTGGGACGTGCCCACGAGCATGCGCAACGTTGACGCCGAGTGCCGACTGGCGATCTCGCTGGCCTACGCCCACGCTGATGCCGATGTGGAGGACGGACTATGAGCACCGGAGCAATGAGGCGGGCGCAGCTCGTCACCCCATTCGGCGTTGGTGCTATGAGCGTCCTCGTCAACGGCACCTCGGTCATCACGGCAGGGTTGGATCACTGGTACGAGCCCGACGACGCCAGCAGCTTGGCGCTTGAGGAGTATCAGGAACACGATTGGCGTCTCGAAGCGCGCTTGAGGGTCTCGGAGTTCCGTCTCCCTCCGGACTACCGCTACCAGGGGCAGGCCAACGATAACCGCAACGTCAAGCTCACGGTGCCCGTGCTGCGTTTCCCGCGCTGGTGCTTCTGCATGTTCTGCAAGCGCCTCGAACTCTCAACGCTCACCATGCAGCAGGCCGTGGTCTGCAAGGACAAGAAGCACGCCGACTGGAAGTACAAGCCCCGCATGTCGCAGGTGCCCTTCGTGGCCGTCTGCGCCGCTGGGCATCTCGACGACTTCCCCTTCGACAAGTGGGTCCATCGTGCCCACCGGCCGCCCTGCAACGGGACGCTGCGCCTGAAGTCTCTCGGCGGCGGCGGCCTTGAGGGCCAGCGAGTCGTGTGCGATGGCTGCCAGAACGAACGGTCCCTTCGCGGCATCACCGAGGCGCGCTTCGTCAACGGTGACGAGCACACCAACCTCAGCGACCAACTGTCGTCACCCGACGACCCCTACCTCTGCACCGGGGCACGCCCTTGGCTTGCCAAACTCGAAGGAGCCTGTGGGCAGCCGATGCGTGGAGCCCTACGTGCTGCGGGCAATGTCTACTTCCCGAAGGTCGAGTCCTCGATCTATCTACCCCGCAAGGAGGGCGCGGTCAGTGCTGAGATGCACGACCTGATGCGCCACCCAGCAGTGAGTACGACGATGCGCACTCTTCATAGCATCTTCGGGGCGAGCCTTGAGGTCGAGAGGCTGCGTGACCAGCTTCTCAAGAACGTGCCGCCGGAACTCTTCGGCCCTATCTCAGACGACGAGCTCATCGCGGGCTACCGCGACCTCCTGGGCGTCGGAGAAGAAGAGCCGGCGTCAGGTGAGGAGTCCGACGCCGAACTCCTTACCGGGGACGACGAGTGGCGCTATCCGGAGTTCCAACACATCCGGGAGACCCCGAAAGACGACTACCTCACTGCAACCAACCCCGGCATCCACCACGATCTCGATGCTCACCTGGAGCGAGTGCGCTCAGTCGATGTCCTCCGCGAGACCCGAGCGCTGCGAGGCTTCACCCGAGTCCGGGACGACGTCCTGAAACTCAGCGCCGGCAAAGCGCTGCTGCGCCGGGAACCTCTGCCGCCTGTTCAGGACTGGCTGCCCGCCTACGTCGTGAAGGGTGAGGGCATCTACTTCGAGCTCGATCCGGCTGGGCTGGCAGCATGGGAAGCTCGCGCAGAGGTCCAAGCCAGAGCCCAGGGAATCGCCGACCACTATGGGCACGTCGCCTCCCAACGCGGTCTTCAGGACCGCTCGCTCACTCCGCGCTTCGTGCTGTTGCACACACTGGGACACCTGCTTATCAACGAGCTGATATTCGCCTGCGGATACAGTTCTGCTTCGCTCCGCGAGCGACTCTACGTCTCGGCCACTCCCGGACGAGAGATGGCGGGACTCCTCATCTACACCGCCGCCGGCGACTCTGAGGGCACGATGGGTGGCCTTGTGCGTATGGCCCGGCCCGACAACCTGCGATCAGTGTTCGCGTCTGCCATCTCCGATGCCCGGTGGTGCTCTACGGACCCGGTCTGCATGGACGCGGGCGAGAAGGGGCAAGGGCCGGACTCCTGCAACCTAGCTGCTTGTCACGGCTGCGCCCTGCTGCCTGAGACGAGTTGCGAAGAGTTCAACCGCTTCCTCGATCGAGGCTTGGTCGTAGGAACGTTTGCTGATCCGACGCTGGGGTATTTTTCGATGCTTGCCTAGGGTCGGCGGCGTAGCGCCAAGACGGTCTGCCGGATCTCCTCGACGACCGCCGCTGCATCGTCGTGCTCCCAGTAGCGCAGGACGTGCCAGCCGGCTGCGTCTAGTTTGGCGTTCGTGTCGGCATCGCGCGCCACATTGGTGGCGATCTTCGCGGGCCAGTACTCGGCATTGTGATTGAAGGTCGACCGGCCGTGCTCCGGGCACCCGTGCCAGAAGCAGCCGTCGATGAACACCGCTACTCGCGCCCGGGTGAAGACAATGTCCGCTCGTCGGCGTAGGCCCGGTTCGGGCGCGATCGCAACTCGGTAGCGGAGACCGAGTTCGTGCAGTCGGCGTCGAATCTCAAGTTCGGGCTTGGTATCCCTCGACCGGTTGGCTTGCATGTTCCGACGTCTCCCTGGACTCGATGCCCAGGAACTGGCTTCAGCCTGTGCCATCTAATAAGTCTAGGCGTGGACATCACGCACGGCGGTGGTGCGCAGTGTCGACGGCGCTCGAAAGTTGAGCGGTTTCGGCGGTCCAATAGTGAACGGTCTCAGTCTAGGGATTCTTGTTCGGCTTTGATGCTCGGGAGGGTTTCCACGCCTCTGTCGCGGACCCGGTAGGAGGCCTCCTTTGAGCGCGATCACATCGGCGTGGTGGACGATGCGGTCGATCATCGCGGCCGCGACGACTTGATCGCCGAACACGCCGGCCCAGGAGCTGAACGGTAGGTTCGAGGTCTCTCCGGAACCCCCGGGGCGGTTCAGACCATGCCGTTGTCGGTCAGGGTCGAGGGCGGGATGCCACGTATGTAGGTGGTCTGGGTGAAGGTGCTGGTGACGATGGCGCCGGTGATCGCGCGGTGGGCTGTGACGTGTAGGGCGTAGCGGGAGTGGTCATCGAGCCAGGTGATGATCTCGGTGTCGTCGGTGAGGCGATAGTGGGTGAAGTCGGACTGCCAGGTCTCGTTCGGCTGCTCGGCGGCGAAGCGCGTGTAGGCGGTCTTGGGCTTCTTGCGGGGTTCGGGGCGGACTCGCCCGGCGCGGGTCAGCATCCGCGCGATCGTGGCGCGTGACGGTGGGTTGATGCCGGCCTGCTGCAGGTGCCAGCGGATCGCCTCCGGGCCCGCGTCGTGCCGGCAGCGGTGAGCCGGTCGCGTTCGGCGAGCACCGCGGCGATGAGCTCGTCGGTGATCGCGGTGGGGCTGTGGTGCGGGCGTCGGGAACGGGCCTCGAATGCGGCCTCGCCCTCGGTGCGGTAGCGCGCGAGTAGCTCGTAGACCCACGAGCGTGACACGGCGTAGGCCTCGACGACCTCCGTGATCAGGCGACCCTGAACAGTGAGAGCTGTGATGACCAGACGAGCTTTCGACGCCCGCGATCATCGGGCCCCGACCCGCCGCCACCTCGTCCGGGATGTCTTGAGACACCTGTCCGGGATGTCCTGAGACTACGCTGTCCCCGCTACGAAAAGGCCACAGGCCCGGAGTTCCTCGGATCCCCGGGCCTGTGGTCATTCATGCGCCTTGCTCAGCCGTCTGTCGCGACCGGGCGACGTCACGCGCGAATCCATGCATACATGCGGATATGCTTATGTGTGGGTTTTTCGCGGAGGGAGTATCGATGGGAATGGGGCACGATCACGGCCACTCCGGCCACGCCGGTCACGCCGGCGGCAAGCACCGGTGGCGGCTGGCCGCGGCCTTCGGCTTGGTCGCCGCCTTCTTCGGCATCGAGCTCGCCGCCGGCCTCGCCTCGGGCTCGCTGGCGCTGATCTCCGACGCCGGCCACATGGCCGCCGATGTCGTCGCGCTCGGGGCGGCGTTGCTCGCCACCCGGATCGCGACCCGCCCGGCCGCCGGGCACCGCTCGTACGGCTCGTACCGCGCCGAGGTGTTCGCCTCCGGCCTGACAGTGCTGATCATGCTCGGGGTCGCGGTCTACGTCGTGATCGAGGCGATCGGGCGGATCGGCGAGCAGCCGCAGGTGCAGACGACGGCAATGCTCGTCGTCGGAGGGATCGGGCTGCTGGTCAACATCGCCTGCGTGCTGCTGCTGCGCGGCGGCAGCGAGGAGTCGCTGAACGTCAAGGGTGCGTACTACGAGGTCGTCGCCGATGCCGCGGGCAGTGTCGGCGTGCTCCTGGCCGGCCTGCTGGTCACGTGGACCGCCAATCCGGTGTGGGACACCGTCGTCGCGGTCGCGATCGGCGTGTTCGTGGCGGTCCGCGCGCTCGTGCTCGGCAACCAGGTACTGCACGTCCTCGGTCAGCATGCTCCGAAGGACCTCGACCTGGCGACGATCGAGCGCGACCTGGAAGGCCTCCCCGGAGTCGCCGAGATCCACGACCTGCACGTGTGGACGCTCACCTCCGGCATGAACGTGGCCACCGCCCACCTGCTCGTCGACGGGGAGCGACCGGCGCAGCAGGTGCTGACCGACGCGCAGGCGATGCTGCAGTCGCGGCACGCGATCGAGCACGCCACCCTGCAGATCGAGACCGACCGCACCGAGCAGTGCCACGAGGTCACCTGGTGATTGGGCCGTGAGGGTCGCGTCCGCTCTCTGGGACCAGATCGCCGCGCAACCCGCCGGTTGGTAGGTTCGGGCGGATCCCGTGCTCGAAGGAGCGCCACAAGCGCTCGCGAACGAAGGCGTTGATGCACCGATGGAACACCATTCGGCAGAGGACGGCGCGGTGGAGCGCCAGATGTTCTCCAAGGTCCTGGTGGCCAACCGCGGCGAGATCGCGATCCGGGCCTTCCGGGCCGCGTACGCTCAACCGGCTGCTGTTCCCGGCGCCGACCCGCGAGTTCGCCGAGGTCTTCCGAGGTCCAAGCGAGGTAGACGGTCAGGTCGTCATCCTGCACGACGTGCCCGGCGGCGGCCGCAGCCAGCTCATGTCCGCTCGAGCCGCCGCGCGAGGTACGGCGCGGTCGCGCTGCCGTCGGCCTGCGCGATGTCGGCCGGCGTCCCGGTCGCGACGATCCGACCGCCGGCGTCTCCTCCGCCCGGGCCGAGGTCGATGACCCAGTCGGCTGTGGCGATCGCGTCGAGGTCGTGCTCGACGAGAACAACCGTGTTGCCTGCGTCGACGAGCTGGTGCAGCTGGCGCAGCAGGAGTGCGGTGTCGGCGGGGTGCAGTCCTGAGGTGGGCTCGTCGAGCAGGTAGAGCGCGTGTCCTCGGTGCGCCCGCTGGAGCTCGGTAGCGAGCTTGATGCGTTGCGCCTCACCGCCGCTCAGCTCGGTCGCAGGCTGTCCCAGTCGCAGATAGCCCAAACCCACCTCCCGCAGCGTCCGGAGGCTGCGTGCGACGGCCGGCACGTCGGCGAGGAACGTCGCGGCATCGTCGACGGACATTGCGAGGACCTCCGCTATGTTCCTGTCGCGATAGGTGACCTCGAGCGTCTCGGAGTTGTAGCGGTCGCCGTGACACGTCGGGCAGGGTGCATAGGTGCCAGGCAGGAAGAGCAGCTCAACGGAGACGAATCCCTCGCCCTGACAGGTCTCGCAGCGGCCCCCGGGGACGTTGAAGGAGAAGCGGCCGGCCCCGTAGCCACGTGCCCGGGCCGCGTCCGTGGCGGCGTACAGCTTCCGCACGGCATCGAACATTCCCGTGTACGTCGCGAGGTTGGACCGCGGCGTCCGGCCGATCGGCCGCTGGTCGACGAGCACCAGTCGGTCGAACGACTCAAGGGCAGATGGGTCCTCGGCCAGGACCTGGGTGACCAGGGTCGACTTGCCCGAGCCGGACACCCCGGTAAGAACTGTCAGGACGCAGAGCGGGATGTCGACGGACAGGCCGCGCAGGTTGTGGCGATGTACGTCGGCCAGTCGCAGCCAGCCCTGCGGGGCGCGCGCGTCGTGCACGAGCCGCTCAGCGCGACCGAACAGGTAGGCGCTGGTGGCCGACTCCGTGACGTCCTCGAGGCCCGCAACAGGACCGCTGTGAAGCACCCGGCCTCCGGCCTCGCCCGCACCGGGGCCGATGTCGACGACCCAGTCTGCTCGTCGTACGACGTCTAGGTCGTGCTCGACGACGAACAGCGTGTTGCCGGAGGCCTTGAGGCGGTCCAGGACATCCAGCAACGGCTCCGCGTCGGCCGGGTGCAGGCCAGCGAAGGGCTCGTCCAGGACGTACACCACCCCGAACAGACCCGAACGCAGCTGGGTGGCGATCCGCAGGCGCTGCGCCTCTCCCGGCGACAACGTCGTCGAGCTCCGTCCCAGGCTCAGGTAGCCCAGGCCCAGATCGAGGAGCACGTCGACGCGCGCGACCAAGTCAGCGCAGATCCGCACCGCGACCTCGTCGGCACCCTCGGGCCGCTCGGCGACCGGTCGCAGCAGAGCGACCAGCGCGGTGAAGGGCAGGTCGTTGACCTCGGCGATCGAACGCCCGAGAAAGGTCACCGCGAGGGCCTCGGGCCGCAGTCCACTGCCATGGCAGTCCGGGCAGGGCGCTTCCTCCACGAACCGCAGGGCCCGCTCGCGCATCCGCTCGCTCGTGGAGTCGGCCAGCACGTGCATGACGTGGCTGCGCGCGCTCCAGAACTTCCCGTAGTAGCCGTGGTCGACGCGACCTGGTTCGGGCTCGATGAGCACCGAGGGCTGCTCGTCGGTGAACAGCAGCCAGTCGCGGTCCCGCTTTTTGAGACTGTGCCACGGCTTGTCGACGTCGATGCCGAGCCCCATCACGATGCTGCGCAGGTTGGCGCCTTGCCACGCGCCCGGCCAGGCGGCGATCGCCCCTTCGCGGATGCTCAGAGACGGATCCGGGACAAGTAGCTGCTCGGTGACGTCTTGGACGACGCCCAGGCCGTGGCAGCGCGGGCACGCGCCCGCGCTGGTGTTGGGCGAGAATGCCTCGGCCGCGAGGTGATCGGCACCGGCCGGGTAGTCGCCGGCCCGCGAGTAGAGGATCCGCAGCAGGTTGGACAGCGTGGTGATGGTGCCGACCGACGAGCGCGAGGTGGCCGCGCCCCGGCGCTGCTGGAGCGCGACCGCAGGCGGCAGGCCGGTGATCTCCTGGACGTGCGGGGCGCCGACTTGCTGCAGCAGCCGGCGCGCGTAGGGCGCGACCGACTCGAAGTAGCGGCGCTGCGCCTCGGCGTACAGCGTTCCGAAGGCCAGCGACGACTTCCCCGAGCCAGAGATCCCGGTGAACGCCACCATCACGTTGCGAGGGATGTCCACGTCGATGTTGCGCAGGTTGTTCTCATTGGCGCCGCGGACACGCACAAAGCCGTCGGTCGCATCGGTGGTCACGTGGCCACTCCTGTCGGTTGCTCTTGGATCCCTCGAAGAAAAAAGTATCGCGGTCCCCGAAGAGCGCCCGAGACTCCAACGGTGAAACAGGCCGTCTTGGTCTACGCGATGTCCCAGGTGACGATCCTGGTGCGCCCGGTTACCTCCTGGGCGGGGTTCGGGCGCGGGCTTCTGGCGCTCGCTGCTGTGTGGTGGGCGTGGGCCTCAAGTTACCCCCGGGTTAGGCCTGATTTGTCTACGCCCCTCGTTGTCGGCGGCGAGTGTAGGGTTCGGCGAGTCACCACACAACGATGGGAGATTCACCATGAAGGCTGTGGTCTATCAGGGACCGCGCGATGTCGCCGTCACGGATGTTCCAGACGCGAAGATCGAGCGGCCCACCGATGTACTGGTCAAGATTACGACCACCAACATCTGCGGCTAGGACCTGCACATGTACGAGGGGCGGACCTCTTTCGAGCTAGGCCGGACGTTCGGTCACGAAAACATGGGAGAGGTGGTGGAGATCGGCAAGGGAGTGGAGAAGGTCAAGGTAGGCGACCGGGTCGGCACCCACTGGTTCAAGGGACAGACCATGGGCAACGGTCAGTGCCCGGTCAAGAAGTACAACCGCCGGCTGCGCGACCTCATCGCAGCTGACAAGGCGAAGCCGTCCTGGATCGTCTCCCACGAGATCTCGCTGGAGCAGGCTGCCGACGCCTACAAGAACTTCGACTCTAGGGCCAAGGGCTGGACCAAGGTCGTCATCAAGCCCGGCATGTCAAACGGAAAGAAGGCAAACTGATATGACAGCAGATCTTCAGGGCAAGAGGGTCGCGATCCTCGCCGCCGACGGAGTCGAACGCGTCGAGCTCGAGCAACCCCGCGAAGCACTGAACCGCGCGGGCGCTCAGACCGAGGTCCTCTCGATCCACGACGGCGAGATCAAGGCCCGTGAGAACGACCTGGATGAAGCGGGCACGTTCACTGTCGACGGGCTGGTCGCCGACGCCTCGGTGGGCGACTACGACGCCCTGCTGCTCCCCGGCGGCACGGTGAACCCCGACCAGCTTCGGGTCGACAAGGACGCCGTGTCCTTCGTCCGCGACTTCGTCGAGAGCGGCAAGCCAGTCGCGGCGATCTGTCACGGGCCGTGGACGTTGATCGAGGCCGGCGTGGCCGCCGGTCGCACCCTGACGTCGTTCCCGAGCATTCGCACCGACCTGCGCAACGCCGGCGCCGATGTCGTCGACCAGGACGTGGTGGTCGACAAGAATCTCATCACCAGCCGCTCGCCGGAGGACCTGCCGGCGTTCTCCGACGCGATCGTGTCCCAACTTGCGGGCACCCCGACAAAGGAAGAGAAGAAGTCATGAGTGTGACCAAGGGACTGCTTGTCAGGTTCGACGCGTTGCCCAAGCTCCCCGCCTGACACCGCCAACTGGGAGTATTGGCCCAGAGAGCAGGGGTCGCTGCGCACGGTGACTTCGGGCTTACACAGCCCGCTGACCTCGTGCCAGCGGCCCCTTCTCTTGCGGCCTACCGCTCATCACCAACAGATCGAGGAACCGCGATGACAGGAACTGACGACGGCGCCGCCACGACGCGATCACCCGAGGTAGCAGTGATCGGGGGAGGGATCGTCGGCCTGTCCACGGCGTACGCGCTGCGGGAGCAGGGCGTGCCGGTGCGCTTGTACGAGGCCGGTCTGCCCGGGACAGGTCAGTCCGCAGGCGAGTCGCGGATCTTCCGGCATGCCCACGACGACCCACGACTCGTTGCGTTCGCGCGCGAGAGCCGCGGCGTATGGGATGAGTGGGCCGACCACTTCGACGTCGAGTTGATCTCATCAGACGGTGTCCTGGCGATCGGAGACAGCGCCCTGGAGCGGCTGCGGGTGCTCGACCAGGTCGGCGGCGTGCAAGCGCACGAGATCGACGCAGCCGAGGTCGCCCAGCGAATGCCGCTGCTTGCGGGGTACTCGGGGCCAGCGGTGCTCGACGAGTCGGGCGGCGCGATCCGCACCCGCGCCGCGATCAGGGCACTGGCGGGTGCCCTCGGAGACGCCGTCACCACCGGGGAAGTGATCTCCATCGACCCCCGCACCGATGGGACGGTCGAGGTGCGCAGCGTCACCGACCGGGCTGTCTACTCCAAGGTGGTCGTGTGCGCCGGTCGCGAAACCGCCCGCCTGGCACGCAGCGTCGGCCTGTCGCTGCCGGTTCGCCTTGCCGCGCACGTACGGCTGACCTTCGATGTGAAAGCCGCCGCCCCGGCCCGAGTCGCGTGCCTGCAGGACAGCAGCGGCGTCTTCGGCGAAGTCGGCGTCTACGCGACGCCGCTACCGGGCAACAGCAGTTACTCCGTCGGACTCAGCGAAACCGTCGGCGTCCGCGACGACGGAACATTCATCGACCCCGCAGCGATCCGATCGCTCGACGAACGCGCACGCGACTACGTCACACGGGCGCTGCCCGGTCTCCACCCGGAGCCGCGCGACTTCCTTCACTGCTGGGTGACCGACCTACCGTGGAGCGAGGACGGCGTGGCCGTGTGGGAGGCAGGCTCTGTCTTCTTCGTGGCCGGTCACAACCTGTTCAAGCAGGCACCATTGCTGGGTCGCGCGCTCGCCCGAGCTGCGACCGGCGGCGGTCTGTCCGCCGAGCTCACGCCCGAAGCGCGCCTCGGCGAGGCCCAGGACTAGCTGATGTGACCCACGGGGTGCCGGCCTCACCCAGCGCCGCAGCAGCGGGGCTCACGAACCGTGGGGGAGACGGTCGAGCTTATCGGGCACGGATGCTGCCTCTCGGCCGGATACCGAGAGGCAGCATCCAGAGCCTCAGCCCGCGTGGCTGTGCTGCTGCGGTAGCGACGAGTCGGGTTGTCCATCGATCGGGTCGGCGCCGGGAACCTGCGGCCCCGTCTTCTCGTGGTAGCCCTTCTCGATGCGCTCGCCGACCTCCTGGTCGATGTTGCGCCAGTACTGGAAGACGTTCGACAACACCGGCTCCTCGACGTCCGGGATCAGCGTGCCGACGACCGTCTCGATGAGACGCTCGCGCTCCTCCTCGGAGAAGACCTCGCGCACGAGAGTGTGCGCCTGACCGAAGTCGTCGTCCTCCTCATGCAGGGTGTAGGCGGCGCGGACGAGCTCGCCGTCGCTTTCCCAGCCGTTGTCCACCGGGCCCTGGGCGTCCTGGTACGCCCGTCCGTAGGAGTTCGGGGCGTACACCGGCGCGTTGCCGGTGTGGTGGTACTGCATCTGCCCCTCCTTGTCGTAGGAGTTCACGGGCACCGTGGGTGCATTCACCGGCAGCTGGTTGAAGTTCGTGCCGATGCGGTTGCGCTGCGCGTCCGGGTAGGAGAAGACGCGGCTGAGCAGCATCTTGTCGGGCGAGACCCCCGTGCCCGGCACGGTGTTCGACGGGCTGAACGCCGCCTGCTCGATCTGCGCGAAGTGATTGACCGGATTCTCCTTGAGAGTGAACCGGCCGACCTCGATCAGCGGGTAATCCTTGTGGGACCAGGTCTTGGTCAGATCGAAGGGGTTGAAGCGGTAGGTCTTCGCCTCGTCGTACGGCATCACCTGCACGTGCAGGGTCCACGAGGGGTAGTCGCCGCGTTCGATCGCCTCGAACAGGTCGCGGCGGTGATAGTCGGCGTCCTCGCCGGCGAGCTGACCGGCCTCCTCGTTGGTGAGGTTCTCCACGCCCTGGTCGGTGTGGAAGTGGTACTTCACCCAGAACCGCTCACCCTCGGCGTTGACCCACATGTAGGTGTGGGAGGAGTAGCCGTTCATGTTTCGCCACGACTTCGGCAGGCCGCGATCACCCATGAGATAGGCGACCTGGTGCGCCGACTCCGGCGAGAGCGACCAGAAGTCCCACTGCATGTTGTTGCTGCGCAGGCCCGAATCGGGCGTCCGCTTCTGGGACCGGATGAAATCGGCAAACTTCATGGGATCGCGCACGAAGAAGACCGGTGTGTTGTTGCCGACCAGGTCGAAGTTGCCGTCCTCGGTGTAGAACTTCAGCGCGAATCCGCGCACGTCACGCCAGGTGTCCGGCGAACCCAGCTCGCCGGCCACCGTGGAGAAACGCGCGAGCATCCGCGTCGTGGCGCCGGGCTGCAGGAACTTCGCCTTCGTGTACTGCGACACGTCCTGGGTCACCTCGAACTCGCCGAAGGCGCCCGAGCCTTTCGCGTGCGGGCTACGCTCCGGAACTCGCTCGCGGTCGAAGCGGGCGAGCTTCTCGACCAGTGCGACGTCATGGAGCATGAGCGGGCCGTTGGGCCCCAGACTCAGAGAGTTCGCATCTGACTCCCGTGGTGCGCCTGACTCGGTAGTTGATGGCTTGGTGGGATCGAACTTGTAGTCGGCCATTTCTCCTCCTCGGTGGTGGCAATGCAGTGCGAACGACGCCGGACGACGTCCTTGAGTCAGGGGGCGGGCCGGCACTCCCGGCACTGGCCCTTGTAGGTGACGTCTGCCGCCTCGGTGGCAAAGCCGAGAGCCGGATCGGGCTCCAGGCAGGGCGGTGCCCCGACGGGGCACGGCACGTCCTCGATGCGCCCGCAGGTGCGGCACACATAGTGATGATGATTGTCGTGACGGTTCAGCTCGAAGCGCGAGCGCCGCGGCCGCAGGAGTGACGAGGTCGTGATCCCGGTCGGGCAGCGAAAGGCCCACATTCCGCAGCGCGGCGAGCACGTTGTTACCCGTTAGGGCGCGATAGTCGACTGACCGCCCGTCCGAGAACCGCCAGCCGAGCTCGGAAAGGGCCGTGATGATGTCGTCGACAGCCAGTGGCTCACCGGCCGAGGTTGCGGCATGGGCGAGCACCAGCAGCGTCGCCTGGGTGGCGAAGCCGCCGGGTTCGCGAGGCACGAGCCGCTCGGCGAGGTGCGCCCACAGGACGTCAGGATCGCGACGTGCGGCTGCCCCGGCGCGGGTGAGCTGCAAGGTTCCCTTGCGCTTGCGCAAGAGTCCCAACGGGACCAGTGATTCCCGAAACGCCAACAGCGGGTAGCTGTCGATCTCCCGGTTGTGCTTGCCGATCCAGGAGGCCATCGAGGGGACCACCGCGGAGGCGGCTTCGACGTCGGCGGGCTTGAGGTATCCGGCAGCGGTCAGCGCGATGCCGTCGCCGGCTGCGCGGTCCAAGAACCACTGAAAGCCGGCGAGCGCCACGGCCTTGTCGTTCCGCGAGATCCCGCGCTCGGCTGAGGCGAGCATCTGCACCCGCCGCTCCAGGTCCACTCCGACCGCCGTGCTCCGCAGGCGATACGCGAGATCGATGAGCCGCTGGTCCACGACTCCTGTGAGGGTGAAGTGCGGTGCCTGCAGGGCCTCGTTGATCTCGTCGAGGTCGAACCGGTCCGGGTCGTAGCCCATCTCCAGATGGGCATCCTCGTCCTCCCACCAACCGCGCGAGTCCTCGGGTGGGGCGGCTCGCCGTCCGGCAACGGCCACGGCGGGTGGCGCTTCAGGCGTGGCGGGATGGGTCTCCTCCAGCCGGATGGTCAGCTCCCAGCCGTCGCCGTAGTCATAGACGTAGTGCAGCCGATCGCCGGACTGTTGCATCGTCTCGTCGAGGCGCACCTCGCCGGCCGGAACGTCGCCGGCGTCGCCGAGGTCGGCTTCCTCGACGTCGAATGGGCATAGAAAGACCTGGCTGGCGCGGTCGAAGGGGCCGCCACCCAGCGAGAATCGGTGCAAGTGATAGTCGTCCCACGCGAAGGCCGCCTGCAGGACACGGTGTACGGCGTCCAGGTGCAGGTCCGATCGAAGGTCGATGCGTCGCCAGACGGGTGGGTGCGCGTGGTCGATGTCGACCCGTACCCGCATGATCACCGGACGATCGAGTCGCTGCCGCCTGAGCTCCGGTCGCGATGGCATGGCGTTTTCGAGCCTGGGGCTACTGCTTCGCGCGACGGCGCCCAGCAGGTGGCGCAGGAAGCCGGTATCGGCCCCGGCCGCCGTCGCCGCCTCGATCTGTCGGATCAACTCGGCCCGGCCATCGTCGGTATTGGAAGCCACAACTCCAGAGTAGGCCGAAGCCGAGGTCGCGTCGAACGGTATACATGCACACATGCGCATGCGATAATGATTTTGACCTTGTAGGGGGTAGCGGTGGGAAGTGGGCACGGGCACCCAGCAGTCGGTCACGCTGGGGCCAAGCACCGGTGGCGGCTGGCGATCGCCTTCGCCGTGGTCGGGGTGTTCTTCGTCGTCGAGCTCGCGGCCGGCCTGATCTCGGGCTCGCTGGCGTTGATCTCGGACGCCGGACACATGGCCGCCGACGTCGTTGCGCTCGGCGCCGCCCTCGTCGCCACCCAGATCGCCACTCGAGCCGACCGCACTGGGCATCGGTCCTATGGCTCGTACCGCGCCGAGGTCTTCGCCTCCGGCCTCACCGTGCTGATCATGCTCGGCGTGTCGGCGTACGTCGTGATCGAGGCGATCGGGCGGATCGGCTCGGCGCCCGACGTCCAGACCTCGACCATGCTGGCCGTCGGTGCGCTCGGGCTCGCTGTCAACATCGTTTCGATGATCCTGCTGCGTGCGGGCGCCAGCGAGTCGATCAACGTCAAGGGCGCGTACTACGAGGTCGTCGCCGACGCCGCCGGAAGCGTCGGAGTGATCGCCGCCAGCGTCCTGGTGGCGGCCACCGGCAACGCGGCGTGGGACACTGCGATCGCGCTTGCCATCGGCGCGTTCGTCGCCGTCCGCGCGGTGGCTCTCGGCAGGCAGGTGCTGCACGTGCTGGGCCAGCACGCACCGAAGGAACTACGGCTGGCGGACGTCGTCCGCCACCTCGAGGAGATCCACGGCGTTAGCGAGGTCCACGATCTGCACGTGTGGACGCTGACCTCGGGGATGAACGTCGCCACCGCACATCTGGTCGTCGGCGAGGCCGCCGACTCGCAACGGGTCCTCATGAACGCCCAGGAAGTGCTCCGCGACCGCTTCGCCGTGCAGCACACGACCCTGCAAACCGAGACCGGGCGCACTCCCCAGTGCCATGAGGTGACCTGGTAGCCGACCGAGCGCGCCAGCAGGGCCGGCCCGGGCCAGACGGGCTCGTATGGTGGCGGCCCGATCTCAGCCGCCGGCGCCGAGAACGCCGGAGTCCACGCGCTGAGATGAGCGAGACCGGGATCCCGAGCCGCTGATAGGTTCACGCGAACGCGCTATCCGCGCAGCAACGCTCGAACGGCGCCACCGCGCCATGATCGAAGGCAGATGCACCGATGGACCATCACGTGTCAGAGCCGGGTCAGGACACCGACGACAGCCGGATGTTCTCCAAGGTCCTCGTGGCCAACCGCGGCGAGATCGCGATCCGCGCCTTCCGCGCCGCCTATGAGCTCGGAGCCGGCACCGTGGCGGTGTTCCCCTACGAGGACCGCAACTCCGAGCATCGGCTCAAGGCCGACGAGGCGTACGAGATCGGCGAGCGGGGGCGCCCCGTCCGTGCGTACCTCGATCCCGAGCTCATCGTGCAGACCGCGGTGCGTGCCGGTGTCGATGCGATCTATCCCGGCTACGGGTTCCTGAGCGAGAACCCGGCGCTGGCCGAGGCCTGCGAGGACGCCGGCATCACCTTCATCGGCCCGAGCGCCGAAGTGCTCACCCTCACCGGCAACAAGGCGCGGGCGATCGCTGCGGCCAAGAAGGCCGGAGTACCGACGCTGCAGTCGATCCCGCCGTCGAGGGACGTCGAGCAGCTCCTCGCGGCTGCTGACGAGCTGCCCTTCCCGCTGTTCGTGAAGGCGGTCGCCGGCGGCGGTGGCCGCGGCATGCGCCGTGTCGACCGCGAGGGCGAGCTGCGCGAGGCGATCGAGACCTGCATGCGCGAGGCCGAGGCCGCCTTCGGCGACCCTACGGTCTTCATCGAGCAGGCCGTGGTCGACCCGCGGCACATCGAGGTGCAGATCCTCGCGGACGGCGCCGGCAACGTCATCCATCTGTTCGAGCGCGACTGCTCTGTTCAGCGCCGCCACCAAAAGGTCGTCGAGATCGCCCCTGCACCCAACCTCGACCCCGAGCTGCGCGAGCGGATCTGCGCGGACGCCGTCCGCTTCGCCCAGGAGATCGAGTACAAGAACGCCGGCACCGTCGAGTTCCTCGTCGATCCCGACGGCAACTACGTGTTCATCGAGATGAACCCGCGCATCCAGGTGGAGCACACCGTCACCGAGGAGGTGACGGACGTCGACCTCGTCCGCTCCCAGATCCGCATCGCGGCCGGCGCGACCCTCGACGACCTCGGCCTGAGCCAGGACGGCGTACGGATCCGGGGCGCAGCGCTGCAGTGCCGCATCACCACCGAGGACCCCGCCAACGGGTTCCGCCCCGATACCGGCATCATCACGACCTACCGCTCGCCCGGGGGCGCCGGCGTCCGGCTGGACGGCGGGACGACGTACACCGGCGCCGAGGTCAGCGCGCACTTCGACTCCATGCTGACCAAGCTGACCTGCCGCGGCCGCACCTTCACCGACGCCGTCGACCGCGCGGCCCGCGCGGTCGCCGAGTTCCGGATTCGCGGCGTCGCGACCAACATTCCGTTCCTGCAGGCGGTCCTGGCCGACCCGGACTTCCGGCAGGGCAGGCTCTCGACCAGCTTCATCGAGCAGCACCCTCGGCTGCTGACCGCACGATCGTCCGCCGACCGCGGCACCAAACTGTTGAACTACCTGGCCGACGTGACGGTCAACAAGCCGCACGGCGAGCAGCCCATCGAGATCGAGCCGGAGGCCAAGCTGCCGTCCATCGATCTCGGCTCCCCGCCGCCACCGGGCTCCCGTGACCGGCTGCTCGAGCTTGGCCCCGAGGCCTTCGCTGCCGGCCTGCGCAGCAGGGATCGGTTCGCCGTCACCGACACCACCTTCCGTGACGCCCACCAGTCGCTGCTGGCCACCCGGGTGCGTACCCGCGACCTCATCGCGGTCGCCGGGCACGCCGCCCGCATGACCCCGCAGCTGTGGAGCCTCGAGGCGTGGGGCGGAGCGACCTACGACGTCGCGCTGCGCTTCTTGAGCGAGGACCCCTGGGACCGGCTCGCCAAGCTGCGCGAGGCGGTGCCCAACATCTGCCTCCAGATGCTGCTGCGCGGGCGCAACACCGTCGGCTACACGCCGTACCCCACCGAGGTCACGAACGCGTTCGTGCAGGAGGCGGCAGCCACCGGCATCGACGTGTTCCGCATCTTCGACGCGCTCAACGACGTCTCGCAGATGCGCCCGGCCATCGACGCCGTCCACGAGACCGGGATGAGCATCGCCGAGGTGGCGCTGTGCTACACCGGGGACCTGAGCGACCCAGGTGAGCGGCTCTACACCCTCGACTACTACCTGCGGCTCGCCGAGCAGATCATCGAGGCCGGCGCCCACGTCCTGGCGATCAAGGACATGGCCGGGCTGCTGCGCGCGCCGGCCGCCCGCACGCTGGTCAGCGCGCTGCGGGCGCGCTTCGACGTCCCGGTGCACCTGCACACCCACGACACCGCCGGTGGCCAGCTGGCGACCCTCCTGGCCGCGATCGACGCCGGCGTGGCCGCCGTCGATGCGGCGACCGCCTCGATGTCGGGCACCACCAGCCAGCCCTCGCTGTCGGCCCTGGTCGCCGCGACGAACCACTCAGCGCGCGAGTCGGGCCTCGACCTGCAGGCAGTCAGCGACCTCGAGCCCTACTGGGAGGCGGTGCGCAAGCTGTACGCGCCGTTCGAGTCCGGGCTTCCCTCGCCGACCGGCCGGGTCTACCATCACGAGATCCCCGGCGGTCAGCTCTCCAACCTTCGCCAGCAGGCGATCGCGCTCGGCCTGGGCGAGAAGTTCGAGCAGATCGAGGACATGTACGCCGCTGCGAACGGCATCCTCGGCAATGTCGTCAAGGTGACCCCGTCGAGCAAGGTCGTGGGCGACCTGGCACTGCACCTGGTGGCCGTAGGCGCCGACCCAGCTGACTTCGCCGAGAACCCGGGCGGATACGACGTGCCCGACTCGGTCATCGGCTTCCTCAACGGCGAGCTGGGCGACCCGCCCGGTGGTTGGCCCGAGCCGTTCCGCACCAAGGCCCTGGAAGGTCGCTCCGGCAAGCCGGAGGACACCGAGCTCACCGACGAGGACCGCCGCGGGCTGGACGACGATCGCCGAGGCACCCTCAACCGGCTGCTGTTTCCCGCGCCGACCCGAGAGTTCGCGGACAGCCGCGAAAAGTACGGCGACGTCTCCGTGCTGCCGACCACCGCCTTCCTCTACGGGATGAGCCCGGGCAGCGAGTACGCCGTCGACATCGAGGAGGGCAAGACCCTGCACCTGGGCGTCCAGTCGATCAGCCAGGCGGACGAGCGGGGCCTGCGCACCGTGATGTGCACCCTCAATGGTCAGCTTCGGCCGGTCAGCGTGCGAGACCGGCAGGTCGCCAGCGACGTCCCGGCCCAGGAGAAGGCCGACAAGTCCGAACCGGGGCAGGTGGCGGCGCCGTTCGCAGGGGCGGTGTCGGTCGTCGTTACAGAGGGTGATGAGATCGAGCTGGGACAGACGGTCGCGACCATCGAGGCGATGAAGATGGAAGCGTCTATCACAGCTCCCGTCGCAGGCCAGGTCAAGCGGGTGGCCCTCAGCGGAACCGCACAGGTCGAAGGCGGCGACCTCGTACTCGTGATCGCTCAGTAAGGGAGCACATCATGCAGGTTCAGCTTCGTCACAACCCCTCCTTCACCATGGCGCGGCTACACCTCGCGCCGAACGAACCGGTCCGCGTCGAGAGTGGCGCGATGGCCATGCACAGCCCCGGAATGCAGCTGCAGTCGCAGTCTTCCGGCGGCGTGATGAGCGGTATCAAGCGCTCGCTGCTGGCCGGCGAGTCGTTCTTCGTCACCACCTACACAGCCCCCGCGCAGGGCGGCTGGCTGGACATCGCAGGCGTCCTGCCCGGCGACATGATGGTGATCGACGTCCAGCCAAACCGCCCGTACTACATTGCCCGCGGCAACTGGATGGCCAACTCCTACGGCACCGAGATCGACACCAAGTGGGGCGGGCGGGCCTCGCTGTTCGGCGGCGAGGGCGGCTTCGGCCTGCAGTGCTCAGGGCAGGGCCAGGCGGTACTGAGCGTGTTCGGCGCGATCGACGTCGTCGACCTGCAGCCCGGCGAGCAGGTCGTCATCGATACCGGGCACGTCGTCGCCTACGACCTGAACATCCAGTTCCGGATGCGCCGGGCGGTCGAGGGCAGGACCATCCAGTCCATGAAGTCCGGTGAGGGCTTCGTCTTCGACTTCGCCGGGCCCGGCCGGATCTACACCCAGAGCCGCAACCCCTCGGCGTTCGCGCAGTGGGCCGCATCGGTGGTCCCGAGCGCCAACGCCCAGGGTGGTCTGGGCGGGATCCTCCGCTAGACCGGCGGTATGGTGTGGCTCACAGTTCCGTCACCGGAGGAGAGCCATGACCTCGGTCACCGACATCTACCGTTCCGCGCGCGACCAGATTCTCGCCTGGCGTGGCAAGTACGACCAGGCGGTTCGTGAGTTCCGCTGGCCGGACGTCGGCCCGGAGTTCTGCTGGGCGATCGACTGGTTCGATGCCATCGCCAAGGGCAACGAGCGACCGGCGCTGATCCTGGTCGAGGAGGACGGTGCGCGGGCGGAGTACTCCTTCGACCAGATCGCGCGCCGCTCCGACCAGGTGGCAGCCTGGCTGCGCGAGCAGGGCGTGGCCAAGGGCGACTCGGTGATCCTGATGCTCGGCAACCAGGTCGAGCTGTGGGAGTCGATGCTGGCCGTGATGAAGCTCGGCGCGGTCATCATGCCCACGACGTCCGCCGTAGGTGCCGATGATCTCGAGGACCGGATGCAGCGCGGACGTGCCAAGCACGTCATCTGCAACCCCGCAGACGTCGAGAAGTTCGCGCACCTCGACGGCAGCTACACCAGGATCACCGCGGGCGCGGCGGATGGATGGGCCGACCTGCGCGATGCCTACGACATCGCCGATCCCGTCATCGAGCACCCCCGGACCGCCAGCGACAGCCGGTTGCTCCTGTACTTCACCAGTGGGACGACGAGCCGCCCCAAGCTGGTCGAGCACACCCAGATCTCCTATCCCGTCGGACATCTGAGCACCACCTACTGGCTCGGCCTGCAGCCCGGCGACGTCCACCTGAACATCTCCTCGCCCGGCTGGGGCAAGCACGCGTGGTCGTGCTTCTTCGCCCCGTGGATCGCCGAGGCCACCATCTTCGTGTACAACTACACCCGCTTCGACGCCGCTGCCCTGATGCAGCAGATCGAGAAGGAGAAGGTGACCACCTTCTGCGCACCGCCGACCGTCTGGCGGATGCTGATCAACGCCGACCTCAGCGCCGGGCCGTGGAACTTGCGCGAGTGCATCGGTGCGGGTGAACCTCTGAACCCAGAGGTCATCGAGCGGGTGCAGCAGGCGTGGGGGATCACCCTGCGTGACGGCTACGGACAGACCGAGACCACTGCGAGCATCGGCAACGTGCCCGGGGCGAAGGTCAAGCCAGGGTCGATGGGGCAGGTACTGCCCGGTGTCCCGGTCGTCCTGGTCGACCCGCTGACCAACGAGCCGGTCAAGGGCGAGGGTGAGATCTGTATCGACCTGATGAAGCACCCGCTGTCGCTGATGACCGGCTACCAGGACGACCCGGAGAAGAACGCCAAGGCCATGGAAGGCGGCTTCTACCACTCGGGTGACGTGGCCACCGTGGATGAGGAGGGCTACATCACCTTCATCGGCCGTACCGACGACGTGTTCAAGGCCAGCGACTACAAGGTGAGCCCGTTCGAGCTCGAGTCGGTCCTCATCGAGCACGCCGCGGTCGCCGAGGCCGCCGTCGTGCCCGCACCTGACCCGGTCCGGCTCGCCGTCCCGAAGGCCTACATTTCCCTGGCGCCCGGGTACGAGGGCGACGCGGACACGGCGAGGTCGATCCTCAAGCACGCCCGTGAGCGGCTGGCGGCCTTCCAGCGGGTCCGCCGCATCGAGTTCTACGAGCTGCCCAAGACGATCTCGGGGAAGATCCGGCGGGTCGAGCTGCGTCAGCGAGAGAGCGACATCGAGGGCGCCAAGCCCTCAGGGGAGTGGCGCGACGACGACTTCCCCGACATCAAGGGCTAAGCCCCACCGCAGGTGGCTATTGGCCGGAGATCATTCGCTGGCGCGCGGCGAAGTTGAGTGCCTCCTCGGCATGCGTGTCGTCGACCTCGACCTCGTAGCTGTCGGCCTCCGTACGGCGGGCGCTCGCGAAGTCGCGCTGGCCGCGGGTGGCCGCCTGGCCGGTTGCGCCGAGGATCGCACCCCAGACCGCGCCGAGGACGACGCCCAGCAGCAGCGGGCGCCACCACGAGCCGATCACGAACAGGCTCAGCAGCAGCCCGATCAGCAGACCGAACCAGGCGCCGCTGGCCGCGCCCGCGAGCGCGGCCTTGCCGGTCGTCATGCGGGTCAGCACCTGCTCGACGCTGTGCAGACCGCGGCCGACGATCCGCACGTGCTGCACCGGGAAGCCGCTGTCGGAGAGCTGGTCGACCAGTCGCTGCGCGTCTAGGTAGTTGCGGTAGGTAGCGATCACTGTCGAGGCGGGCCGCTCGGGCACCGCGCCGGGAGGCATCGATCCAGGGGTCATGACCCCAGTGAACCAGTTCGGGGCGAGGCGGGGGAGCAGAATGGAGGTGTGGAATCGCATCGGCTGGCAGCGCGGTACATCCGGGACCTGACCCATGAGCTGTCCACGGACCTGGCTCCGCGGGCGGCGGAGGCATCCCGGCGGTCGGCGAAGGAGCGGGTGCGTCGGCTGCGTACCCGCTCCTACTTCATCCTGCAGTGCTCGACCGCCGCCGGTGTGTCCTGGTGGCTGGCCCAGCATCTGCTCGGTCACACGATGCCTTTCCTCGCGCCGGTCGCCGCGATCATCTGCCTGGGGCTGAGCTTCGGCCAGCGGTGGCGCCGGGTGGTGGAGGTGACGGTCGGCGTGGCGACCGGCGTCCTCGTCGGCAGTGCGTTCGCGCACTTCTTCGGCAGCGGGGCCTGGCAGATCATTGTCGTCGCGGCCGGCGGCATGGTGCTGGCCTCGCTGCTGGGCGGCGGTGCGCTCATCTCGACGCAGGCCGCCGTCCAGGGCACGATCGTGGTCGCGCTGATCGGGCATCCCGAGGGCGGGTTCGACCGGTGGCTGGACGCGCTGATCGGGGCCATGGTCGCGCTCGTCGCAGCGACCATCACCCCGGCCTCGCCGATCGACCGGCCGCGAGACATCGCAGCGAGGATCGGGACGTCGATGGCGGAGGTGCTGCGCGAGTCGGTGCGCGCCTATCAGGAGGCCGACCCGCAGCGTGCCGCCCGTGCGCTGCAGGCGGCGCGGGAGTCCGAGCTGGACCTCGACGCCTTCTCCAACGCCACCAAGGAGGGGCTGGCCGTCGTCCGGCACTCGCCGCTGCGTCGGCGACGACGCAGATCTGTGCAGGAGATCGCCGAGATCGCCGCACCCCTGGACCGGGCGGTGCGCAACCTGCGGGTGCTCGTCCGCCGGATCGGTGCGGCCATCTGGCGCGAGGAGACCATCAGTGAGGACATCATCGACAGCGTCCGATCGCTGGCCGACATCATCGACGGCATGAGCGGTTCCGGCACCGGACGTCGCCTGTCGAGCTGGCGTTCGGAGATCACCGAGCTGGGCAACCGCACCAGCACCATGCGGATCGAGACGCTTTCCGCTGCCGTGCTGATCGCCCAGATGCGCTCGATCGTCGTCGACCTGCTGGAGATGACCGGGCTGAGCTACGAGCAGGCGCGCGAGACGCTGAGCCCGTACGCCGACCGATAGGATGGGTGGTCGACGAGAAGGAGCACATCATGGCCAGCTATGTGGTGATCGGCGCTGGAATCCTCGGGCTTGCGACCGCGCGCTCGATCGCTGAGCTCGACCCGGCCGCCCACGTGACGGTGCTCGAGAAGGAGGACCGGGTCGCAGCCCATCAGACCGGCCGTAACTCGGGCGTCATCCACTCCGGCATCTACTATGTGCCCGGTTCGAAGAAGGCAGTGATGTCGCGGGCCGGGTCGGTGTCGATGACGAGGTTCGCAGAGGACAACGGGGTAGCGCTGGTGAAGACCGGCAAGCTCATCGTCGCCACCCGCGACGAGCAGGTGCCCGCTATGGAACGGCTGCTCGAGCGCGGTCAGCAGAACGGCGTCCCGGTGCGCCGCATCACCCCGAGTGAGGCACGTGAGTACGAGCCGCATGTCAACGCGGTGGCCGCCCTGCACGTCGGCTCGACCGCGATCGTCGACTTCATCGGGGTGTGCCAGCGCCTCGCCGATCTGATCAGTGAGCGCGGGGGCGAGGTCCGTTTCGGGGCAGAGGTGACCGGAATCGAGCGATCGGGCGAGCAGACCGTCCTCGAGACGACAGCAGGCACCTTCCAGGCGGACGTCGTCGTGTCCTGTGCGGGCCTGCAAGCCGATCTGGTGGCTGGTTTCGATCTCGAAGCGCACCGCATGCCCTATCGAATCGTGCCGTTTCGTGGCGAGTACTACGAGCTCGTGCCTGAGCGCGAGTACCTGGTCAACGGGCTGATCTACCCGGTACCCAACCCCGAGCTGCCCTTCCTCGGCGTGCACCTGACGCGGATGGCTCGAGGCGGCGTGCACGCCGGACCGAACGCGGTCCTCGCGCTCGCGAGGGAGGGCTACGACTGGCGCTCTGTCCGTCCAGGCGAGGTGTGGGATGCCGTCCGATTCCCAGGCTTCTGGCGGATGGCGCGCAAGAACCTCGGCGTCGGCGCGATGGAGGTGAGGCGTTCGCTGTCGCGCAAGCGATTCGCCCGGTCTCTCGCCGAGCTGGTTCCCGCCGTGCGCGAGAGCGACATCGTGCCGTCTCCAGCCGGCGTGCGCGCTCAGCTGCTCACCCGCGACGGCGCGATCTACGACGACTTCCTCATCGAGCGTCAGGGCCGCAACCTGCACGTGCTCAACGCGCCTTCCCCGGCGGCGACGGCCGCACTCGAGATCGGGCAGCACATCGCCCGCGAGGCGGTCGGCTAAGGGTGTGGGCATTCGCGAGCGCGTCCGCGACGTCCCTCGCGGCTCCTGGATCCGGCTGGCTGCCTTCGCCGTCACCTTCGCTATCGCCGGGCTCGTGCTGCTGCTGATCGGCGTCCCTACCGTGGCCGAGGCGCGTGACTGGGTGCGGGCGCGCGGCCCGATCGCACCCGTGGTCTTCGTCGTGGGGTTCGCGGCGCTCACTGTGACACCCTTTCCGAAGAGCGTGCTGTCGGTTGCCGGGGGAGCCCTCTGGGGGATCGGTGTCGGGCTGGCGATCTGCGTGGCCGCGGTGGTCCTCGGCGCCACCTTCTCGTTCGTCCTGGGCCGGCATGTCGTCGGGAGCTCTCTGCGCACGTTGGCCGGCCCGCACATGAAGCAGGTGGACGACGCGGTGCGCCGTAGCTTCCTCGCCGTGCTCGCGGTGCGGATCATGCCCGTACTACCGTTCACCCTCCTGAACTACGCCTTTGGGGTGACGGCGATCCGGTACCCGGTCTTCGCGCTGGCCACCGCGATCGGCTGCACCCCCGGGACTGGAGCGTACGTCGCAGTGGGCGCCTACGGTGCGGACGTCACCTCCTGGCAGTTCTGGGTCGTCCTCGCATCGATCGCGACAGTGAGCCTGATCGCCGTCATACTAGGGATCCGACGAAGGGGACGAGATGCAGCAGCTGCCGATCACGTATGACGACGTCCTCGCTGCGTCGTATCGGATCGACGAGGCGGTACGCCGCACGCCGGTGCTCACGTCTGCAGAGCTGAACGACGCGCTGGACGCGCGCATCCACTTCAAATGCGAGAACCTTCAACGTGTAGGCGCCTTCAAGCTCCGTGGCGCATACAACGCGATCGCCGCGTTGACACCTCAGGAGCGGGCCGCCGGCGTGATCGCCTATTCCTCCGGTAACCACGCTCAGGCGGTCGCGATGGCCGCGACCCTGCAGGGGGCGCGATCCACCATCGTCATGCCCCACGATGCACCGCCTATCAAGAGAGCGGCAACCGAGCGCTACGGCGCTCGGGTAGTCGAGTACGACCGATACCGCGAGGACCGGATCGAGATCGCCCGGGGGATCGCGGAGCGTGAGGGCGGGGTGACGATCCCGCCGTACGACCACCCTGATGTCATCGCGGGGCAGGGGACCGTGGCCAAGGAGCTCATCGAGCAGGTCGGCACGCTCGATGTCGTGATCGCGCCGCTGGGTGGCGGCGGACTGCTGTCCGGTACGGCCGTCGCCGCGGCCGCACTCTGTCCGGAGGCTCAGGTGCTCGGGGTCGAGCCGGAGGCGGGCGACGACGGGCGACGCAGCCTGGCTGCCGGACAGATCGTGCGCATTGACACGCCGCAGACGATCGCGGACGGCGCCCAGACCCAGTTCCTCGGCCAGTACACCTTCCCGATCCTCCGGCGGTATGTCGCCGAGATCCTCACGGTGCCCGACGCCTCGCTGGTGCAGGCGATGCGCTGGTTCTTCGAGACGCTCAAGGTGGTCGTCGAGCCGACCGGTGCGCTCGCCGCGGCTGCCGTGCGCGACGGCTTGGTCGACGTGCGGGGCAAACGGGTAGGCGTGATCGTCTCGGGCGGCAACGTCGACCTGGCGCGGTACGGCCGGCTGCTGTCCGGGTAGCCGGCCGCTATCGGACGCCGCGGGTGCGGAACTGCACCGAGATCCGTGGCCCCAGGCTGCCGCTGGCCTTGGGGACGGCGTGGTCCCAGGTGCGCTGGCAGGACCCGCCCATCACCACCAGATCGCCGTGCCCGAGACGGAACCGGTGCCGCGTGGGCCCGCCAAGGCGTTCTCGTAGCGCGAGAGTGCGCGGGGTGCCGAGGGAGAGGATGGCGACCATGGTGTCACCGGTCGCCGCCCGGCCCTCCCGGTCGCCGTGCCAGGCGACCGAGTCGCGCGCGTCCCGGTATAGGCACATGCCAGCCGACACGAACCGCTCGCCCAGCTCGTGCCGGTAGTGATCGCTCAGCAGCTCGCGGGCCTCCTCGAGCGCGTGGTGCGGGAGCGGCTCACCCTCGCGGTAGAAGCGGGTCAGGCGCGGAACCTCGATGACCCGGTCGTACATCACCCGCTTGTCGGCTCGCCAGTCGACGGTCTCGAGCAGCTGCTCGAACAGGTCGGTGGTTCCAGAGGCCCAGCCCGCCAGGTGGTCAACCCAGGCCTGGTGTGCCAGGACGGTACGCCGAACCCCGGACAGCGGACCGAAGTGCAGATCCTCATCGAGGTCGAGCAGTGAACCTTGCAGCAGCATGCGGCGACGATACCACGGGTTCGAACAGGTGTTCTAGGCTTGGGCCTATCGTCCCGTAGACCGGCCTCCCGAGCGCGACGATCGTCGCGAGCGTGGTGCGGCTCAGATCCAGGTCCTCGGCCACCGGCCCCAAGAACGGCCCGATGCCCGTGCGCAGGCCGACGGTCAGCAGCCTGATGATGGCCGCAGCGCGGCGAGCACCTCCTCGTGCAGCAGCCCGTTGCTGGCCACCGCGCATTTCTCGGTGAGTGGGTCACCACCCTCGATGCCGGTGAACCGTCCCCCCGCCTCGGTGACGATCGGGATCAGCGCTGCAAGGTCCCAGGTCTCGAGCTCCGGCTCGGCCGCTATGTCGACCGCGCCCTCGGCCAGCAGCATGTACGACCAGAAGTCGCCGTACGCGCGGGTGCGCCAGCAGCTGACCATCAGGCGAAGGAACTGCTCGAACTGGCCGCGATCGGCCCATCCGTTGAGGCTCGAGTAGGACAGGCTCGCGTCCTCAACGCGGTCGACCTTCGAGACCGAGATGCGGCGACCCTGGGAGAGGCTCCTACCGGTCCAGGCGCCGCCGCCCTTGGAGGCCCACCAGCGACGCTGGAGCGCAGGGGCCGATACGACACCGGTGACGACCTGATCGCCGTCCATCAACGCGATCAGCGTGGCCCACACCGGCACGCCGCGCACGAAGTTCTTGGTGCCATCGATCGGGTCGACCACCCACTTGCGCGACGAGTGCCCGGTCTGCCCGCCCTCCTCGCCGAGGATCGCGTCTCGTCCGCGGTGCCGGCCCAACAGGGCACGCACCAGCTCCTCCGCGCCACGGTCGACGTCCGTCACCGGGGTGAGGTCGGGCTTGGACTCGACGGTGAAGTCCATCGACCGGAACCTGGCCATCGTGAGGGCATCGACCTGATCGGCGATGACGTGGGCGAGACGCACGTCCTCTGTGTACTCGGCGCTCATGCGCCCACCCTATCCAGCGTCGGCCGTGTCGTCGTGCTGTCCGCGACGCGAGGCGAGCAGCCGTCGTAGGCTGGCCAGCCGCTCAGGGGTGCTGTGCCCGTCGGCCACCCACTGGTCGAGCGCGCAGTCCGGCTCCCCGGCGAGGTGCTGGCATCCGCTGGGGCAGTGCTCGGCGCCCTCGACGAGATCGGGGAAGGCAGCCACGACCGCCTGCGGCTCGACGTGCCCGAGGCCGAGCGATCGCACCCCAGGAGTGTCGATGACGAACCCGCCGCCGGGCAGCTCGAGCGCCACGGCCGAGGACGACGTGTGGCGCCCCTTGCCGGTGAGCCCGGCCACGTCGCCGGTTGCGCGGTCCGCGTCCGGGACCAGGGCGTTGACCAACGTCGACTTGCCGACGCCGGAATGCCCGAACAGCACCGACACTGCGCCGCGCAGCCGGTCGGCGATCTGCTCGGCATCGGCGTCCTGTCGCCGAAGCAGCAGCTCGACGCCGAGGCCGCGGTACTGCCGCGCAAAGGGTTCCGGATCGGCCAGGTCGATCTTCGTCATCAGCAGGATCGGCGTGAGCCCGCCGGCGTACGCCGCAACGAGCGCCCGGTCCACGAAGCCCGTGCGTGGCTCCGGATTGGCTGCGGCGCAGACGATCACGAGGTTGTCTGCGTTCGCGACGATGACCCGTTCGAAGGAGTCGACGTCATCGGCCGAACGGCGCAGCTCACTCGTGCGGTCGTTGATGCCGACGATGCGCGCGAGCGACCCTTCCCGGCCGCTGACGTCCCCCACTACCCGCACCGAGTCACCGACGACTATCGATTTGCGGCCGAGCTCCTTCGCCCGCATGGCGAGGATCCGGCGTTCGTCGGCGAGTCCCGGACGAACCAGGCAGGTGTAGCGGCCGCGGTCGACCGCGATGACGAACGCCGGCTCTGCGCCCTCGTGCTTGGGACGGGTCTTGGTGCGAGGCCGGGATCCGCGGCGGCTCGGCCGCACGCGGGCATCCGTCTCGTCGTAGTCCGACAGGCTTCGTCTGCTCAGCGCGCCGTCTCCGATACCTCGGGCGCACCCGTCGGGTCGCCGGTGAGCAGCTCACTCCACAGGGCGGCGAACTGCGGCATCGCCTTGGCCGTCGTCGCGACGTCGTCGATGTGAACGCCTTCGACCAGCAAGCCAGCCACGGCGGCGGCGTGCACCATTCGGTGGTCGGCGTACGATGCCAGATTCGCTTTGTGCAAGGGATGCGGGATGATGGATAGGCCGTCCTCGGTCTCGGAGACGTCTGCGCCCAGCTTGCTCAGCTCGACCGCCAACGCCCGCAGCCGATCCGTCTCGTGGCCGCGAATGTATGCCACACCGCGGATCCGGCTGGGGGAGTCGGCCGCCAGGCACATCGCGGCCACGACCGGGGTCATGTCGCCGACGTCGGCGAGGTCTACGTCGATACCGCGCCGTTCGCCGCCGGTGACGGTGATGCCGCTCTCGTCGAAGCGGGTGTTGGCGCCGTACTCCTCGAGCACCTCCAGCAGCGTCCGGATCGGCTGAGCGGTGTCCAGCGGCCAGTGCGGGATCGTCACGGTCCCACCGGTCGCGGCCGCCGCGCACAGGAAGGGTGCCGAGTTGCTGGCGTCCGGCTCGATCGTCACGTCGCGAGCCTGCACCGGTCCGGCGAGAACCCGCCACGCTCCGTCGGGGAGCTCCTCGGCGTCCACGCCGCGCTCCCGCAGCGCGCCGAGGGTCATCCGGATGTGCCCCCGGTTCGGAACCGCCCCGGACGGCGTGATGTGCAGGCCCTGTTCGAAGCGGGCCGCGCTCAGCAGGAGTCCCGAGATGAACTGCGACGACCCGGAAGCGTCGACCGTCGCCGCCCCACCACGCACTCGCCCATTCCCGATCACCTTGAGGGGCAGCAGCCCTCGACCGCCGTCCTCGATCGTCGCTCCCGCCTGACGCAGCCCGTCGATGAGCGGCCCCATCGGGCGAGTCCGTGCGTGGGGATCGCCGTCGAAGTGCGTGGGGCCATCACGCAACGCGGCCAGCGAAGGAACGAACCGCATCACCGTGCCGGACAGCCCACAGTCGACCTTCACCGGCCCGTCCGCCTGCCCAGGGGTGATCGTCCAGGCGTCGTCGGCGGGCTCGACGGTGGCGCCGAGGCCGACGAGAGCGTCGGCCATCAACAGCGAGTCCCGGCTACGCAGGGGGTTGGCGATCGCCGACTGCCCATCGGCGATCGCGGACAGCACGAGGGAGCGTGCCATGAGCGACTTCGACCCCGCGACCGGCACGGTCCCCTCGACGGCCGAGCCCGTCCAGGGCAGCGTCCACGGAATGGCCTGAGAACTCATGCGCCAAGTCTGTCACGACGTAGGCTGGCCCTATGTGCGGACGCTATACGTCGAAGAAGAACCCGGTGGAGATCGCCGAGGAGTTCCAGGCCGCCGATCACGTCTCCGCCGACCGCAAGCCCGACTACAACGTCGCGCCGACCCGCTCCGTGCCCGTCGTCCGTGCCAAGCGCTCCGAGCCCGCATCGGGGCAGGCCCGGGAGCTGGTCGAGATGAAATGGGGGCTGGTTCCGTTCTGGGCCAAGGATCCCAAGATCGGTGGACGCATGTTCAACGCCCGGGCCGAGTCCGTCGCGAGCAAGCCGGCATTTCGGACGGCGCTGAAGAAGCGACGCTGCATCGTTCCCGCTGACGGCTACTACGAGTGGAAGAAGCTCGACGACGGCAAGAAGCAGCCCTACTACATGACCTCGCCTGACGGCTCGTCACTGGCCTTCGCCGGCCTGTGGGAGCTCTGGGGTGAGGGCGAGGACGTGCTGAGCACGTTCACGATCATCACGACCGACGCCGCCGGCCATCTCGAGGAGATCCACGACCGGATGCCGTTCCTGCTGCCCCCCAATGCCTGGACGCAGTGGCTGGACCCGTCTGAGCCCGAGGTCGCGGCGCTGCTGGAGCATCCAGACCTCACCCGCGCGGACTCGCTGGAGCTGCGGCCTGTTGGCGCGGAGGTTGGCAAGGTCGCCAACAACGGACCCGACCTCATCACCCCGATCGAGCCGGACGCGGTGCTGTTCTGAGCTCCTCGGACGACCGCGCCGTGACCGCGGTAGTCCCACCGGAATAGCGGATCGGCGTACGGCGTTCCAGAGGCGTGACTGCCAGCACCATGGAACGCCCCCGCGTATTGTCGAGCGTGCATGCGCCACGTGACCGACAAGCGGAGAAGGACCATATGACCCAGGAGAATCCCCCAGTGGATCTCGACCCGGTGGATCCCGGTGACCTCCCTGTCGACGAGGACGGGCAGGCTTCGGACGCAGGCGACGCGGACGTCGATCTTGCCGCCGAGACCCCGGACGAGCGGGCCGCGCGGTTCGAGGCCAACGCGATGCCGCTGCTCGACCAGCTCTACGGAGCGGCACTGCGTATGACGCGCAATCCTGCCGATGCCGAGGATCTGGTCCAGGACACCTACGTGAAGGCCTTCTCGTCCTTCCACCAGTTCAAGCCGGGGACCAACCTGCGGGCCTGGATGTACCGCATCCTGACCAACAACTTCATCAACAACTACCGCAAGCAGCAACGTCGTCCTCAGGAGGCCTCCAGCGAGGGCATCGAGGACTGGCAGCTGTACGCGGCGGAGCAGCACACCTCCACCGGCCTCCGGTCGGCGGAGATGGAGGCGCTCGATGCGCTGCCCGACAACGACATCAAGGAGGCGCTGGCCGCGCTGCCCGAGGACTTCCGCATCGCGGTTTACCTCGCCGATGTCGAGGGCTTCGCCTACAAGGAGATCGCCGAGATGATGGGCACCCCCATCGGCACGGTGATGTCGCGGCTGCATCGCGGCCGCAAGCAGCTGCAGGTCCAGCTTGCCGACTACGCGCGAGAGCGCGGAATCCTGTCGGCCGAGAAGGAAACGGTGAAGCAATGAACGCCGAGTTCGACGTGTGCCCGTGCGGGGGAGAGCATGAGCTGCCGTGCGGGCGCTTCCTCATCGACACCTATCGCATCGATGACGAGACCTGCGACGACGCCCATCGCAGGGCCTTGGCCAAGCACGCCGAGGAGTGCGAACCGTGCCGCCGCGCGTATAGCATCGAGCGCAACGTCAAGGCGCTCGTGCGCCGCTGCTGCGGCACCGAGCTCGCCCCCGAGAGCCTGCGAACCGGTGTGCAGCAGCGCATCCGGGCGCTGACGGTGCAGATGAGCGAGACGGTCATCGCGGACGGCGTGAGCATCATCCGGTCCCGGCAGACCGTCATCAAGCTGCAGTCGCCGGACTCGCAGCAGTGAGCCTTCCGGTCGGCATCCTCGACTTCGTCGCGATTACCGGGCAGGCCAGCGCGCGCGAGACTATCGAGGCGAGCCTCGAGGTGGCCCGGGCCGCGGACCGGCTGGGCTATCGCAGGTACTGGGTTCCTGAGCATCACAACCATCTCGGCTTGGCGTTCACCTCGCAGGAGGTGATGATCACCCGGCTGCTGGAGCAGACCGAGCAGATCCGCGTCGGGGCCGCTGGAATCATGCTGCCCAACTGGGCGCCCTTGAAGGTCGCCGAGGTGTTCCGCACCTTGGAGACGATGTACCCCGGGCGGGTCGACCTCGGTCTCGGGAGGGCTCCGGGCACCGACGGGTTGACCGCGCACGCCCTGCGAAACGGCCAGTCCCACGATGACTTCCCACAGCAGTGCGCCGAGCTGCTCGCCTTCCTGCACGATGCCTTCCCCGAGACCCATCCTTATCGACAGGTCGTCGCCGCACCCGTGCCCGAGCACGCGCCAGAGGTGTTCATGCTCGGCTCGAGCGACTTCGGGCCCACCTTCGCGGCCGTCAACGGGCTCGTCGCGGTCTTCGCACACCACATGACCCCGCAGTACGCCGTACCGCTGCTGCGCGGGTATCGGGAACGCTTCGAGCCCTCGCCGTACTTGAACGCGCCGTACTCGATCGTCTCGGCACTGGCGTTCGCGACCGACGAGCCGGATCTGGCCGACGCGGCGCTCGCGACATGGATGCTGTTCAAGGACAAGCTCGGCCGTGGCGAGCGGGGCGCTCGCGCGGGCCTGCAGGAGGCCCTGGATTACACCCGCACCGAGCAGTTCGCCGCCCGAAAGCCCTCGAACGAGAAGCTCGTCTTCGCCGGCACCGCGGACGCGGTGCACGAGCGGCTGACCGAACTGGCGAGCGATTGCCAGGTGGACGAGCTCGTGGTCATCAGTCCTCTTGGTGAGCAGGAGCACCGGTTGCGTTCGTTCGAACTGCTGGCCGACCGATTCGAGCTGCCGCGGGCGTAGCGCCCCGCCCGAACGGAGAAGGGCCCGAGACCACGGCGGTCTCGGGCCCTGAAGCTCTCGCGGCCTCGGGCCGCCGACGGCTACGCGTTGGGGCGCTTGCCGTGGTTGGCGTTGTTCTTCTTGCGGCTGCGACGCTTGCGGCCTCGCTTGCTCATGTGCACTCCCATCGTTGCAGGACGAACCATTCTCGCACACGAGTAGAGTGAGCACGTCGAGTCCCGGGACGAAGTGAGGAAGTCGATGGCCGAAGAGGTCCGCGCGGAGATGGTTGCCAGCGTGTTCAAGGTGCTCGTCACGGCGGGCGATGCCGTCGCCGAGGGCGATGAGCTGGTCACCCTCGAGTCGATGAAGATGGAGATTCCCGTCATCGCCGAGACCGCCGGCACCGTCCGCGAGATCGCGGTGGCCGAGGGCGACGTGATCCAGGGAGGCGACCTCATCGCGGTCATCGAGTAGCGCGGCCACGTGAGTCCACTGGACGGTCTGCTCGGGGCGCGGACGGCGCTCACGCACGAGGACGCCGAGCATCTGCAGGCGCTGGTCGGTGAATGGCAGTTGCTGGCAGACCTTTCCTTCGCTGATCTGCTGCTGTGGGTGCCGACGACTGACGGTCGGCAGCTGTGCGTCGCGCAGGTTCGTCCTACGACCGGGCCGACGGCGTACCAACACGACCTGATCGAGGCCACTGCGGACGTCGAGCACGCCGCGATCCTCGATGATCCGTCCGCTCCCGGGCGCTTTCTGGTGCGCCGTACGCCCGACGGCCCGGTGATCGGGATCATCTCGCGGCGGCGGCATGTCCAGCCCCCGGCCTCGCCGTCCACACTGGAGCTGGCCTACACGGAGGCAGCGACTGCACTGCTCGGCATGGTCGAGCGCGCGCTGTTCCCACCCGCGGGGGCGAGTGCCGAGCTGATGACCGGGCCGCGGGCCGGGGACGGTCTGGTGCTGCTGGAGGACGACGGCAGCGTGCGCTACGCGAGCCCTAACGCCACGTCGGCGTACCGCCGCATGGGCTGGGCGAGCGATCTCGTGCACGCCGATCTGGCCGCAGTGACCCGCGAGGTGGTCAGCGACCGGTTCTATGCCGACGAGCTGATCGCGCGAGTCACCACGGCTCTGGGCGGCGGCAGCCCCACCCGGCTGGAGGTCGACGCGCACGGGGCCACCGTGCTCTTCCGGGCGCTGCCGCTCGAGCACGAGGCAGGCGACGCCGGAGCCTTGGTGCTGGTGCGCGATGTCACCGACGTCCGGCGCCGGGACCGCCAGCTGCTGAGCAAGGACGCCACCATTCGGGAGATCCATCACCGGGTCAAGAACAATCTGCAGACCGTGGCGGCGCTGCTGCGGCTGCAGGCACGCCGGGTCGACGAACCAGCGGTGCGCGCAGCGCTCACCGAGTCGGTCCGGCGGGTGAGCTCGATCGCGCTGGTGCACGAGACGCTATCGATGTCGTTGGATGAAACGGTCGACTTCGACGAGATCGTGGATCGGCTCATCCCGATGGTCACAGAGGTGGCCGCAGCGGAGTCGACGATCAGGATCGAGCGCGACAGCAGCTGCGGCATGCTGCCGGCGGAGGTCGCCACACCGCTGGTGCTGGTCGTGGTGGAGCTGCTGCAGAACGCCGTCGAGCACGCCTACCGCCCGCAGGAGTCGGGAATCGCTCGGGTCTCGGCGGCCCGGCGTCCCGGGGCGATAAGGGTCGAGGTCGTAGACGACGGGGTGGGCCTGCCCGACGGGTTCGCGCTGGACGGGGCGGGCCGCCTGGGCCTGCAGATCGTGCAGACCCTCGTGGAGAGCGAGCTGCGTGGCTCGATCGAGATCACGCGCGGGGAGGCAGCGCGTGGGACCCGAGCCGTCGTGGAAATCCCGCTCGTACGCCGGTGAACCTCAGGTGGGAATAGCGAGTCGCAACCTACCGCAGGTGGATGGGCTAGGCGGAGCGAGCGGCGCGGGCCTGTCGACGCTTGAGGGTGCGGCGCTCGTCCTCGCTGAGACCGCCCCAGACGCCGGAGTCCTGGCCGGTGGTCAACGCCCACGAGAGGCACTGCTCGGTGACCGGGCACCGTCGGCATACGCTCTTGGCGTCTTCGATCTGCCGCAGCGCCGGGCCGGTGTTCCCAACGGGGAAGAACAGCTCCGGATCCTCGTCGCGGCAGATAGCGCGGTGACGCCAATCCATATTCACTCCTTGTGGTGCGGCTATGAGTGCACCGTGAATCCCTACGCGATGAAGTGGGGGGTCGGTGTCTCAACCAGAATGCGTACACACTATTCTGGCCCGGCAGTGGCGCATGTGCTAGTCGTTATCGACACATTTCGTCATTGCCTTGCTGTGAGATAAAACCTCTCGGGGCGCGCTTGACACGCCTGCTGCGGGGTTTCGCCCCTGCGATCTGGGAACCTCTGGCTCAGCAGAGCACTCGCAGCGCCTGCGGCACGCTGCGGATCGCGATGTCGGTGTAGTCCCCGGCATAGTCGCCGTCCACCTGGACCGGAACCGGGCTCTCGGCGCGGACGCGCAGCTGCTGAAGATCATGCTCGACGCGCAGCCGTCGGCACCGAGGACGCGGGTTCTTCCGCGTGACCTGCCACAGCAGACGCCCCACGGTGAGGGCGTTGGTCCGGCCCAGGGCGAACAGGTCGACCCCGCCCTCGTACGACGCCTGCGGGGTCAGATGTACCGCGGTCTGCTTGTAGTAGGTCCACGGCGTGGTGTTGGTCACGATACACAGGAACGCATCGTCGATCGGGTCGCGCCCCGGCGCCTGGATGCTCAGCCGGGTGCGCTCGCGCTGTTCGCCTACGAAGAAGTCGCGGACGGCGGTGCTGGCGTACAGGAACGGGCTGGCCTTGCGGCCGTTACCGCGGCGCAGCTCCACGCCGTGCACCACCGCAGCGTCGAATCCGACGCCTGCGGTGAACACGAACCAGCGACTGTCCATTCGCCCCAGGCCGATCATCCGGGTGCGGCGCCGCTCCAGCGCCTCCAGCAGCTGGCCGGTCGCCTCCACGGGGTCGTTCGAGAGTCCGAGCGTGCGGGCGAAGACATTGGCCGAGCCTCCGGGGAGGACGGCGAGTGCGGGGAGACCGGGCCGTGGCCCCCGGGAGAGCAGGCCGTTGACCACCTCGTTCACGGTCCCGTCGCCCCCGAGGGCGATGATCAGGTCGTACCGGTCGTCGGCGGCGCGCGCGCCGAGTTCGATCGCGTGCCCGCGGTGGTCGGTGTGCGCGACCTCGACGTGAACGTGCGAGGCAAGCGCTCCGATGATCACGTCCCGAACCCGGGGAGTGGTTGCCGTGGCCGTCGGGTTGGTGACCAATAGAGCGCGCATGATGAGCAAGCCTACCGCTGGGTACCCTGGCTCTCGTGCCCGCAGATTCAGTAGATGACGACGATCACGCCCCCGAGGCGCCCCGCAAGTACACCTACGCGGCCGGGGAGCACCGCAGCACGCCGCTGGCGATCGCGGCGGGGCTCGTGGCGCTCGAGGGGCTGATCGCGCTCGGGTACGCCGTGACGTGGGGCTATCTCTCGCTGACCGGCAGCCCCACCGACGAGACCGCCTCGCTGATGGGGGCCGTCTTCGCGGCGCTCGGTGGACTGCTGCTACTGCGGATGGCGGTGGCGCTGTGGCAGGTGGAGGTGTGGCCGCGGGTGCCGGTGATCGTGCTGCAGCTGATCTTCGTCCCCGTGGGGTGGTCGATCGCCTTCAAGCTCGGAAACACCGCGATCGGGGTACCGATGCTGGTGCTCGCCGTGAGCCTCCTGGCGCTGCTGTTCTCCGCACCGGTGCGCGAGGGCTACGGCCGCGACGTCTGATCCTGGGCCGCTCGGAGGTCGACGTCCGCCGGCTCGTCATCCCCGATCAGCGCCGCGGACTGCGTCTCCTCCTCGTCGTCGTACCCGTCGTCGGCGTCCTCTTCCGGGAACAGCACGGACGGCAGCTTGCGTCGTGGCGGGGCCACCGACCCGGGGCCGAACAGCTGTCTGCGGACCGGCGCCGTGAGCGCACCCAGCGGGCATACGAGGACATATCCGTAGGCGATGATGGCACCGGTGATGGCCGGCACCGTCGCGAACCCGACGACCGCGAGCAGGAACATGCCGAGCGAGACCGGCACCCACACGCCGGCGGGGGAGATGAGCATCCGGAAGCTCATGAATCGGTACGAGCTGCTCATCAGCAAGGCGGCCAAGACACCGGTGCCCAGCGGGATCAGCATCCGCCATCCGTCGAACGGCGGGGCGAACAGGGAGACCGTCGCGAGGGCGACGCCGGCAGCCGCGGGGCTGGCCAGGCCGATGAAATAGCGTTTGTCCGCGAGCGGGTCGATCGTCACGTTGAAGCGCGCGAGCCGGAAGGCAGCACAGGCCAGCCACAGCAGCGGCACCACCCAGGCCAGGGTCCCCTGACCGTTGAATCCCCAAGTGTGCAGCAGCACTGCTGGGCCAATGCCGAACGAGATGAGGTCGGCCAGCGAGTCGAACTGCAGCCCGAACGGCGTGATGGCTCCGACGGCGCGCGCCACCGCTCCGTCCAGGATGTCGAGGACGATCGCGACGCCGATCAGCACCGCGGCGGCCTGATAGCGGCCGTCGAAGGAGGCGAACACCGAGGCGAAGCCGCACAGCATGTTCGCGAGCGTGAACAGGCTCGGCAGCATCGCCTGCCAGCGCGCCGGCCCCTGGAGACGACCGGGCGGGACGACGCGCGCACCCGTCTGGGAGACGAGCCGGAATCCGCGGCGACGCCGCCTGAGTGCCTCGCGCATGCGGCCTGTTGCTGGACCGTGCGGATCGGAATAGGCCATCAGCCGCGGGCACCTGCCGTGATCGGCCACCGTGCGAGCGTGGACTCGCCGGCGATCACCCGGTCGCCCTCGCGGACCAGGAGCGGGACCTCCGGAGGCAGGAAGACGTCCATCCGCGAGCCGAACTTCATCAACCCGATGCGCTGGCCGGTGCTGATCCGGTCACCGGGAGCCACGCGAGTGACCACGCGGCGCGCCAGCAGACCCACGATCTGGCGGAACACGACGACTCGGTGCTCGCCGTCGACCTCTCGCTCGACGGTGATCTCGGTGCACTCGTTCTCGGTGGCGCTCTCGGCCTTGAACGCTGCGAGGAAGCGGCCGGGGCGATAGGTGACCTGGGTGACGACGCCGCCGTACGGCGCGCGGTTGATGTGTACGTCGAGCAGCGACAGGAAGATGCTGATCTGGTGCCAATCACCGGGGGGAGCGACGCCCGGCTGCGCCGGCCCGGCGTGCATCACCTTGCCGTCGGCAGGGGCGAGCACGATGCTCGGGTCGACCTCCTGCCCCTGGTCGGGAAAGCGGGCGGGATCCCGAAAGAAGGCGGTGACTGCCATCGGCAGCGCGCTCAGCGCACCGGCGAGGCGCCCTCTGCCGGCGAGCGCGGCACCGAGTGGAGCCAACGCCGCGAGGGCGGTGAACGGGGCGGCGTCCTTGTCGATCTTCACCGTTCCAGCCTATCGCCGCTGCGCTCTCGCGGTCGTCCAGGCGGATGCCCGGCGCCGTGACCGGCGCGGACGACGAGAGGGGCGCCGGTCTCGCGTGAGGCCGGCGCCCCTTCCGGTCAACTGCTGGCCCGCGGGCCAGCGGGGTCTTAGCCCTTCTTCGTCGCGGCGAAGATCTCGGCGATCTTGTCGATCAAGTCGAGCAGCTCCTGGCCCTTCGTGGGATCCATCGAGCCCTTGGCGCCGCCGGCGCCCGCGGCCTTGGTGGCCTTCCAGACGAGCTCGTGCAGCTCCGGGTGCTTCTCGACGTGCTCGGGCTTGAAGTAGTCGGTCCACAGCACCCACAGGTGGTGCTTGACCAGCTCGGCGCGCTGCTCCTTGATGATCAGCGCCCGAGTGCGGAACTCGACATCATCGTTCTCCTGGTACTTCTTCTGGATCGCCAGAACCGACTCGGCCTCGATGCGGGCCTGAGCAGGGTCGTAGACGCCACACGGCAGGTCACAGTGCGCGTGTGCGGTGACGACGGGACGGAAGAAACGCATGGGGTAACTCCTCCTCTGGTCCGGCTGGGGAAGCCGGTGAGCTGTCAGATACCTCGACCCTACCGCCGATCGCCACGCAACTGTGCAGTCCCGGCGCATAGGGTGTCCATGTGACCGATGAGGTGTACGGCGCCCCGCCGCGGGGGTGGTTCATCGCGGACGTCGCCGGCGCGTCCATGCTCCCGACGCTGCGTGCGGGGGATCTGCTCGTCGTTCGTGCTCGGCGTGACCCGATGGCATACCGTCGGGGCCAGCTCGCGCTCGTGCACTTCGACGCGCGACCGGGGCGCGTGATGGTCAAGCGAGTGCAAGAGGCTCGGCCGGGGGGACTCTGGGTCGCCGGCGACAACCCGTCCGCCAGCGACGCGAGTGAGAAGTTCGGTCTGGCCCATCCGCTGGGTAAGGTAGCGGCGCGGCTGTGGCCGCGCCCAAAGCTGTGCCGCAGCGGGCGGCCTGGCGCGAACCGTGGGTAGCGTGTCCTGCTCGCCAGCGGCGGTGGCCTGCAACATGGAGGGATGCCGGAACGCGTTGTCGAGATAGTCGCCTTCGATGACTGCCAGATGCTCGATGTGGTCGGACCTTTCGAGGTGTTCGCCACCGCGAACGATGTCCTCGACGAGCAGGCGTCGCGGGCACGTCGCTACGCGGTCAGCGTGGTGTCTGTACAGGGTGGGCAGGTTCGCTCGGATCACGGTCTCGCCCTGGGAACCGTGCGGGTCACCCGCGACCCGGTGGACACTCTTGTGGTTGCGGGAGGGCGCGGCGCACGCGACAGCGAAGCCGGTGGCCGGCTCGATCAACTGGTGCGAGCGCGGGCGTGACCGCAGGCATCGACATGGCACTCGCCATGGTTGCCGCAGATCACGACGCGATGGTCGCGGTAGCGGTGGCCAGGACGCTCGTGATGTTCTTGCATCGTCCCGGCGGCCAGAGCCAGTTCGCGGCGCCGACCTGGGGCCTCGCGCCGAGTCGCCGCGCATCCGCGCTCTGCAGGACTCGATCGACGCCGAGCCTGAGGCAGACCACCGGCTGGCGGCGCTGGCGGAGCGCGCAGCGATGAGTGCGCGGTCGGTCAGCCGGCAGTTCGTCGTCGAGGCGGGAGTGACGCCCGCAGCGTACGTGGAGCAAGCGCGTGTTGACGCTGCCCCTACGAGGTACTGCAACGGGTGCCGGATCTCGAGGTGGTGTTCTGCGCCAGCGAGCCGGGTGAGCTGCGGACCGACAACGGCATGCTCGGCGTGATGGCCGATGTCGCGCTCGCCGAGATCCCGGCACCAGAGGTCGTTCTCGTGCCTGGTGGGATCGGAAGCCGGGCAGCCATGCGCGACCCGGCGCTGCTGAACTGGCTGGCGCAGGCCCATCACACCTCGCGTTACACCACGTCTGTGTGCACCGGCGCCCTGGTGCTGGCTGCGGCTGGCCTGCTCGACGGGCTCACCGCCACGACCCACTGGGCGGCACGAGAGATCCTCCGCGAGTACGGGGCACAGCCAGTCGAGCAGCGAGTGGTCACGCATGCCGACCAGCGGATCATCACCGCCGCGGGTGTCTCTGCCGGCATCGACATGGCGCTGCAGCTCGTCGCTGAACTCTACGACGACACGGCAGCGAAGGCGGCGCAGCTGTTCATCGAGTACGACCCACAGCCGCCGTTCGACAGCGGGTCGTTGGAGAGGGCAGCGCCAGAAGTCCGCGCGCGGCTCGGAGAGTACCGGCGTCGGCGGCAGTGAGGCGTTAGCCTGGCTCGATGGACATCGCCGATGCCCGGCAGCAGTTCAGCCCGTCCGGGATCTACCTCAATACCGCGTCTATCGGGCTGCCGCCGATCGGAGCCGTCCGGGCGGTCCAGGACAATGTCGAGGCCTGGTGCCACGGCGAATTGCACGCCAACGACTTCGACGGCGTCATCGCTGCCTGCCGCGCCCGCTACGCGCGGCTCGTGGGAGCCCCCGCGGACCAGGTCGCCCTGGGCAGCCAGGCCAGTCAGCTGCTCGGGCTGATCGCCGCCAACCTGCCGGAGGGCTCCGAGGTGCTGCTGGCCGCCGACGACTTCACGAGCGTGATGTTTCCCTTCCTCGCCCAGCAGACGCGCGGCGTTCGGGTGCGCGAGGCGCCAATAGGTGAGCTGGCGGCGCGGGTGACGGCGTCCACCACCGCCGTCGTGTGCTCTGCGGTGCAGTCCGCCGATGGCGCGGTGCTCGACGTCGACGCGCTCGTCGCCGCCTGTCGCTCCCACGGAGCATTGAGCATTGTCGATATCACGCAGGCGGCTGGGTGGCTTCCGATCGATGTGTCTCGATTCGACGTGACCGTCTGCTCGGCGTACAAGTGGCTGATGGCCCCCCGCGGCGGGGCCTACCTCACGATCACGCCGGGCCTGCGAGAACGGCTGGTCGTGCACAGCGCCAGCTGGGCCGGCGGCGAGGACGTATGGGACAGCATCTACGGCTCGCCGCTGCGGCTGGCGCGAGATGCCCGCGGCCTCGACCTCTCACCCGCCTGGCTGTCCTGGGTCGGGCAGCTCCCCGCGCTGGACCTGCTGCTCGAGGTCGGCATCCCCGAGATTCAGCGGCACGACGTCGCGCTCGCCGACGCCTTCTCCGAGCTCATCGGCACTCCCGGACGCGGATCAGCGATCGTGAGCGTCGATGCCCCCGAGAACGTGGCCGAAGCGCTCGCGGACGCCGGAGTGAGCTACTCGATGCGCGCCGGCCGCCTCCGGCTGGCCTTTCACCTCTACAACACCGCCGCGGACGTCGACCTCGCCGCGGACGTCATCACCCGCGCCCGACGCACCGCGATGCGCTAGTACCCGCTGGAGAGCGGGTGGCGCGGCATGCCTTCGACGAGCCGTTGCTGGAAGGTTCCGATGTGCTCGACCTCGAAGCCGACGACATCGCCCGGCCTCAGCCAGCCCCGGAAGCCGTCGCGGTCGATCCGGTAGTGCTCCAGTAGGCAGCCGAGCCCGACCGTGCCGCTGCCGATGACGTCTCCGGTGCGCAGAGTCGTGCCGCGCGAGGTGTAGGCGATGACGTCGTCGAAGCTCCAGTTGATCGTCGACCAGTTGCCGGCGCTGAACGGCTCACCGTTGATCGAGACGGTCATGCGGGCATCGAAGCCCTTGCCCGTGGCATACGGCTCGAGCTCGTCCGGAGTGACCAGGACCGGCCCGAGGGTGGTCGCGCCGTCCTTGCCCTTCGCCGGGCCGAGACGCAGCGCCATCTCGTTCGCCTGCAGATCGCGGGCGCTCCAGTCGATGTAGATCGTGTAGCCGGCGATGTGTGCCCGAGCGTCCCCCGGGGCCACGTTGGTGGCCGGGGCGCCGATCACCACACCGACCTCGAGCTCGTAGTCGAAGCGCTCCGAGCCCGGCGTGATCGCCACGTCGTCCGCCGGGCCGATGACGCCGGCCGCGTTGGAGAAGTAGAAGGTGGGGAACTGGAGGTGGCTCTCGTGCAGATCACCGCCGGCGTTGCGGATGTGCTCGTGGAAGCACATCGAATCGCGGACCTGGGGCGGGTCGACCGGCGGCAGGATCCGCACGGACGACGCCGCGACCGGTGAGGAGTCAGCGAGCGCAGCGCTACCCAGCTCCAGGACGGCGGCATTGCCGCGCCCGATGACGTCGATCAGGCGCGCGCCGCCGGGCAGGGGATAGATGGAGTCGGCGTCCAGCACGCCGGATGCGACGCCCTCGGCAGCCTGAAAGGTGACCAGCTTCATCCGTGCCTCCTCGGCCAGGTCACGACCGTGCAGCGTGCTCGCTGCGCAGTTTCTCGTACCACTTCTCGCACTCGTCGTACGAAGGCAGCAGGCCCTGCTCCCGGGCCTCGCTGAGCGTCGGCGCGGCGGTGTCCTTCGGGGACAGCAGCAGATCGATGTCTTTCGGGACCGGCAGCCCCAGCTCGGGATCGAGCGGGTTGAGGCCCTTCTCCAGCTGCGGGTTGTAGCCGGCCGAGCACAGGTAGATCAGTGACGAGTCGTCCTCGAGGGCCACCACGGTGTGCCCGACTCCCTCGGAGACGTAGATCGCACGATGGTCCTGCTGATCGAGCTTGACGACGTCCACGACACCGAAGGTGGGCGAGCCCTCGCGGATGTCGACCACGATGTCGAGGAAGGAGCCCTGCGGGCAGTAGACGTACTTGGCCTGCCCGGGCGGAACCAGTGCGTAGTGGACGCCGCGGACGGTGCCCTTCTTCGAGACGGAGTGGTTGGCCTGGACCAGGTTGAGGCGGTGGCCGAGCTTCTCCTCGAGCGGTTCGGCGCGAAAGCACTCGAGGAAGATGCCTCGATCGTCGGGGAAGACCTTGGGGGCGAACTCGAGGATTCCGGGGAACTTCAGATCGCGTACGTCCATGCCCTCAAAACTACCGGCCGGCGGGCTGTGGGATGATATAGGGCAGCGCACTTGGCTCGGACAACCTCCGGGAGCGCTCAGCGCGGCTCACCCACGTCGTGGCGCAACCCGATTACCACTGTCTAGTTCTGACTTGTCCTGCCGTAGAGGAGAGAAGTGAAGTACCCCGAACCGCCGCCGTTGGACCCTGCCCTGCAGCCGATCTTCGATGCGCACGACCGCGGGAAGATCTCGGTCGAGCTCAAGGCCCCGATCGACAGCGTGGACGTACTGTCGAAGGTCTACTCTCCGGGGGTCGCCGAGGTATGCACGCGCATCGCCGACTACCCCACGGAGAAGGCCAAGTACACGGCCGCCCCCGGGATCGTGGCGGTGGTGTCGGACGGCACGGCAGTCCTGGGGCTCGGCGACATTGGCGCCGAGGCGTCCCTCCCCGTCATGGAGGGCAAGTCCGGGCTGTTCAAGCAGTTCGCCGGGCTCGATTCGTTCCCGATCGTGCTGAACACCACGGACGTCGACGAGATCATCGCCGCCGTCAAGGCGATCGCGCCGTCCTTCGGCGGCATCAACCTCGAGGACATCTCCGCTCCACGCTGCTTCGAGATCGAGGACCGGCTCAAGCAGGAGCTCGACATCCCCGTGATGCATGACGACCAGCACGGCACGGCGATCGTCGTGACGGCCGCGCTACGCAACGCGCGGATGCTGTCCGGTCGCAAGGACGGCGAGATGCGGATCGTCATCGCCGGGGCGGGCGCTTCGGGCATCGCATGCGCGAAGATGCTCTACTCCACCGGCGTCCGCGACATCATCCTGACCGACTCCAAGGGCGCGATCCACCCGTGGCGGCACGACCTCACCCCGGTCAAGCAACAGCTGCTGTCCTGGACCAACCACGAGGGCATCCGGGGGACGACCGAGGAGATTCTCGCCGGCAAGGACTGCTTCATCGGCCTGTCCGGCTCGACGATCAGCGAGGAGGCGATCGCGTCGATGAACGACGATCCGATCATCTTCGCACTGTCGAACCCGACGCCGGAGATCCACCCGGACGTCGCGGCCAAGTATGCGACCGTGGTCGCCACCGGCCGCTCGGACTTCCCGAACCAGATCAACAACGTGCTGGCCTTCCCGGGCATCTTCCGCGGCGCGATGGAGGTCGGCGCGACCGCGATCACCGAGGACATGAAGATCGCCGCCGCAGTGGCGATCGCGGACGTCGTCCTGGACGAGATGAGCCGAGACCGGATCATCCCCGACCCGTTCGACCCGCGCGTCGTCCCGGCCGTCACCGAGGCGGTCAAGAAGGCGTGGATCGACGGCAAGGCGGAGTGGGTCATCCGCTAGCCGACACGCGCTAGGCCGACACGTACCGACGCGAGAAGGGTTGTCGTCAGCAAGCGGGGAAATTTCCCCTCCTGCTCACGACAACCCCTCTCGGCGTTGCTGCGTCGGTGGTTACTCGTCGTCCTCGTCGTCGCGGGCGAGGAAGGTGGCGAGCTGATCGACCGCGCTCTCGAACTGCGGGTGCAGGTCGATGAAGGTGCGCATGCGGTCACACAGCCACTCCACGCCGAGGTCCTCCTCGGCGCGGCGAGACTCCAGCTCCTCGATCCCGCGATCGGTGTAGTACACGATCTAGCCGAGGGCGCGCTGGATCAGCTCGGTCTGGGTCTGGTCGTGGACCGTCTTGAAGCCGACCGCGGGGGATGCGGACGCGGGGCGGGAGATTCCCTGTAGCGGAGGTGTCCCGGCGGGCAGGTCGGCGGGCAGGTTCATGGCCATGAACGACCACGCACCCATGTTCGCCGGCTCCTCCTGAACCCAGCACAGCTCCTGCATGTTCGGGTACTTCGCCAGCTCCTCGGCGATGTAGGACGACGGGATCGGATAGAGCTGCTCGACGCGCAGGACCGCTACGTTGTCCTTGCCGGCCTTCTTGCGCGCCGCCAGGAGATCGTAGTTGATCTTGCCCGAGGCCAGCAGCACCCGGGTCACCTTCTGCGGGTCGGCGTCCGGATCGCCGATCACGTGCTTGAAGTGTCCCTCGGTGAAGTCCTCGACCTGGGAGGTCGCGGCCTTTGCGCGCAGCAGCGACTTCGGCGTGAACAGCACCATCGGCCGGTGGATGTCATCAAGCGCGTGGCGGCGCAGGATGTGGAAGTGGTTGGCCGGCGTGGTGCAGTTCGCCACGGTCATGTTGTCCTCAGCGCACATCGCCAGGTAGCGCTCGATCCGCGCCGACGAATGATCCGGGCCCTGGCCCTCGTGGCCGTGCGGCAGCATCAGGACGACGCCCGAGCGCTGGCCCCACTTTGCCTCGCCCGAGGTGATGTACTCGTCGATGATGGACTGGGCGCCGTTGGCGAAGTCGCCGAACTGCGCCTCCCAGACCACCAGGGCTTCGGTGTTCTCGACCGAGTATCCATACTCGAAGCCCATCGCGGCGTACTCCGACAGCAGTGAGTCGAAGACCCAGAAGCGGGCCTGACCCTTGCCTAGGTACAGCAGCGGGGTGTACTCCTCGCCGTCCTTGCGGTCGATCAGCACCGCGTGACGCTGCACGAAGGTGCCGCGACGCGAGTCCTGACCCGCGAGCCGCACTGGCACGCCCTCGGCCAGCAGTGAGCCGAAGGCGAGGATCTCGCCCATGCCCCAGTCGATGTCGCCCTGGGTGACCATGGCCGCGCGACGCTCGACGAGCTTCTGCAGCTTCGGGTGGACCGTGAAGCCCTCGGGATAGGAGACGTGCACGTCGCCGATTCGCTTGAGGATCTCGGGGCTGACCGAGGTCTTGACCTCTGAGTCGTCGCGGACCTCCATCTCGGGCTTCTTGCCGGACGGCGGCTCGGCCTCGCGGGTCTCGACGAAGACCTGCTCGAGCTTTCTCTGAAAGTCCTGCAGTGCCTCGGTTGCCTCATCCATCGTGATGTCGCCACGGCCGATCAGCGCCTCGGTGTAGAGCTTGCGCACCGAACGCTTCGCATCGATCACGTCGTACATCAGCGGCTGGGTCATCGACGGATCGTCGCCCTCGTTGTGGCCGCGGCGCCGGTAGCACACCATGTCGATGACCACGTCCTTCTTGAACGCCTGGCGGTACTCGACCGCGAGCCGCGCAACGCGCACGCAGGCCTCGGGGTCGTCCCCGTTGACGTGGAAGATCGGCGCGGAGACCATGCGGGCGACGTCGGTGCAGTACAGCGAGGAACGGGCCGCGGCCGGCGAGGTGGTGAAGCCGACTTGGTTGTTCACGACGATGTGCACGGTACCGCCGGTGCGATAGCCGCGCAGCTGCGAGAGGTTCAGCGTCTCGGCCACGACGCCCTGGCCGGCGAAGGCCGAGTCTCCGTGCAGCAGCACCGGGAGCACCGTGAAGCCCTGCTCGCCCTTGTTGATCTTGTCCTGCTTGGCGCGGACGATGCCCTCGAGAACCGGGTTGACGGTCTCCAGGTGCGAGGGATTCGAGGTCAGCGACACCGTGGTGGAGTGACCGGTCACCGGATGGGTGAACTCGCCCTCTGCCCCCAGGTGGTACTTCACGTCACCCGAGCCGTGCGCGGTCGCAGGATCGATGTTGCCCTCGAACTCGCGGAAGATCTGCCCGTACGACTTGCCAACGGTGTTCGCCAGCACGTTCAGCCGCCCGCGGTGCGGCATGCCGATCGCGACCTCGTCGAGCTCGTGCTCTGCGGCGCGCTGCAGGACGGCGTCCAGCAGCGCGATGACGGTCTCGCCGCCCTCGAGCGAGAAGCGCTTCTGGCCGACGAACTTGGTCTGCAGGAAGGTCTCGAACGCCTCGGCGGCGTTGAGCCGGCCCAGGATGTGCTTCTGCCACTCGACCGGCATCCGCTCCTCGACGCCCTCGATCCGCTCCTGGATCCAGCGGCGCTCCTCGGGGTCGGTGATGTGCATGTACTCGACACCGACAGTGCGGCAGTAGGCATCACGCAGCACGCCGAGGATCTCGCGAAGGGCCATCGTCGGCTTACCGGCGAACCCGCCGACCGGGAACTCGCGGTCAAGATCCCACAGCGTGAGTCCGTGAGTGCGGATATCCAGGTCAGGATGGCTACGTTGCTGGTAGTTCAGCGGGTCGGTGTCAGCCATCAGGTGGCCCTTGGTGCGGTAGGCGTCGATGAGCTCGACGATCCGGGCGCCCTTGTCGATCTGGCCCTCGTGGGTGCGGCTGATGTCCGGCAGCCAGCGGACCGGCTCGTAGGGGATCTTCAGCGCCTGGAAGATCCGGTCGTAGAAGCCGTCCTCGCCCAGCAGCAGCGCGTGCAGGCGGCGCAGGTAGTCACCGGAGTAGGCACCCTGGATGATGCGGTGATCGTACGTCGAGGTCAGGGTCATGATCTTGCTGACCGCGAGCTCGTTAAGGGTCGCCTCGCTCATGCCCTGGAACTCGGCGGGGTAGTCCATCGCGCCGACGCCGATGATGGCGCCCTGCCCGCTCATCAGCCGGGCTATGGAGTGGTTGGTGCCCACGGTGCCCGGGTTGGTCAGGGAGATCGTGGTTCCCGCGTAGTCGTCGAGGGTGAGCTTGTTGTTGCGCGCCCGCCGCACGATGTCCTCGTAGGCGGCCAGGAACTGCGCGAAGTCCATCTGCTCGCAGCCCTTGATGCTGGCCACGACAAGGGTGCGTGAACCGTCCGGCTTCTCCAGATCGATCGCGAGCCCGAGGTTCACGTGAGCCGGCTTGACGAGGTTCGGCTTGCCGTCGACCTCGGCGTAGGAGTAGTTCATCTCCGGGAAGTCCTTCAGGGCCTCCACGAGCGCGAAGCCGATCAGGTGGGTGAAGGAGACCTTCCCGCCGCGGGCGCGCTTGAGATGGTTGTTGATGACGATGCGGTTGTCTGCGAGCAGCTTGGCCGGCACCGCGCGTACCGAGGTCGCAGTCGGGATCTCCAACGACTGCTCCATGTTGGAGACGATCTTGCCGGCCGCACCCCGCAGCTGCTGGTACTCGGCGTCTCCACTGGCCGGCTTGGCGGCGGGCTTCTTCGGCCCGGATGTCTTGGCGTCCCCGCGGGAGGCCTGGGCGGCCTTCGCCTGGCCGACGTTCTTGACCGACTCGGACTGTCCGTCGACCGCTTGCGTGCCGGCCGGGCGGGCGTCGTCGACCTCGCTCGGCTTCTCCTGCGGCTTCGGGGCGGTCCCGGCCGCAGGGCGCGGCTTGTCGGACTTCTTGGCGGCCTTGGGCGGGGCACCGTTGGACGACGCGGTCGACGTCGCATCGGATCCACCGGAGCCCTTGTCGGATCCGCTGGAGGGCTTGTCGGATCCGCTGGAGGGCTTGTAGTCCGCGAAGAACTCGTGCCAGGCCGGGTCTACCTTGTCCGGTGACTCGAGGTACCGCTGGTACATGTCCTCGATGACCCAGTCGTTCGTGCCGAAGTCGGACGTGGGAGAGACTTGCGGGGGGACTGATTCCTGCTGTGTCGACACGGTGCGAAATCGCCTTTTTCTGTGTTTCGGTGGGGTGTGCTGCCGCGCGAAAGGCGCAATAGATGCCTCCTACGCTACGCCTTCATCCGCGTCCTGTGTGACAGGCCCCACCGGACGATTCAGGAAACCTCGCGCCGCGTCGACACCAGGTATGCAATACCCGCGAGTAGGGCCGCGTAGCCGGCGAGCAGCAGCCCTCCGGCGATGGGGCTGAGGAGGTCTCCGGTGGGCCCGCCGACGTCCGCATAGGTATACAGCGCGGACGCAGCCCCGCCGGGTAGGTACCGGTAGACCCCCTGGGTCGCGGGGATGGCCGAGAGGATCGGCTCGATGACGAACATGTAGGCGAGCAGGCCGCTGATGGCGGCGATCTGGTTCGGCACCAGCGAGCCGACGGCGACACCGATGATTCCGTAGAGTGCGGCGGCGATCGCGGCGCCCAGCAGGATCTTCCAGTTGTCGCCGCCGAGGCTGAACTCGCCGCCGCGGGCATTGATCCAGATCATGGAGACGAGGACGACGAAGACCGCAGCGACGACCGCATATCCGACTCCGAGCATCAGATAGGTCAGCAGCTTGGCTGCCACGACCTTCCACCGCTTTGGGGTGGCGAGGAAGGTCGGTGCGATCGTCTTGTGCCGGTACTCCGCAGTGATGCCGATGACGCCGAGGATCGCGATGAAGATCGTTGCATTGGCCGGGCCGGTGAGCACGATCTTCTGGATCTCCGGCGACTCGATGGGCGGAAACGCCGGCGGCCCACCCTCGGCGCCCCCGGATCCCGCGAACGACAGGGTGAGCACGACCTGGATGAGCGCGAGGAGGACACAGCCGATGAGCAGCCAGATCCAGGTCTTGGTGCTGAAGAACTTGCGCAGCTCCGATTTGATCAGCTTCACGGCCGGTGCCCTCCCGCGCTCGGGTCTGCCGAAGTCTCGTACTCGCCCTGCCCGGCGGTGAGCTGGAAGTAGAGGTACTCGAGGTCCTTCTTGTCATCGGCGAGCTCGTGCAGCAGCGTCTGAGTGGCGAACGCCAGCTCGCCGACGCGGCGGGTGGGCACCCCGCGCACCCGCAGACCGTCTGCCGCGGTGCTGACCGAGCCCGGCGCCACCCGTTCGAGCTCGGCAGCCAGCCGCGAGAGATCGGGCCCGCGCACGACCGTGGCCTGTTCCAGGGAGCCGGACAGCTCCGCGACGGTGCCCTCGCGGACCAGCCTGCCCTTGGCGATGATGACCACCCTGTCGACGGTCTGCTCGACCTCCTGCAGCAGGTGACTGGAGATCAGGATGGTGCGACCTTCGTCGGCGAGGTGCCGCAGGAACCGCCTTAGCCACTGGATGCCCTCGGGGTCGAGCCCGTTGGCCGGCTCGTCGAGCATCAAGATCCGCGGGTTGCCGAGCAGCGCGGTCGCGGGGCCGGGGCGCTGACGCATCCCCAGCGAGTAGCCGCCCGCCTTGCGGCGGGCCGCCTTGTCGAGCCCGACCAGGTGCAGGACCTCGTCTGCACGCTTGTCCGGCAGCCCCGCCGCAGCGCAGTACACGCGCAGATGGTCCCGGCCGGTACGACCGGGATGGAACGCCGGATCGAGCACTGATCCGACGACGGCCAGTGGATCGGGCAGATCGGCATAGGCGCGTCCAGCGACCGTCGAGGTGCCGGAGGTGGGTGTGCTCAAGCCGAGCAGCATGCGAAGGGTCGTCGACTTGCCTGCGCCGTTCGGGCCGAGGAAGCCGGTGATCGAGCCGGGCTCGACGGTGAAGCTGAGGTCGTCGACCGCCCTCTGACCGCCGTAGACCTTCGTGAGGTGTGAGGCGACGATCTGGCCACCTGGTTGCGCACTGGGTGTCGTGGTCACGGGGCGAGCCTACCGGCTGCAGGTAGTGTGACGGCGCCGGCCGCTACGCGCGGTTCTTGGCCCGGCATATCCCCCGAATGCCCGTTCGAGATGTCCAGCGGTAGTGCGATGGCCTCGCCCTCAGGGACTGGTCGCCGAGGAGCCGAGGAGGACCGCCTTGACAGCACTTTGGAGAAAAGCATGGGCGCGGTCGGGGTAGATGACAGCGTGCAGCATGGCGCCGTCGTAGGCGCCAAGCATTGCCTCTGCCAGTGCCGACTCCGTGACGGTTGCCGTTCGTTGGGCCGCGCGCAGGCTCGCGGTGCCGAGCGGGCCGAGACGGTCCACGAGATCTTCGTGGTGTCGCCGCAACATATCTGCAGCCATCGGCCGGGCGGCGGCTTGGGCGATGAACACGCTGCGTGCTGCGAACCAGGAAGGGTCCAGGGGTAGCACCGCGACGACTTCGCTGACTGCATGGTCCAGGTCGAGCGGACCGGGGCGCGCGGTGATCCGCTCATCGATGGCCGCTTCGACGCGGTCCAGCAAGGCCCGGGCACGGTCGTCGCAGACGGCGAGGTAGAGCTCATCCATGGACTCGAAGTTGGAGTAGAAGGCGCCGCGGGTGTAGCCGGCGCGGGAGCAGACGTCGTTCACCCCGGCGCCGGTTGTGCCGGTCTCGTCGAAGAGTTCTCCCGCGGCCTGGACCAAGCGAGCACGCGTCTCGGCCCGCCGCCTGGACAGTAGAGATTTCCGTGTTTCGGCCGCGGGCATCGCGACGCCTCCCTTTCACGCTGCGAGACGGCCGCCATGCCACGACCCCACTGCGCATCCGATGTATGACGACCACCACCTTAATACATATTGCATCGAAGACGTTTTGCATCGTAATGTCGGAGTCATGGGTGGTTCACGACTTTCTGACTCATGGCGCGGCGAGGTGCGGGCATCGGCCTCACCTCGAACGATCGCGCTGCTGTTCGGCACACTGCTGCTGGCACTGGGTTTCATCTACAGCTACGTGGCCGCGTTCCACGACCCCACGCCACACAGCGTCCCCGTCCTGGTCGCCGCAGACTCGGCGAACGGCGAGGCAGCCGTCGATCCCGTGGTGGAGCAGCTCAACGGCCTCGACGGAACGCCCCTGGAAGCGAGCGCCGCGGACTCGGCCGACACGGTGCGAGAGGCGGTTCGGGACGGCAGCACGAGTGCTGGAATCGTGATCAACCCGGCCGGCGATTCCGACGTGCTCTATGTCGCCTCGGGTGGCGGCGCATCGGTTGTCACTGCAGTAGAACAGGTCATTGCGGGTGTCGAGAACGCGCAGGGGCGCTCCTACACGGTGACCGATCTGGTTCCGGTGGCCAAGGGCGACGCTCGTGGTCTGACCGGTTTCTATCTGGCCGTGGGCTGGGTCGTCGGCGGCTACCTCGTCGCCAGCCTTCTCGCGATCGCCGAGGGGGCCAGGGCGACCACGCGACGCCACGCGGTCGTGCGTCTCGGGTTCCTTGTGCCCTACGCCCTGCTCCTAGGCTTCGGTGGCGCGCTGATCGTCGGGACCGGCCTGGACGTCTGGACCGGACATGTGCTGCCGCTTGGACTCGTTGGGTCCCTGACGGTGTTCGCTGTCGCAGCCACGACGGTGGGGCTGGAGGCCCTGCTCGGTACGTTCGGCATCGGTGCGGCGGTACTGCTGTTCGTAGTACTCGGCAATCCCAGCGCAGGTGGCCCGTATCAGGCAAGTCTGCTCCCGGGCTTCTGGAGCGCGATCGGCCCCTTCATCCCCACCGGTGCCACCACACGGCTGGTGCGTGACACCGTCTACTTCGGGGCCGGGGGAGTGGGGTGGGAGCTCTGGGTCCTGGTTGCCTACCTGGTGGTCGGCTCGCTTCTCGCGGTCACGATCACCCATACCTTGGGTGAGCCGGCCGGGGACCGGGTCGCTGCCGGCGAGCCCGTCGACGCGGTGCCCGACACGAAGGTGTGACGGCCTGCGGCCGGAAAAACTGACGTCGACTCCGTACAACATTCATTATTCATTCCCGCCCCGACGGGACCGACCAACAGAGCCCCGACCAGCAGAGCCCCGAATGAAAGGAATGAGCAACATGCGCTACACCAGTGGCAACTACGAGGCGTTCGTCCGGCCCCGCAAGCCGGCCGGCGTGGAGGACAAGACGGCTTGGTTCGTCGGCGCGGGTCTGGCATCCCTCGCGGGTGCGGCTTTCCTGATCCGCGACGGTCAGATGGACGGCTCGAAGATCACGATCTTGGAGCGCCTCGACCTTCCCGGCGGCGCTCTGGACGGGATCAAGGAGCCCAAGAAGGGCTTCGTGATCCGAGGCGGCCGCGAGATGGAGGATCACTTCGAGTGCCTGTGGGACCTGTTCCGGTCGATCCCCTCGATCGAGGTCGAGGGCGCCAGCGTCCTGGATGAGTTCTACTGGCTCAACCGCGATGACCCCAACTACTCGCTCCAGCGGGTCACCGAGAAGCAAGGCCGCGACGCGCGCACCGACGGACTGTTCACCCTCAATGAGAAGGCTCAGAAGGACATCGTGAGAGTCTTCCTCGCCACGCGGGAGGAGATGGAGAACAAGCGGATCAACGAGGTGTTCGGTCCCGACTTCCTAGCCAGCAACTTCTGGCTGTACTGGCGCACCATGTTCGCCTTCGAGGAGTGGCACTCCGCACTGGAGATGAAGCTCTACCTGCACCGCTTCATCCACCACATCGGTGGGCTCCCGGACTTCTCGGCGTTGAAATTCACCAAGTACAACCAGTACGAGTCTCTCGTGCTACCGCTCTACCGCTGGCTGCTCGACCAGGGCGTCACCTTCCACTTCAGCACCGAGGTCACCGACGTCGACTTCGACATCACCGAGCAGGCCAAGCAGGCCACGCGGCTGCACTGGGTCCGCGACGGTGAACCCGGCGGCGTCGACCTCGGCGCCGACGACCTGCTGTTCATGACCATCGGCTCGCTCACCGAGAACTCCGACAACGGCGACCACCACACCCCCGCCAAGCTCGACGAGGGTCCCGCGCCGGCGTGGGACCTGTGGCGTCGCATCGCCGCCAACGACCCGGCCTTCGGGCGGCCCGACGTCTTCGGCGCTCACATCCCCGAGACCAAGTGGGAGTCCGCCACCGTCACCACCCTGGATCGCCGGATCCCCGAATACATTCAGCGGGTCTGCAAGCGGGACCCCTTCAGCGGCAAGGTCGTGACCGGCGGCATCGTCACCGCGCGGGACTCCAGCTGGCTGATGAGTTGGACGGTCAACCGGCAGCCGCACTTCAAGCAGCAGTCGTCGGAGGAGATCGTGGTATGGGTGTACTCGCTGTTCGTCGATGTTCCCGGCGACTACATCAAGAAGCCGATGCAGGAGTGCACCGGGGAGGAGATCACCGCTGAGTGGCTCTATCACCTCGGCGTCCCGGTCGAGGACATCCCCGAGCTCGCTGCCACCGGCGCCAAGACCGTGCCCGTGATGATGCCCTACGTGACCTCGTTCTTCATGCCTCGTCAGGCCGGCGATCGGCCCGACGTCGTGCCCGAGGGCTCGGTCAACTTCGCGTTCATCGGCCAGTTCGCCGAGTCCGCACAGCGCGATTGCATCTTCACCACCGAGTACTCGGTGCGTACGCCGATGGAGGCCGTCTACACCCTCCTCGACATCGAGCGCGGCGTGCCCGAGGTCTTCAACTCGACCTATGACGTCCGCAGCCTGTTGAACGCCACGAGCCGGCTTCGAGACGGCGAGGAGGTCCATGTGCCCGGCCCGAAGTTCTTGCGCAGCCGGGTCCTGGACAAGCTCGACCACACCGAAGTCGGACAACTGCTCTCAGAGTCCGGGCTGCTTCCCGACTGAGCGTGGGGCGCCAGGTCCCCCGGAAAATCGGGTGCTCCCCGCCGTGCATCGGTGGACGTAGCCCGACGACGGCGTAGGACAGGGCAACCGTAGTGAAGCCAGTGCCGGTGATCTCATCGAGCCCTGACGCGGCCACGCCAGAACAGGTGAAGCCGCCAGCGGGGAAGTGTGTTTCGCCCGAGCGTCCGCCCGGCGAAAAGATCAAGAAAGGAATGCACGTGTCAGACAACATGACTGCGGTGCGACTCAACATCGCCACGCACGAACTTTCCGTCGAGAACGTCCCTGTTCCCGAGCCGAAAGCAGGGGAGGTGCGGATCGCGGTGAAGGCTGCCGGCGTCTGCCTCTCCGACGTCCACCTGGCCGACGGCACGATCACCCCCCTTTTCCTCGACGGCGACGTCGTCACGCTCGGTCACGAGGTCGCCGGTGTCATCGATGCAACCGGCCCTGGCGTCACCCGGTTCAGCGTGGGACAGCGAGTCGTTCTTCAGGCAGGTCACCAGACTGCCGAGGGCCAGGTGCTCACGCGCGGCGTGGACTATGACGGCGGGTACGCCGACTACGCCATCAGCGTCGAGAGTGCCGTGATCCCGCTTCCGGAAAGCCTCAGCTTCGAGCAGGCGTGCATCATCCCGGACGCGGTTTCGACTCCTTGGGCCGCAATCTCGGCCACGGGCGAGATTGCGGCGGGCGAGTCGGTCGGCATCTGGGGTCTCGGCGGCCTCGGCGCCCACGGCGTGCAGTTGCTCCGTTTCGCCGGCGCCGCCCCCATCATCGCCATCGACCCGCTTGAGGCCGCCCGCACCCGTGCCCTCGCGTTGGGTGCCGATTTCGCCGTGGGACCCGAAGAGTTGGAGGGCCTGCTCGCCGAGCAGGCACCTCATGGTCTGGACGTCGCCTTCGACTTCGCCGGTGTGGCCCCAGTACGAAGCCAGGCGCTTGCTGCGCTTCGCCGTGGAGGTCGACTCATCGTCACCGGGATCAGCGGTAAGCCGATCGAGACTCAGCCGGACTTCGATTACACGTTCCGCAAGCTTCAGATTCGCGGCCACTACGGCTCGGGACCAGAATTCGTCCCGCAGCTGGTACGTCTGCTGGAGCTCGGCCGCCTCGACTTCGCCTCCAGTGTGACTCGTACCTTCCCGCTGTCTCAGGCGGCCGAGGCCATCAAGGCGCTCGACCGCAAGGACGGCAACCCGATCCGTTTCGTGCTGGTTCCTGACGGCGCCTGAGCCGGCAGGCCTCAAGAGTCGGAGGTGTCGGTCCAACGTAGGCCGCCACCTCCGACTTGATGCGCTCGAGGGCGTGGTCGCGGGGCGAGCCTACCGGCTGCAGGTAGTGTGACGACGCCGATTGTCACGCGTCGGTCGACCGATGTGGATGCCTCATTGGAGTTGGTAAGGAGACCAGATGATCGACTGGCTTCGATACGCCGTGATCGCCTGCGCGCTCCTGCTGACCCTGCTCGCCTACGTAGACTTCCGCGGTCGCCACGCGCCCAGGAGGCCGGCACTGCTGATGCTCGCGCTCTCCGCGGCGCTCGTGGTGGCGCAGGCCGTCGTGGCCGCGGTGCAGATGGGGCGAGGACACGAGATGAGCGAGACGGCGACCTTCATCGGTTATCTCGCCACTAACGTCATCATGCTCCCAGCCGCCGCGTATGTGGCCTACGTCGAGCGGTCGCGATGGAGCTCGGTGGCGATGGCGGTGGCCGGGTTCGTGGTCGCGGTGCTCGAGGTGAGGTTGCAACAGCTGTGGACGAGGTAGCACGTCGATCGGCAGGCCCGGGCCGAATCCTTGTCATGGTGTACGCGATCTTCGCGCTGTCGGCGGGCGCCCGGGCAGCTGTGCAGATCGCGACGAAGTTCGAGCACGCGCCGGTGGCCTACATCCTCTCGGCCGTCGCGGCGTGCATCTATCTGCTGAACGCGATCTTCCTCGGGCGCGAGTCGGCGTCCTCCTGGCGGATCGCTCGCGCGCTGTGCCTGGTCGAGCTGGCCGGCGTCGTGACAGTGGGCATCGCCAGCCTGGTCGTCCCGCAGGAGCTCCCGGACGCGACCGTGTGGTCTCGGTTTGGCATCGGGTATGCGTTCGTGCCGCTGGTGCTCCCGGTCCTGGGGCTTGCCTGGCTCGGGCGCACCCGAGCAGCCGTCGAGAAGGAGCCGGGTGGCCGAGCCGCCAGAGCGACTGGGCGAAGCGATGGATGACCCACTCGCCGTACGGGTGCGGGATCTCGCGGTGACCGGGCTGCTCGACGGCGTCAGCTTCGACCTGCTGGCCGCCCAGTGCGTTGCGATCCTCGAGGAGGACGACGTGCGCCGTACTGCGCTGCTGGAGTGCATCGCCGGCGTCCGGCGTCCGGACGCCGGTTCGGTGCGCGCGCCTGCGACAGCGGCAATGTGGCACGAAGACGGGCTCGCCGAGCAGACCGCGGTAATCGACTCCGTCGCCGACCGGATCGGCGACGCGGATGCCGCACGGGAACTACTCGATCGGCTCGGCCTGTCACACCGCGCCGGTCACGAACCGTGGGCGATGTCGATGGGGGAGCGCCGGCGGATCGCGGCGGAGCTCGCGCTCTCCAGCGGGCGAGCGCTCATCGTGCTCGATGAGCCGGAGCGGGGTCTGGACCAGGCATCACTGGGCTGGCTGGCCGGCCGCATTCGCGAGGTGCGCGATGCCGGCGCGACGATCGTGCTCGCCACCTACAACGAGCGGCTCGCAGATGAGGTTGCGGACGTCGTCGTCGACGAGCTCTGAGGAGCGGGATTCCGCGCGGGGAAGTCGCCGGCAAGCGGGCAAACCCTCAGCAAGAGGGGATTTTTCCCCGCTTGCTGACAACACGCCCGCTCGCTGCGGACTCAGAAGTCGAAGTGCCCCCGGCAGGATTCGAACCTGCGCTCCCGCCTCCGGAGAGACGTTGCATGGCACATACAGACGACGAGACCGGTTCTGGTCAGTCAAGGTGGGTTATGTAGCGATCAACCGCGCGATGCGGGATCAGGCCACAGGCCGGGAAGTAGCACGCACCAGGGCGTCCAGCGGCTCAGCAAGCGCGAGGTTGTCGCGCGCAGCGATGTAGCTCATGGCCGTCAGAGTCGGGTTCTCGTGCCCAAGAAGGGCTTGGACGTCTTTGAGGTTCAGGCCGCCCGCAACGCGAGGGTCGCGGCCGTGCGGCGAAGGACGTGCCAGCCGGTGCAGTCCGGGACCTCGGCGACATCCGCAACGCGGACCAGCTGGCGCCTGCTTGTGTGGTACGTCAGGCGCGGGGTCTCCGGACCTACGAACAACGGTCCGGAGTGACCGGACTGTCGCTCCGCAAGAACGCGCCGAACGAGATCACTCATTGACGCAGGTAGGGGCACGGTTCTGGCCGAGGCCTTCGTCTTGGGAGACTTCTCGACGTACCGGCCGCCACCACGCGCAAGGCTGCGTCGCACCATCACCACGCCCTGATTCAGGTCGATATCGCCGACGTTCAGCCCTGCGAGCTCACCCCATCGCAGGCCTAACACGCCGGTAAGCAGAAGCTGCAGCCGGAAGTCGGCAGTACTGGCCGCACGGACAAGTCGTCCAAACTCTTTCTCGCTCAGGTGCCGGCCGACGGTGTGTCGCGGCTTCCGGACGCTCACACCCATGGCTGGATCGGACTTCGTCACGAGGCCACGCGTCGCGGCCTCTGCCCACGTCGATCGAAACAGGCTCAGCGCCTTACTGATCGTCGCGGTGCCGACACCGGCTTCCCGGCGTTCCTGCACCCACGCCAGCACGTCGTCGCGGTTGATACTCGCGACCGGGACCTCGGACCAGTGCGCCAGATGGTTACGCACGATTCCGGCTGCGCGATCGGCTGAGCCCGGCGACCAGCTCAGGCTCTTGATCGCCAGCATTCGTCCGGCTACATCGCCGAAGGTAATCTGAGGAGCCTTCTCCTGATCCTCGATTGTCCCGCCGAGCTGGGCCGCGTCCAGGCCGCTTCGCGTCCCTACGGGATGCGCCTGCGGCGCAGCCTTGACCCGGCCCATCTCGGCTTGGGATGGGCAGTTATCAGGAGGAAGGGCTGCTGTGGTCATGCCATCTGCTCCTGCTGCGGCACGAGCTCGGCGAGCGGACGCGCTAGGTGAGCCGTCGCCTGAGCTATTTGGCGGCGTACCTCGTCAGGAACGAACGCGACCCGCACACGACGCAGCTCGCCGCCAACTTCCGCCACAGCCACGCCCGGAGTCTCCCGGCTGATCGCGGTAGGAGATGGCGCCCCATCCGGAGTATCGCCAAGGATCGCCCGAGCCTGCTCCGGAGTCGTGCACCGCATGGCTACCCGGGTCCCGGCGTTGTCCCGGATTGGCGTCGGCAAACTCTCGGCAGTCGGCTTCTGCGTCGCCAGAACCGCCACAACGCCGACAGCTCGGCCCAGTCGCACCAGGCGCGAGGTAAGCGCGGTGAGCCGGGCTGTGCGTTCCTTCGCCTCCTTCGAGGTGTCCTCGGGCGCGAAAGCCTCCGCGCACTCGTCCAGGACCGCGACCACCAGTGGAAAATCGGTAGACCAGCCGAGCGTGGCAGCATTCGTCGCACCCGCCGCGAGGAGCTGGTCTTGCCGCGCGAGACGGAGTCGGTCGAGCTGTTCGAGGACGTCGATCGCGGTCGTCTGATCGCCCGCGACTGTACTCAGCCGCGGCCGCCAGGCCGCCATCTCGAGACCGCCCTTCATGTCAATACCCACGATCTGAACATCGGCGCGGGGTGCGAGAGCAGCGAGCACCGCCGAGATCCCCACCGACTTTCCGGACCCGGGGACGCCACCAAGGACGGTCGAACCACCCTCGACCGGCACCGGCCACACGTCGCCGTCTTCGGTCACGCCTACCGGCACCGCCTTCAGCGACGCACACGTCGGCACGGTCGCGAGACAATCGATGGTCATCGAGGCTTCGAGGGGGTCCGACCCCCGACGCACCGTCACCGTGACGAAACGGCCTTTGTCGATCACGCGTACATCGCGAGCATCCATCGCCGCAGTGAAGGCCGGAACCAGGCGCCGCACCTGCTCGGCGTCGAGTCCCGTCGGGAGCTCGGCCGTGAACCGCTGGCGAGCCGGGTCTGCTGCCACGACCGGGACGACTGCTCCGAGCCTTTCGGCGCAGACCGCTGCCCAGGCTTCCACGATGAGCCGGCCTTCCGGGCCGCCAAGCGCCGCCGTCACCGCTTGGTCACGGTGCCACCGAACAAACAGCCGGAGGGCGTAAACCGCGCCAACCCCGACCAGCACGGTCCCGACAAATGCAGGCCACAGGCTCGCGGCGGTCAGCAATGCGAGCCCCACCGCGAGCCACAGCCGCCACATCACCCGAGCCGTTGATCGTCTGGCACCAGCGGCATCAGCGCCTGCGCGTACTCGTGCAGGTAGTCCGCGACCACCTGACGGTTCGCCGGCGCGATCGCCTCCTGCGCCTTCCGCCCGATATCCCCAAGCCGCTGCCATCGCGACGGATGCTCCAGATGCCCAGGATGTGCCGCTAGCGCCAGAATGTCACCCGCTACCAGCGCGGCCAGCACGTGGATCATCACCTGGTCGCGGCGGACGCTGATGTTGACCATGTCCTCGGTCACGACGCCTCCCTCTGACGGGAAGGGACCGACACGACTGCGACCTCATCCGCGCTCCACGCCATCCCGGCGCGTCCGCCCGTCTCCCAGTGCATCACTCTGAGGCCGCTCACACGTAGTGGCTGACCTGGAGCGATTGCCGGCGGATCGGAGGTCGCCACCGTGATGCGGACCATACCGGCATCGTCCGTGCGGGGGTCGCGGATATACGCGTCGACCGCGTGTTTCGGAACGCCGCTCGCGTCGGTGGCGATCTCGCCGGTCTGTCGATCCTTTATCTTGGGGCTACACGCCAGCCCCACGATCTCGAGCCCGCTCGTGTCGATCGGCGGCCGCCTCACGACGCCTCCCCCGACGGCGACCGCCACGAGATCGGATTTCGCGACGCCCCGCGAGTCACAACGTACAGCCCGTTGATCATTTGCTGGATCCGCTGATCCTCGGCGTCGAACGGCGTGGTCTTGCCGCTGTCGGCGTCGACCCACTCGTCGCCGACAGCGACCCGGAAGGTCTTAGCGAAGCGTCTGCCCGACGCGCCGAAGCTTTGCCAGTTGTCTGCCCAGCCGTGGAGGACCGGGATACCGCGCCGGAGTGCGATCACGCGGCATTCGCCAGCATCTCGCACCTTGTGATAGCCCCTCACGGACGGCGCGAGAGCCATGTCCGTCTGTCCGGGCTGCGCGCCGAAGCCCTTGCGCTGGATCGGGTCGGTGGGGCCCGACGGCTCGGCGACCCATCCGCCGAGCCGGTAGATGAGGGTGGGCAGTGAGCCGGCCGGCTCAAGATCCTGCAGGTCCACCCACTGCCGGAGTGCGAGTGCCCGCAGTTCGGCTAGGGCGGCCGCCGACACCTGCTCGCCGTCCTCTGGTAGGTGGGCCGCGAGCTGTTCTACGGCCAGTGCCGTCAGATCCTCCGCGTCGAGGCCGAGATGCTCGCCGATCCGGTCGGCCAGCATCGCGGTCTCGGCGTCCATAGATGGTCGCGCCATCTTCGTGCCTCCTCGTCGTGTATGTGTCACTAACTGTAGCGAGACGGCGAGCAGGTGTCAAGGTAAGTGACAGAAACAATTTCGTTCGAGAAGCGACACCCGTCGCCCGTCACGCTCGGCTCCCCGGTGGGTTCGCCAGACGTTCGTAGGCCGCGAGCTCGTCGTGCACCGACGTGTCGCCGAAGCCGATCATGCGCCACGAGCACACGTCGGCATCGCGATCGCTTACGTGCCAGACAATCCGACGCTGCCGCAGCAGCGTGAGCGAGAGCGGCGTGAAGGTCCGTGATCGGCGCGTGGCCCAGCCCGGGTAGCCCAGTTCCCGATGGCACCTGGTCCTGCATGAGCCGGTGGCGGGGCAGCTCACGCACCGCGTGCGTCGGGCGATCGCTTCAACTCGCCGCAGGTGCCTGGCTCGGCGCGGCGTCTCGGCTCCGGCGAGATCCTTGACCATGTACGTCAGCGACTTGGACAAGTAGCCGATGGACCGGCGCGCGTGGCGGCCGTCGCTGGTGGTGATGACCTCGGCGATGACCTGAGAGCCCCAACGCATAACCTCGCCGTCGACGACCGTCTCGGCAGCCGCCACGGCCAGTTCGATTCTTCTTGAACGTCTGCGACCCGCAGAGTCTCTATATATCCCTAAAGTAGCCTCGTCAGGAACTCGCAACAAGCCGTGGAAATGCATCGCACCCCGCGCTTGCGGTTCGGCGACGAGCGCGTACGGCAGCCGCCCGTCCAGTCCAAGGGCGCGGGTAAGCCGCGTCGCGGTCCTGTTCCACAGGACACCCGTACGTCGATTCCAGCGAACCTGGGCAGCGACGTCGTACCGATCGGCGTCCAAGGGGACGCCGGCGAGATCGTCGCCCGGCCGGTGGATCATTCCGCATGGGCAACGACGGCGAGCACGCTTCACCCACGCGGCGCGGTGCCGATCCGCCAGCCTCGGCGATGCCGGCTTCGGGACCCGATGCACGCGCCCAAATGATGGGGCCGTGAGCGTCAGCATGACGACGATCCCACCATGATCGAGGACACCGGATCGCAGCAACGCCGACACGTCACCCCGGTACAGCGCCGAGCATGATGGGCAGTCAGCTGCGCGGCGCGTGCCGCACCTGACCTCGATCGTCTCCCCGACCTCGTTCACCATCCGCAACGGACGCGAACAGCCAACGGCGATCCCCACCCGTTCCAGCAATTCGACGGTCTCGTCGGTTCGCCGTGCATAACTCTTCGATACCTGGTCAAGGGCGGCTGCGCCGCCCGCGCGGCCCTCCGCCGCTCCCCGCTCCTGCGTCGCGGTCGCGGCTGCGTGCCGCGCCGCAGTCATCGCCGGCCCCCGATCGGGCGAATGACGACGAACTCGACGCCGATGTCGCCCACGATCTCATCGGCGTGGGGTCCGCAGGCGAACGCCGTGTACCGCGTGGGCTCGCCGCAGCCGCAACGGAGCGCGGTCAACAGCACGATCGCCGGCCTCGGGCACGGCGGGGGATCGTCCAGGGAGTGGTCGCGGATCTCGCACGGGATCAGCTCGTCGGGCTCGGTCGCGAAACCGAGATCCAGCTCGGGTTCAGCGATGTTGCTCACATCGGTTCCTTTCGGAACCGATCACGCCCGTCTGCGGTGCCCCCGGCAGGATTCGAACCTGCGCTCCCGCCTCCGGAGGGCGGTGCTCTATCCCCTGAGCTACGGGGGCGACACAACCCCACCATGCTAGCAAGCACCGACTCTCCTAGAATTGCCAGGTGACCCCCGAAGCCCTCTCTCGTGTGATCCACGCCGCCCTGACCGCGCTCACCTCGCGCGGTGCGCTGGCCGTCGACGTCCCCGATCAGATCGTGGTCGAGCGTCCTCGCCAGTCCGGCCACGGCGACTTCGCGACCAACATCGCGATGCGCCTGGCCAAGCCGGCCGGGATGCCGCCGCGCGACCTCGCCGCGAAGATCGCGGCGGAGCTGGAGAAGGACGATGCGATCGAGAGTGTCGAGGTCGCCGGCCCCGGATTCCTGAACATCACCCTCAACGCTGCGAGCCTGGGCGCGCTCGCGGGCTCGATCGTCGCGGCGGGGGAGTCGTACGGCGCCGGGCAGGCGATGGCGGGGCAGCGGATCAACCTCGAGTTCGTCTCCGCGAACCCCACGGGCCCGGTCACCCTGGCCTCCGCGCGCTGGGCAGCGGTCGGGGACGCGCTCGTCCGCATCATGCGCGCCTGCGGCGCCGACGTGGCATCGGAGTACTACTTCAACGACGCCGGTTCGCAGATCGACCGCTTCGCCGCGTCGCTGTATGCCGCTGCGCACGGCGAGCCGGTGCCCGAGGACGGTTACCGCGGCGCGTACGTCGCGGACGTCGCCCGGCACGTCGTCGCCGACACGCCCTCCGTGATGGACCAGCCGAGGGACGAGGCGCTGGAGACCTTTCGCGCCGTCGGCATCGCCAAGATGTTCGCCGACATCAAGACCACACTCGGCGAGTTCGGCGTCCACTTCGACCGCTTCTTCAACGAGCGGGAGCTGCACGACGGCGGCGACGTGCAGCGCTCGATCGAGATGCTGCGCGAGAAAGGCCACATCTACGAGCAGGACGACGCCCTCTGGCTGCGGACCACCACCTTCGGCGACGACAAGGATCGCGTCCTGATCCGAGGGGGCGGGGCGCCGACCTACTTCGCCGCCGACGTCGCCTACTACGCGAACAAGCGTGCCCGCGGCTTCGACCGGGTGATCCTGATCCTCGGTGCCGACCATCACGGCTACATCGGCCGCATGCGCGCGATGGCGGCGGCGACCGGCGATGACCCCGACCAGACTCTCGAGATCCTCATCGGCCAGATGGTCACCCTCAGCCGCGACGGCGAGACGGTGAAGATGAGCAAGCGTGCGGGGAACGTCGTCACCCTCGACGACCTCGTTGCGGCGGTCGGCAACGACGCCGGGCGCTATGCCATGGCCCGCTCGTCGATCGACTCATCGATGGACATCGACCTCGGGCTGTGGGAGCGCAGGACGGCCGACAACCCGGTCTTCTACGTGCAGTACGCGCACGCTCGTCTCTCCTCCCTGCAACGCAACGCCCGTGATCTGGGGATCGAGCGCGGCGAGCGCTACGACGCTTCGCTGCTCACCCACGAGAAAGAGGTCGCTCTGCTGACCGCGCTCGCGGGCTACCCCCGGGTGGTCGCGAGCGCGGGCGAGCTGCGCGAGGTGCACCGGATCGCTCGGTATGCCGAGGCACTCGCGGCCGACTATCACCGGTTCTACGACGCGTGCCGCGTGTTGCCCATGAGCGGCGCGGAACCCGACGAGACGACCGTCGCTCGACTGTGGCTGTGTGAGGCCACCCGCGTCGTCCTCGCCAACGCGCTCGGTCTGCTGGGCGTATCCGCGCCCGAGCACATGTAGGGGGCTCGATGACACGCGCACATCCCGCAGGACCCCTGCACGGCGGCCTGCAGATCCCAGACGGCATCGGTGCCAAACCCCACGACGTCAACGCGATCGACCCGCTCGTGTGGCCCGAGGGCGCCGTCCGCGTCGGCGGCGTCCTCACGATCGGTGGCGCGAAGGTCACCGAGCTCGCCGAGACCTACGGCACCCCGGCCTTCTTCCTCGACGAGGCAGCATTTCGAGCCCGAAGCCGAGACTTCCAGACCGCCTTCGAAGGCATGGATGTCTTCTACGCCGGGAAATCTTTCCTGAGCTCGCAGATCCTACGGTGGCTAGACGAGGATGGGCTGGGGCTCGATGTCGCCTCCGGCGGGGAGCTCGCCCTCGCCCTGCGCAGCGGCTTCCCCGCCGGACGCATCGCCTTCCACGGCAACAACAAGTCGTACGCCGAGCTCGAGACCGCCGTCGCTGCAGGGGTCGGCCGGATCGTCGTCGACTCGTTCGAGGAGATCGACCGCCTCGACGAGATCGCGCAGCGACGGGACGTCGTCCAGCCGGTGCAGATCCGGGTCACGGTCGGCGTGGAGGCCCACACCCACGAGTTCATCGCGACGGCGCACGAGGACCAGAAGTTCGGGATGTCGGTCTCCTCGGGCGACGCCAAGGAGGCGGCGGCGCGGGTGCTCGGCGCATCGTCACTGCGCCTGCTGGGCCTGCACAGCCACATCGGCTCGCAGATCTTCGACCTGTCGGGCTTCGAGGTGGCGGCACGCCGCGTCGTCGACCTGCTGCGCGAGCTGCGCGACCAGCACGACGTCCAGCTCCCGGAGATCGACCTCGGGGGCGGCATGGGCATCGCGTACACCAGCGACGACGACCCGCTGCGCCCCAAGCAGCTCGCGCGCTCGTTGCGCGACATCGTCAAGCGCGAATGTGCCGCAGCCGGCCTGCGGACGCCGCGGATCAGCGTGGAACCGGGCCGCGCAATCTCCGGCCCGCCCACGATCACCGTCTACGAGGTCGGCACCGTCAAGCCCGTTCAGCTCGACCGCGGCACGCGGCTGTACGTCAGCGTCGACGGCGGCATGAGCGACAACATCCGGACCGCGCTGTACGACGCCGAGTACACCTGCGTGATCGCCAACCGCGCCTCCACCGTGGAGCCGGTGGCGGCACGCATCGTGGGCAAGCACTGCGAGAGCGGCGACATCGTCGTGCGCGACCTGTGGCTGCCCGGCGACGTCCAGCCCGGTGACCTGCTCGCGGTCGCGGCCACCGGCGCCTACTGCCGGGCCATGGCCAGCAACTACAACCTGCTACCAAAGCCGCCTGTCGTGGCGGTCAAGGGCGGCGTCGGCAGCGTGCTGCTGCGACGTGAGACGCTCGATGACATGTTCGCGCTCGACACTGGACTGACCGGCGCGGGTGATGGGGAGGAGACCGGATGAGCAAGCCGATCAGGATCGCCCTGCTGGGCTGTGGCACCGTCGGCAGCGAGGTCGTGAGACTGATCAACGAGCAGTCCGACGACCTGGCCGCCCGGGTGGGCGCGCCGCTGGAAGTCGTGGGCATCGCCGTCCGCCGCCCCGAGCGGCACACGGACGTCGATGCCAGCCTGCTGACCACCGACGTCCAGGCCCTGCTGGCCGACGACATCGACGTCGTCATCGAGGTTATCGGCGGCATCGAGCCGGTGAAGTCCTGGCTGCTGACGGCACTGCGCGCGGGCAAGTCGGTGGTCAGCGCCAACAAGGCGCTGCTGGCCGAGGCCGGTGACGAGCTCCACGCGGCGGCGGCCGAGGGCGGGGCAGACCTCTACTACGAGGCCGCGGTCGCCGGCGCCATCCCGATCCTGCGGCCGTTGAGCGAGTCGTTGACCGGTGACCGCATCAAGCGGGTGATGGGCATCGTGAACGGCACCACCAACTACATCCTGTCGCGTATGGACGAGACCGGCTCGAGCTTCTCCGAGGCGCTCGCCGAGGCCACCGCCCTGGGGTACGCCGAGGCCGATCCGACCGCGGACGTCGACGGCTTCGACGCCGCGTCGAAGGCCGCGATCCTCGCGGGGCTGGCGTTCCACTCGCCCGTCGTGGCCGACGACGTCTACCGGGAGGGCATCTCCCAGGTCACCGCCGCCGACGTCGCCAGCGCCCGCGAGATGGGCTGCACGATCAAGTTGCTGGCGATCTGCGAGCGGGTGACCGGCGACGCCGACGAGGCGATCGCGGTCCGCGTGCACCCGGTCATGCTGCCGCGTACCCATCCGCTGGCCAGCGTCGGCGATGCGTTCAACGCGGTGTTCGTCGAGGCCGAGGCGGCCGGGCCGCTGATGTTCTACGGCAAGGGTGCCGGCGGCGCGCCCACCGCGTCGGCAGTGCTCGGCGATCTCGTCGCCGTCGCCCGCAACCGGGTGGCGCGTTCGACCGGAGCGGTGCTCGCGCGGTATGCCGGGCTCTCGGTACGCCCCATGGGCAAGACCCCGACCCGGTATCACGTGAGCCTGGACGTCGCCGACCGCGCCGGCGTCCTCGCCGCTGTGGCGGCCGAGTTCGCGGCCAACGACGTCTCCATCTCGACTGTCCGTCAGGAGGGGCGCGGCGAGGATGCGCAGCTGGTCATCGTGACCCACACCGCGCCGGACGAGGCGCTCGCCGCGACCGTGGAGAAGCTGCGGGCCTCCGACATCGTGAGCGACGTGCTGAGCGTGATGCGCGTCGAGGGAAAGGAATTCTGATGGCAACCCCCACCTGGCGAGGCTTGATCGAGGAGTACCGGCAGTGGCTCCCGGTCACGGACTCGACGCCGGTCGTCACCCTCCTCGAGGGCGGGACGCCGCTGGTGCCCGCACCAGGGCTCTCCGAGCGCACCGGGTGCGAGGTGCACCTGAAGGTCGAGGGCGCCAATCCGACCGGCTCGTTCAAGGACCGTGGAATGACCATGGCCATGAGCAAGGCGAAGGAGGAGGGCGCCCAGGCCGTCATCTGCGCCTCGACCGGCAACACCAGCGCGTCGGCTGCGGCGTACGCCGCGCGCGGCGGGCTGACCTGCGCGGTGCTCGTTCCGCACGGCAAGATCGCGATGGGCAAGATGGCCCAGGCGATCATGCATGGCGCCAAGCTGCTCGAGGTGGACGGCAACTTCGACGACTGTCTCGCGCTGGCCGAAAAGCTGACGCAGGACTACCCGGTCGCTCTCGTGAACTCGATCAACCCCGACCGGATCGAGGGCCAGAAGACGGCATCGTTCGAGATCATCGATCGCCTCGGCGACGCGCCCGACATCCACTTCCTGCCCGTGGGCAATGCCGGCAACATCACGGCCTACTGGAAGGGCTACCGGGAGTACGCGCAGGCGGGCCGGGCAGCCCACACGCCCCGGATGTTCGGCGTCCAGGCCGCGGGCGCTGCACCGCTGGTATCCGGCAAGGTCGTCGAGCAGCCCGAGACGATCGCGACCGCGATTCGGATCGGGAATCCGGCCTCATGGGCCAAGGCCATCGACGCCCGTGACGAGAGCGGCGGGCAGATCGACTCGGTGACCGATGAGGAGATCCTCGAGGCCTACCGGCTGCTGGCCGCCACCGACGCAGTGTTCGTCGAACCGGCCTCGGCGGCAAGCGTCGCCGGCCTTCTGAAGGCTCACGGGGAGGGCAAGATCGATCCCGGTCAGCGGATCGTGTGCACCGTCACCGGCAACGGACTGAAGGACCCCGACACCGCGCTGTCGGGCGCACCGACCCCGACCCGGATCCCTGTGGACGCGGCGGACGCGGCCGCGAAGCTCGGGCTGGCGTGATGCGCCCCGGCCGCAAGGTCACGGCGCAGATCCCGGCGACGACCGCCAATCTCGGTCCCGGATTCGACTGCATGGGGCTCTCGCTGGCGATCTTCGACACAGTCTCGGTCGAGCCGGCGGCGGGCGACACGGACGAGATTCTGATCGAGGGGGTCGGCGCCGACACGCTGCCGCGGGACGGATCGCACATGGTGCTGGCCACGATGCGTGAGCTGTTCGCCCAGCAGGGCTGGGAGGTGCCGCCGATCCGGCTGAGCTGCCTGAACCGGATACCGCACGGGCGGGGTCTGGGATCGTCGGCCTCGGCGATCGTCGCCGGGCTCGTGACCGGCAAGGCGTTCGCGGCCACCCTGGGGCACGACACGAGCACTGCCGACCTCGTCCAGATCGGAAGCGACATGGACGGACACCCCGACAACGTGGCCCCGTGCATCAACGGAGGCCTCAACGTCTCCTGGGATGACGCCGGGCGCTGGGGAGTCGCGCACCTCGATCCGCACAGCGAGATCCGAGCTATATTGGCGATTCCGCAGACTGTGCTGTCTACGAAGGTGGCGCGCGGGCTGATCCCCGAGACGGTCCCGCATCGCGACGCCGTCCGCAACAGCTCGCGTGCCGCGTTGGCCATCCACGCCTTCACCCGTGATCCGTCTCTGCTGCTGCCGGCCACCGAGGACTATCTCCACCAGCGTTACCGCGCCGAGGCCTACTCGACGAGCTATGCACTCATGGAGCGGCTGCGCGCGCGCGGCATCGCTGCGGCGATCTCCGGAGCCGGGCCCGCCGTGATCATGTTCGTCACCGGCGACCACCAGGATCCTGCGATCCGCAGCGAGATATCGGCCGCGGACGGCGGTTTTGAGATGCTGCGGGTCGGAATAGACCTCGACGGCGCGCGGTTGTCCTCGTCGTAGTCCTCGCGGGACCCCGTCTTGATCGGGAATTCCGGGGGGTCTACCCTAGAACTGTCAGCCGTTCGGTGCTCGCTACCGGCGCGCAGTGCGTCTTTCCGCATGAGACCGTGGCTCAGGCTATCGGCCGCCACACGCTTTCTCCCCCTCGCAGAACGTCTGGCACCGCATACGCACACCGTGCTCACGTGAGCCAATCGGGTCGTCCAGGCAGCTGGCCTCGGCGACCACCCCTGGGAAGGATCCCCATTGACAGACACCACTCAGCAGGTGGACGCTGCCGCATCTGAGACGGCGGCACCGGCCAAGCGCGCCCGTCGCGGCACCGGCCTGTCGGGCATGGTCCTGCCGGAGCTGCAGCAGATGGCAGCCGGCCTGGGCATCTCCGGCATCAGCAAGATGCGCAAGGGCGACCTGATCGCCGCAATCAAGGAACGCCAGGGCGGCGGACAGAGCGCCGGTGCCGCTGCTCCGCAGGCCGACGCGCCCGCCCCGGCGCGCGCCGCCCGCGCCCCGCGTCAGGGTGCGCCGGCGGCCAGCCCCGATGCGGCCACCGTCGACTCGCCTGCCGCGCAGTCCGAGCAGGGGGCTCCGCAGCGCGCTGCGGAGCCGACCGCCGAGGAGCCTCAGAGCGACCAGCGGGGTGGACAGCGCCAGGGCGGCGGACGCCGAGACGACAACCGCCGCGAGCGGAACGCAGGGCGTGCCGACGACTCCGGGCGTGGCGGCGAGAGCCGCGCTTCGGACCGCTCGGACGACGGGCGCGAAGAGCGCGCCGATCGCCAGGACAAGCGGGACGACAACCGCGGTGAGCGTCAGGACAAGCGCGACGACAAGCCGGGCGACCGCGACGACAACCGGGACAATCGCAACAACCGCGGCAACGACAACCGCGGCAACGACAACCGCGGGAACCGGGACGACAACCGCGGGAACCGGGACGACAACCGCGGGAACCGGGACGACAACCGCGGGAACCGGGACGACAACCGCGGGAACCGCGATCGCTACGACGATGATGACGACAGCGGCGGCGGCCGCGGTCGCCGCCGGCGCCGCGGTCGTGACCGCTACCGTGACCGTGACAACCGCGGTGGCCGCGGCGGGCGTGGCAACGACCGATACGAGGAGCCGCAGGTTACCGAGGACGACGTCCTGATCCCGATCGCCGGCATCCTCGACATCCTCGACAACTACGCCTTCGTCCGCACGTCCGGCTATCTCACCGGCGCCAACGACGTGTACGTCTCGCTATCGCAGGTCCGCAAGCACGGCCTGCGTCGCGGCGATGCGATCACCGGAGCCGTCAAGGCCCCGCGCGAGGGGGAACGGCGTGAGAAGTTCAACGCGCTCGTGCGCCTCGACTCGGTCAACGGCCTGGAGCCCGAGCAGTCGAAGAGTCGGCCGGAGTTCACCAAGCTCACCCCGCTGTACCCGCAGAAGCGACTGCGGCTGGAGACCGAGCCGAATATCCTGACCACCCGCATCATCGATCTGGTCATGCCGATCGGAAAGGGCCAGCGCGCGCTCGTCGTCTCGCCGCCCAAGGCCGGCAAGACCACGGTGCTGCAGCAGATCGCCAACGCCATCACCACCAACAACCCCGAGTGTCACCTCATGGTCGTGCTGGTCGACGAGCGGCCCGAAGAGGTCACCGACATGCAGCGCTCGGTCAAGGGCGAGGTCATCGCCTCGACCTTCGACCGTCCGCCGACAGACCACACCACGGTCGCGGAGCTGTCGATCGAGCGCGCCAAGCGCCTGGTGGAGCTCGGCCACGACGTCGTCGTCCTGCTCGACTCGATCACCCGACTCGGCCGCGCCTACAACCTGGCCGCGCCGACCAGCGGACGCATCCTGTCCGGCGGCGTCGACTCGACGGCGCTCTACCCGCCCAAGCGGTTCCTGGGCGCGGCGCGCAACATCGAGAACGGCGGGTCGCTGACGATCATCGCCACGGCGCTGGTCGAGACCGGCTCGATGATGGACACGGTCATCTTCGAGGAGTTCAAGGGCACCGGCAACGCCGAGCTGAAACTCGACCGCCGGATCGCCGACAAGCGCGTCTTCCCGGCGATCGACGTGGACGCCTCCGGCACCCGCAAGGAGGAGATCCTCCTCTCGCGCGAGGAGCTGGCGATCATCATCAAGCTGCGCCGCGTTCTGCATGCCCTGGATCCGATCGAGGCGATCGACCTGCTGATCTCGCGCATGAAGAAGACCACCAACAACGCCGAGTTCCTCATGCAGATCGCCAAGAGCACCCCAGGAGCAGACGAGGGGTGAGGCCGGCCGCGGGAATAGATCACAGCCCGCGGCGGTTTCACCAGCCACGCTGGTCTGGCACACTAGATCAGTTGACATTCAGGTTCCGGTTCACGCCTGCCTCGGCACGGCGACCCGGCGGCCACTGACGAAAGAAGCGAATCGTGCGCAAGGACATCCACCCGGAGTACGTCGAGACGCAGGTCACCTGCTCCTGCGGCCACTCGTTCACCACCCGCAGCACCGTCTCCCGCGGCGTCATCACCGCCGAGGTCTGCTCGAACTGCCACCCGTTCTACACGGGCAAGCAGAAGATCCTCGACTCCGGCGGCCGCGTCGCGCGGTTCGAGAAGCGGTTCGGAAAGCGTCAGAAGCCGGCTTCGGCCGACGCCTAGCTCTGCCACGACGACGCCCCCCGGGACTCGCAGTCCCGGAGGGCGTCGTTTCGCATTGAGCCCGCCGCCCCCGCCACGAAGGAAGAACCATGAGCGCAGAAGGCCTCGACACCCTCGGTGACATGCTCGCCGAGTACGCCGACATCGAGAAGCAGCTCGCCGATCCGTCGGTGCATGCCGACCAGGCCAAGGCTCGTGAGCTCGGCAAGCGGTTCTCCCAGCTGGGCCCGATCGTCGCCGCTGCGCGTGAGCTGGAGACCGCGCGGGAAGATCTCGAGACCGCCCGCGAGCTGGCCGCCGAGGACGCCGCCTTCGCCGAGGAGGCCACCGCGCTCGAGGAGTGCATCGCAGACCAGGAACAGAAGCTACGCACCATGCTGCTACCGCGCGATCCCAACGATGAGAAGGACATCATCATGGAGATCAAGGCCGGCGAGGGCGGCGAGGAGTCCGCGCTGTTCGCCGGCGACCTGTTCCGCATGTACCAGCGGTATGCCGAGCGCAACAAGTGGAAGTTCGAGCTGATCGACGCCACCCTGTCCGACCTCGGCGGCTACAAGGACGTCTCGATCGCGATCAAGACGAAGGCCAGCGCCGAAGAGGGCATCTGGAAGCGGCTCAAGCACGAGGGCGGCGTCCACCGGGTGCAGCGCGTGCCGGTCACCGAGTCGCAGGGGCGCATCCATACCTCCGCCGCCGGCGTCCTGGTCTACCCCGAGGCCGAGGAGGTCGACGTCGAGATCAACGCCAACGACCTACGCATCGACGTCTACCGCTCCTCAGGTCCCGGTGGGCAGTCGGTGAACACCACCGACTCCGCCGTCCGCATCACCCACGAGCCGACCGGCATCGTCGTCTCGTGCCAGAACGAGAAGAGCCAGCTGCAGAACAAGGAGTCCGCGATGCGCATCCTGCGGGCTCGGTTGCTGGCGGATGCCCAGGAGAAGGCGAACGCCGAGGCATCGGACATGCGCAAGACCCAGGTGCGGACTGTCGACCGGTCCGAACGGGTACGCACCTACAACTTCCCTGAGAACCGCATCTCCGACCATCGCAGTGGCTTCAAGGCCTATAACCTCGACGTCGTCCTCGACGGAGAGCTCGACCCCGTGATCGAGTCGCTCATCGACATGGAGACCGCCGAGCTGCTGAAGAGCAGTCGGGACGATTGATCAACCCTGGCCCGGCTCATCAGGCGCGCTTGCAGGGCGTTCGCGCCCTTCGCGACGCCGGGATCGCTGCGCCCGAGCACGACGCCGCTGAGCTGCTCGGCGCCGTCCTCGACATCCCTCGGGCCATGCTGCCGATGGCCCGCGAGCTCGATCAAGACCAGGCCGACTCGTACGCCGCGCTGCTCGCTCGGCGCGCAGCGCGCGAGCCGCTACAGCACATCCTCGGCAGCACCGGATTCTTCGGACTCGAGATCGCGGTCGGCCCAGGCGTGTTCATCCCCCGACCTGAGACCGAGGTACTGGTCGAATCGGCCCTGCGCTCGATCGAGACGGTGACCGATCCGGTCGTGATCGACCTCTGTACCGGCAGCGGCGCGATCGCGGTTGCGATCGCCACCCGCCGCCCGGACGCCGTGGTCACCGCGGTCGAGCTCTCCGAGCGGGCTAGCGGCTGGTTGCGCCGCAACGTGCGGCGGCTGACGCCCCAGGTCGAGGTGCTCATCGGGGACGCGCTCGACGAGTCGCTGGCGTTGCCGACACCGGCCGACCTCGTGACCTGCAACCCGCCGTACGTCCCGGAGGGGACGGCCGTCGATCGTGAGACTGCTCTGCACGATCCGCGGGCGGCGGTGTTCGCGGGGGAGGACGGGCTGGCGCTGATCCGGCCGCTGGTGCCGCGGATCGGTCGCCTGCTGCGTCCGGGCGGCACCATCGTGCTCGAGCACGACGAGTCGCACCAGGACGACGTCCTCGCGATCGTGGCCGGCAGCGGCATGTTCCAGCCGCCGACGGCGATCACCGATCTGACGGGGCGCCCGCGCCACGTCCGCGCCGTCCGCTCTCCCGACCGCGACTGATCGTTCGCGTGCCCCGGGATTCGGTGGTGCAGGTTGGCCGGCTTGGGTCATGGGCCGCCGGCACGTGGCGGTGTGCTACGAGGTCTCGGGGATCCGGGGGCAGGAGAAGCACAGGCTCATGCCCTCGATGGTGTACAGCAGACAGCAGCCGTGCCGCCGCCGGATCGGGCCGGCGGGGGAGGGGACCAGCCGCTCGCCGCTCAGCAGCGGACCCGTGCCGTCGTCGAACTCGGTCAGCGCGGGCTGAAGGCGAGCCGGACGCCGTCCGGCCCCGGTGCAGATCGCGCCGGTGGCCATGTCGGTCACACAGGCCCAGAACGAGCGCGATCCAGCCTTCAGATGTGTACGCATCGGTTGCTGCAGCCCGCCGAGCAGGTCGCCGAGATGGGCTCGGGCCGCGCGGTAGAGCCCCGCGCGCTCGGCGTCGTTCGTCGCCACCCTCGTCGTGACGACATCGGTGGCGAGCTGGACGGCGAAGAACATGTCGCGAGGTAGCTCCATCGACAGCGCGTCGGCAGGCGCCAGCAGGCTCACGCCGTGGGCCTCGACCAGACCCGCCGCCAGGACGGCGTGCACATAGGCGACGTCCTGCAGCAACCAAAGCGCGGCCACGTGACGCTGGGCCGTGGGCCCGAACTGCTGCTGGTGCAGATCGGCGTACTCGTCGACCGCACCGGCCAGACGGCGCTCGTCCGCGATCAACCCGGCCAGGGTGACGCCGCCCAGGGAACCCCGATCCGGGCAGACCTGTAGGTCGATTCCCTCGCCGCCGAAGCCGGCGGAGCGGAGGAGGGCAGTCACATCGACCATCTCCCGATCATGGCACGATGATCTGTCGTGACCGACTTCGACATCCGAGATGTGCGCGACCCCGAGGCGCCCGAGTACGCTGCCGCGATCGAGGACGCCGTGACGGCCCTGCGCGACGGACGCCTCGTCGTGCTGCCGACCGACACCGTCTACGGAATCGCGGCCGACGCCTTCGCTCCGGCTGCGGTGAGCGCGCTACTCATCGCCAAGGGTCGCGGCCGGGACCACCCGGTCCCGGTGCTCGTCGCCAACCCGGGCGTGCTGCACGGTCTGGTGACGATCGCGCCCGAGCCGGCGGTGCGCCTCACGGAACGATTCTGGCCCGGCGCGCTAACGGTGATCGTCGAGTCGGCGCCATCCCTCGCGTGGGACCTCGGGGACGCCGGCGGCACGGTCGCGGTCCGCATGCCCGACTCACGCGTCGCGCTCGATGTCTTGGAACGCACCGGTCCACTGGCGGTCTCCAGCGCCAACCGCCACGGTCAACAACCCGCCGAGACCGGCCGCACGGCACCGGCGCAGCTCGGGCGGACGGTCGAGCTCTACCTCGACGCCGGCCCGGTCCGCGGCGGGCAGCCATCGACCATCGTCGACTGCACGATCACCCCGCCGCGCGTCGTCCGCGCCGGGGCATTGAGCATCGAGGCGCTACGCGAGGTCGTGCCGGAGATCGTCTGATCGCCGCGTCGACGGCACCCGTAGAGTGGAGTCCCCAGTGAACGCCAGGCAGAGAGGGCAGCGGCAACTGTGCGCGAGTACCTCCTCGTCCTGAGCGTGGCGGCCGTGGTGACCTTCCTGACCACGCCGATCGCGCGCTGGATTGCCGTGCGCTGGGGTGCGATGCCCGACGTTCGCGACCGCGACGTCCACGCCATCCCGATCCCGCGGTTGGGTGGTCTTGGGGTGTACGTCGGGATGTGCGCCGGGGTGTTCGTTGCCCACTCACTGCCACGGCTGCAGGGCACCTTCGCCGACTCATCGGAGACCACCGCAGTGTTGATTGCCGGCGGCCTGATCGGCGCGCTCGGAGCACTGGACGACAGATTCGACCTCGACCCGCTCACCAAGCTCGTGGGCCAGATCGCCTGCGCCGGCGTACTCGTGCTGCTGGGGGTCCAGCTCGCGTTCATCTTCATCCCAGGCACCAGCCTGGGCACGGTGTCGCTCGACCCGAACACCTCGTTCCTGCTGACCACCCTCGTCGTGGTGGCGGCGGTGAACGCGATGAACTTCATCGACGGTCTGGACGGCCTGCTGACCGGGGTCGCGATCATCACCGCGCTTGGCTTCTTCGTCTACAGCTACTGGCTCGGACGGCAGGGCTACAACGACGTGTTCAGCTCGCCGGCACTGCTCACCGCGGTGCTCGCCGGCGCCTGCCTGGGCTTCCTGCCGCACAACTTCAACCCGGCGCGCATCTTCCTCGGCGACTCCGGTTCCATGCTGATCGGGCTGGTGCTCGCCGCAGCGGCCATCTCCACGACCTCACGCACGGACACCCAGAGCTTCTCGACCCTCGGCACCGCCATCCCGCTCATCATGCCGCTGCTGATGCCGTTCGCGGTCCTGGCGATCCCGCTGCTGGACATGCTGCTGGCGGTGATCCGTCGGACCCGCAAGGGCCTCAACCCCTTCTCGACGCCGGACAAGATGCATCTGCACCACCGGCTGCTGGAGATCGGGCACACGCAGCGCCGCGCCGTGATCATCATGTACATCTGGACGGCGTTGCTGACCTTCGTGGGAGTCGGCTCGTCGATCGTCTCGTGGACGGTCGTCCTGGTCGTCGCGCTGATCATGGTGGTCGTGGCGACGGTCCTGATGTTCACGCCGCGGATCCGCCGCCGCATCGACGGCGGCGCGCCGCACGTGCCGCGGACGGCGTACGCCAGCAATGACGAAGGGGCACGATGAAGCCATTCGACGGGCTGATGAAGTTGGTCCCCGACCTGTCCATCCCCGATGAGCCGGTGCAACCCGGGATCGCCTGGACCATGCGCCACCTGCGGGCGGGCTATGTCACGACCGCGATGCTCGCCGCCGTCGGCTCCGTGGTCGGCTTTCTCGTCGCGGGATGGCCGGCGGTGCTCGGCGTGCTGCTCGGGCTGGTCATCGTCACGCTGTTCTTCGCGATCAGCACCTGGGTCGTGGTCGCGGCCGGACGCCGCGACGACCGGCTGACCCTGCCGGCGGCTTTGGTCGCCTTCACCATCAAGGTCGTGCTGCTCGGGGTGGTCCTCGTACTGCTGCCGCGTGACGGCCCGGTCGACGTGCAGGCGATGGGCTGGGCGATCTTCGCGGGGGTCATCGTCTGGCTCGCCAGCCAGGTCCGCTTCGTGCTCCGGCAGCAGACCTTCTACGTCGAGTACCGACCACCAGAGAGCACCGATGACTAGCGAGAGAGAAACCGCATGAGCACCTCATGGGACGGGCACGACCCGAAGCGGGCGGCAGCCAAACGTGAGGCCAACCGTGGCATGGACGACGGCTGGACGGTGACCGGCACGCTGGTCTCCGGGATTGCGTTCTGGGGGTTCGTCGGGTGGCTGGTCTCCAGATGGACCGGCTGGGTCGGGTGGTTCCCGATGGGCGTCCTGCTCGGTGCTGCCGCCGGCGTGTACCTGGTCTACAAGCAGGCCGCGAGCCCGCCGCCGCTGCTGGACATCAGCAAGGCGCAGGACGGCGGTCTGGCGGCGCGGCACGCGCGCCGACTCGAGGAGCAGGAGGCGCGCGAGGCCGCGGGGGACGCCGAGATCGGTGGCCACGACGAAGGTCACAACCCTACTGGTCGGTAACTATGCACCCCATCTCGCGCCGCCGGAAACGTTTCAACTAGACTTCACGGAGTCGATTGTGCAAATGTGCACGAGCGGGGTGCGAGTACGGTGCCCGCGACATCAAGACGTGAAAGGGGACGGCATTGATCGCCGCCATCCTGGCTGCTCCTTACCCGGGCTTCGAGGCTCCTGATCCGGCACACGAGTTCTCTCCCGAGCCGATCTGGAGCTTCAATCTCTTCGGCCTTGACTTCGCGATCAACCGCCTGACCGTCCTCAGCTGGTTTGCCTCCCTGCTGCTGCTGGTCTTCCTCGTCGCCGCCTCACGCAAGCCGAAGATCGTCCCGGGCAAGCTGCAGTTCGCCGGCGAGGGCTTCTACGGCTTCATCCGCAATGGCATCGCCCGCGACGTCATCGGCCCGAACGGCATCAAGTACGCCCCGTTCCTGGCGACCTTCTTCGTGTTCATCCTGTTCCACAACCTGATGGGCATCTTCCCGCTGGCGATGATCCCGCCGACCGGCTCGTACGGCCTGCCGCTGATCCTGGCGCTGATCGTGCTGCTGTTCTACATCGGCGTCGGCATCAAGAACCAGGGGCTGGGCACCTACCTGAAGAACCTCGCGATCGTCCCCGGCGTCCCGCCGGCGATGCACGTGATCTTGATTCCGCTTGAGATCCTGCAGAAGCTCATCATCCGGCCGTTCACTCTCTCGGTCCGTCTCCTGGCCAACATGTTCGCCGGGCACCTGCTGCTGACGGTGTTCATCCTCGGCGGCGTGTACATGCTCTCGCAGCCAGCCATGCTGCTGAAGATCCTCTCGCCGGCAGCCTTCCTGATGGCGCTGGCGATGACCTTCTTCGAGTTGATGATCCAGACCCTGCAGGCTTACGTCTTCACTCTTCTCGCCGCCACCTACATCGAGGAGTCGGCGAGCGGCGGCCACTAGGCCACCACCACGAACCACCCCGCGGGCCCGCCCGCACCACAATGCACAACCACGAACTTCGAGTGACAGTCACTCGAGCCCTGTAGAAGGAGAGACACATGGTAGACGTCCTCGCCGAAATCAACGGCAACCTGGGCGCCATTGGTTACGGCCTGGCAGCGATCGGCCCGGGCATCGGTGTAGGCCTGATCTTCGCGGCGTACATCAACTCGACCGCTCGTCAGCCCGAGTCGGCTGGTCTGACCCGTACCTACCTGTTCATGGGCATGGCTGTCGTCGAGGCCCTCACCCTCATCGCGTTCGTCGTCCCGTTCATCCACAGCTAGCCTTCGCTGGGCGCACCCGACCCAGCACCTCGCCTCCGGGCAGAGGTCCAGGCAACCTAAGTAGATCGGACGAATGGACATGACGATCCAGGCTGCAGAGCAGTTCAACCCGCTGCTCCCGCCGGCTGCCGAGCTCATCGTCGGCACGATCACGTTCGCCATCGTGGCGTTCGTGCTGATGAAGTTCGTCTGGCCGGCGTTCGAGAAGTCGTACGCGGCTCGTGCCGAGGCGATCGAAGGTGGCATCGCGAAGGCCGAGGCGGCCCAGCGCGAGGCCAAGGCCGCCCTCGACAAGTACAACTCGCAGCTGGCCGGCGCCCGCGCCGAGGCAGCGAAGATCCGCGACGACGCGCGGGCCGAGGGTCAGCGCATCATCGAGGAGATGCGGGCGCAGGCCCAGAGCGAGTCCGAGCGCATCATCCTCCGTGGCGAGGAGCAGCTGCAGGCCCAGCGCCAGCAGGTCGTCTCCGAGCTGCGGCACCAGGTGGGCTCGATGTCGGTCGGGTTGGCCAGCCGCATCGTCGGCGAGTCCCTGCAGGACGACGCCCGCACCGCGGCGACGGTCGACCGCTTCCTCGACGAGCTCGACAAGGTCGCGCCCGCGCAGGCGGCGGCGCCGGCCAGCACCGGCGCGCAGCAATCGCTGTTCGGTGAGGAGCAGGGGGAGCGAGCCTGATGCTTCCGGCACTGATGCAGGCAACCAGCCGCGAGTCGCTGGCCGGGCTGCGTGAGCAGCTCGAGCAGACGGCTGGCGGGCTGCAGGCGGCCGAGGCGCACGCCCTGTCGAGCGATCTGCGCGCGATCGTGCGGGTGCTCGCCGGTGAGCCGGCGCTGCGGCGGGCGCTGGCCGATCCCTCTGCGAGCGAGACCAGCCGCGCAGAGCTCGTCGGACGGCTGTTCGCGGGCCAGGTCGGCGAGCCGGCATTGGGGCTGACGGTCACCGCGGCGAAGTCGCAGTGGTCGACCGGCGGCGACGTCGCCGATGCGCTGAGCGACCTGTCGCACCAGGCCGCCTTCATCGGTGCCGAGAAGGATGGCTCGTTCAGCTCGGTCGAAGAGGATCTCTTCCGCTTCGGACGCGTACTGGACGCCAACGGCGAGCTCGAGCAGACGCTGTCGGATGCCAGCGCGCCGCTTGAGAAGCGCCAGCAGTTGCTCGGCTCGCTCATCGATGGAAAGGTCAACCCGCTCGCGGGCGACCTGCTGCACGGAATCCTGGCGAACCCGCGCGCCCAGTCGATGCACAACTCGGTCCAGGGACTGGTCGAGGACGCCGCCGGACGCCGCCGGCGATCGGTCGCGATCGTGAAGTCCCCGGTAGCGCTGACCGACCAGCAGGAGCAGCGGCTCACCGCGGCGCTCTCGCGCATCTACGGGCGCGAGATCTCCGTATCGGTCGACGTCGACGAGAGCGTCCTGGGGGGCCTGCGGGTGCAGGTCGGCGACGACGTCATCGACGGATCGGTCGCCGGCCGCCTTGACGACATCCAGCGCCGGTTCGCTGGCTAGAAATCTTCGAAACACACACGAGAGCAGGGACAAGAACCATGACGGAGTTGACGATCTCGTCGGATGAGATCCGTAGCGCCCTTGACAGCTACGTCTCGTCGTACACGACCGACGTCTCACGCGAAGAAGTCGGCACCGTCGTCGAGACGATGGACGGCATCGCCCAGGTCGAGGGTCTGCCCTCGGCGATGACCAACGAGCTGCTGGAGTTCCCTGGCGGCATCCTCGGCGTCGCACTGAACCTCGAGACCCGCCACATCGGTGCGGTCATCCTCGGCGACTACGACCAGATCGAGCAGGGCCAGCAGGTCAAGCGCACCGGCCGCGTCCTGTCGGTCCCGGTCGGCGACGACTTCCTCGGCCGGGTCATCGACCCGCTCGGCAAGCCGATCGACGGCCTTGGCGACATCGCCAGCGACGAGGAGCGCGCTCTGGAGCTGCAGGCCGCCACCGTCGTCGAGCGCCAGCCCGTCAAGGAGCCGATGCAGACCGGCATCAAGGCCATCGACGCGATGACCCCGATCGGCCGCGGCCAGCGCCAGCTGATCATCGGCGACCGCAAGACCGGTAAGACCGCCGTCTGCATCGACACGATCATCAACCAGAAGGCCGCCTGGGCCACCGGCGATCCGACCCAGCAGGTCCGCTGCATCTACGTCGCGATCGGCCAGAAGGGCTCGACCATCTCCGGCGTCCGCGCGGCTCTGGAAGAGGCCGGCGCGATGGAGTACACGACGATCGTCGCTGCTCCCGCCTCCGACTCGGCCGGCTTCAAGTGGCTGGCGCCGTACACCGGATCGGCCCTCGGTCAGCACTGGATGTACCAGGGCAAGCACGTCCTGATCATCTTCGACGACCTGACCAAGCAGGCCGAGGCCTACCGCGCCATCTCGCTGCTGCTGCGCCGCCCGCCGGGCCGCGAGGCCTACCCGGGCGACGTGTTCTACCTGCACTCACGCCTGCTGGAGCGCTGCGCGAAGCTCTCCGACGAGCTCGGTGGCGGCTCGATGACCGGCCTGCCGATCATCGAGACCAAGGCCAACGACGTCTCGGCGTACATCCCGACCAACGTCATCTCGATCACCGACGGCCAGTGCTTCCTGCAGTCCGACCTGTTCAACAACGGCGTCCGCCCGGCGATCAACGTCGGCATCTCGGTCTCCCGCGTCGGCGGCTCGGCGCAGATCAAGGCGATGAAGTCCGTCGCCGGCTCGCTGCGCCTGGACCTCTCGCAGTTCCGCGAGCTGGAGGCCTTCTCGGCCTTCGCCTCGGACCTCGACGCGGCCTCGAAGGCGACCCTGGACCGCGGCGCCCGCCTGGTCGAGCTGCTCAAGCAGCCGCAGTACTCGCCGTTCGCGGTGCAGGAGCAGGTCGTGTCGATCTACCTCGGCACCAAGGGCCACCTGGACGTCGTCCCGGTCGAGGACGTCCGCCGCTTCGAGTCGGAGTTCCTGGAGTTCGTGCGTCACCAGCACCCGGCGATCATGGACTCGATCGTGGAGACCAAGACGCTCTCGGACGACGCCTCGAACGAGATCGAGTCGGCAGTGAAGGAGTTCCAGCAGCGCTTCACGACCAGCAGCGGCGAGCGGCTGATCAACGAGGCCCCGGCGCAGTCGATGGAAGCCGAGAAGGTCGGCCAGGAGAAGGTCACCGTCTACAAGGCCAAGAAGTAGGCGAGTAGACCATGCCAGCTTCCATTCGCGATCTTCGTCGCCGGATCTCCTCGGTGAACTCGACGAAGAAGATCACCCGTGCCCAGGAGCTGATCGCGACCACGCGCATCGGGAAGGCACAGGCGAAGGCCCAGGCGGCACTCCCGTACAGCAACGAGATGACGCGAGTCATGTCGGCGCTGGCCGGGTCCGCGGCGCTGGATCACCCGCTGCTGAAGGAACGGGAGAACCCCAGGCGCGCCGCGGTGCTCATCGTCACCGCGGACCGCGGCCTGTGCGGCGGCTACAACTCCAACGCGATCAAGACCGCCGAGGAGCTGATGTCGCTGCTGCGCGAGCAGGGCAAGGACCCGGTGCTGTTCGTCACCGGCCGGCGCGGCGTGACCTACTACACCTTCCGCGATCGCGAGCTCGCCGGCTCGTGGACCGGCTTCTCCGAGCGGCCGTCGTACGACGACGCCAAGGAGGTCGCCGAGGCGCTGATCGCCGGCTTCCTCGCGGGCGCCGACGACGATGCAGAGGGGCCCGGCGAGGACGGCGTGCTCGGCTTCGACGAGATCCACCTCGTCTACACCGAGTTCCGCTCGATGCTCTCGCAGGTCCCGGCCGCGACGCGGATCGCTCCGCTCGAGGTCGAGTACGCCGAGGTCTCCGAGCAGGAGCGGGAGCAGGTCAAGGACAAGATCCCGCCGGCCTACGAGTTCGAGCCCAATGCGACCGACCTCATGGACGCGATGCTGCCGAAGTACGTCACGACGCGAATCTTCTCGGCGATGCTCGAGTCGTCGGCCTCGGAGTCGGCCGCACGGCGCGCCGCGATGAAGTCGGCGACCGACAACGCCAGCGAGCTGATCCGCAACCTCACCCGCGAGGCCAACCAGGCCCGCCAGGCTCAGATTACCCAGGAAATCAGCGAGATCGTCGGTGGCGCCGACGCCCTTGCCTCCGCAGGAAGTGATGATTGATATGACTGCAACTACCGAAGCGCCCGCGGCAGGCGTCACCAGCGGCAGCGCCAACGGTCGCGTTGTCCGCGTCATCGGCCCGGTCGTCGACGTGGAGTTCCCGCGCGGTGCGGTGCCGGCGCTGTTCAACGCGCTGCACTGCGAGGTCGAGCTCGAGGCGATGCGCAAGACCCTGACGCTCGAGGTCGCCCAGCACCTCGGTGACAACATGGTCCGCACCATCTCGATGCAGCCCACCGACGGTCTGATCCGCGGCGCGTCGGTCTCCGACACCGGCGCGGCCATCTCCGTGCCGGTCGGCGACCAGGTCAAGGGCCACGTGTTCAACGCGCTCGGCCAGTGCCTCGACGCCCCGGAGATCGAGTTCAGCGGCGAGCGCTGGGGCATCCACCGCAAGGCCCCGGCCTTCGACCAGCTCGAGGGCAAGACGGAGATGCTGGAGACCGGCATCAAGGTCATCGACTTGCTGACCCCGTACGTGCAGGGCGGAAAGATCGGCCTGTTCGGCGGCGCCGGCGTGGGCAAGACCGTTCTGATCCAGGAGATGATCACCCGCGTTGCGAAGAACTTCGGTGGCACCTCGGTGTTCGCGGGCGTCGGGGAACGTACTCGCGAGGGCAACGACCTCTTCCTGGAGATGACCGAGTCGGGCGTCATCAACGACACCGCGCTCGTGTTCGGTCAGATGGACGAGCCGCCGGGCACCCGCATGCGGGTCGCGCTGTCCGCACTGACCATGGCGGAGTACTTCCGCGATGAGCAGAACCAGGACGTGCTGCTGTTCATCGACAACATCTTCCGCTTCACCCAGGCCGGATCTGAGGTGTCCACGCTGCTGGGCCGCATGCCCTCCGCGGTCGGTTACCAGCCGACGCTCGCTGATGAGATGGGCGAGCTGCAGGAGCGGATCACCTCGACCAAGGGCCGTTCGATCACCTCGATGCAGGCGATCTACGTTCCTGCAGACGACTACACCGACCCGGCGCCGGCGACTACGTTCGCGCACCTCGATGCCACGACCGAGCTCTCGCGTCCGATCACCGAGAAGGGCATCTACCCCGCGGTGGACCCGCTCACCTCGACCTCGCGCATCCTGGACCCCGCGATCGTGGGCGAGGAGCACTACCGCGTCGCCCAGGAGATCAAGCGGATCCTGCAGCGCTACCAGGAGCTGCAGGACATCATCGCCATCCTCGGCATCGACGAGCTCGGCGAGGAGGACAAGGTGCTGGTGAGCCGCGCTCGCCGCATCGAGCGCTTCCTGTCGCAGAACCTGCTGGTCGCCGAGCAGTTCACCGGCCAGCCCGGTTCGGTCGTCCCGCTCGCGGAGACCATCGACGCCTTCGATCGGCTGTCGAAGGGCGAGTTCGACCACCTGCCCGAGCAGGCGTTCTTCATGTGCGGCGGCATCGAGGACCTCGAGGCCAACGCCAAGAAGCTCGCCAAGTAGCACCGTCGATCGCGTAGGAAGGAGGACCGGCTGATGCCACTGAACGTGGAGCTGGTTGCCGTCGAGCGGCTGCTGTGGTCCGGTGAGGCCGACATGGTCGTCGCCCGCACCACCGAGGGAGAGATCGGCATCCTGCCCGGGCACGCCCCCGTGCTGGGTCAGCTCGCCGAGCCCGGCCTGGTCAAGATCCAGCGCACCGGCGGAGAGTCGACCCTGATCGCCGCGGTACACGGCGGGTTCCTCTCGGTCAGCAACAAGGGCGTGTCGATCCTGGCGGAGTTCGCAGAGCTCTCCGACGAGATCGACGTGGATCGCGCGAGGGCCGCGCTGCAGCGCGCCGAATCCGACGAGGGCGAGTACGATCACGCCGCGGCGAAGGCCCGGGCGCAGTCCCGCCTGATGGCCGCGGAGCAAGCCAGCAGTTAACCAGAATGAGCACCACGACGTCGCACCCAGGAGCATCCTGGGTGCGACGTCGTCGTCAGGACCGGTGAAGGGGGCAGCGTCATGCAGATCGCCGCGTGGGTCATCATCGTGGCCGCCGTCCTCGTGCTGGCCGTCGGCGTCTTCCTGTACCGCCGTCGCCGGATCTTGGTCCTGCGTGGCGCCATTGGGATGTCGGTGCACCGCGGCCGGGGGCTGCGCGGCGGGTGGGCGCTCGGGGTGGCGCGGTACGCCGACGAGCACCTGGAATGGTTCCGGCTGACGTCCTTCCGTGCCGGGCCATCGCTGCGGATCGCCCGCCGCGACACTCAGATCAGAGAACGCGAGGAGCCGTCGGAAGGCGATTCTCTGTGGATGCCGCCGGATGCCATCGTGCTGCACCTGAGCACGTCCGCGGGACCGCAGCTGGTCGCGGTCCCGAAGTCGGCCCTGCCCGGGCTGCTGTCGTGGTGGGAGTCCGCACCGCCGAGCTGGATGGCGACCCGCTGACCCACCGCAGAACTGGCGGATCTAGCCGCTGCGCTCGCCCCCCGGCACCCACTTCACGTCGCCGTTCGGGTTGGCATGGCGGCCAGCGATGAACAGCAGGTCCGAGAGCCGGTTGAGGTACTTCGCCGTCAACGGGTTGATGTCGTCGTACTGCTCCATCGCCGCCCACGTCGATCGCTCGGCGCGACGCGTGACCGTACGCGCCAGGTGCAGGTACGCCGCGGCGTTCGTCCCGCCGGGCAGGATGAAGCTGTCCAGCTTGCTCAGGCCCTCCTGCAGTTCGTCGCACCAGGCCTCGAGCCGCTCGACGTAGTCCGGTTCCACCCGCAGCGGCGGGTACTTCGGATTCGGGTCGAAGGGCGTGCAGAGATCGGCGCCGACATCGAACAGGTCGTTCTGGATGCGCGTGAGGATCGCCCGGAGCCGGTCGTCGACGTCGGCCGCGCACATCGGGGCGAGCACCAGACCGAGCACGCTGTTGGCCTCATCGCAGTCCGCGTATGCCTGCAGCCGGGCGTCGGTCTTGCTGATCCGGGAGAAGTCGCCGAGACCGGTCGTGCCCGCATCGCCGGTGCGCGTGTAGATCCTCGTGAGGTGAACAGCCATGGGCTCACCCTACTGCTGCCTCACTACGATGAGCGGATGGACGTCTACCGGGTGACGGGCGGGGCGCGGCTGGCCGGGGAGGTGCCGGTGAGCGGCGCGAAGAACAGCGCGTTGAAGCTGATGGCCGCGGCGCTGCTGGCCGAGGGCACCACGCGGATCGACAACGTCCCCGACATTCTCGACGTGACGATCATGAGCGAGGTGCTGCGCCAGCTCGGATGTGCTGTCGGCACGGCCGACGGACGGGTCGTGATCGACGTCCCGGGGTCGACGTCCACCGAGACCGACTACCGGCTGGTCCGACGGATGCGGGCGGCGGTCGCCGTTCTCGGCCCGCTGGTGGCGCGCTTCGGACGCGCGAAGGTCGCCATGCCGGGGGGAGACGCGATCGGCACGCGCGGGCTGGACATGCACGTGAACGGCCTGATCCAGCTTGGCGCCGACGTCCGCAGCGAGCACGGCTACCTGATCGCCACGGCCGATCGGTTGCGCGGCGCCCAGGTCGCCTTCGAGTTCCCCAGCGTCGGCGCGACCGAGAACGTGCTGATGGCCTCGGTGCTGGCGGACGGCGAGACCATCATCGACAACGCCGCCCGTGAGCCGGAGATCGTCGACCTCATCCGCATGCTGCAGGCCATGGGAGCGCACATCGACGGGGCCGGCACCTCCACGCTGCGGATCCGAGGTGTCGATCGGCTGCGGCCGGTCAGCCACCGCACGGTGCCGGACCGGATCGTCGCAGGGACCTGGGCCATCGGCGCCGTCATGACCTGCGGCGACGTGCGGGTGCGCGGTGCTCGCGCCGACCACCTTGAAAGGGTGCTGGAGAAGCTCGGCGACATGGGCGCCACGATCACCGAGCATGACGACGGCTTCGCGGTCTCGATCGATCGGCGGCCGTCCGCACGGGACATCGTCACGCTGCCCTATCCCGGTTTTCCCACGGACCTGCAGCCGATGGCAATCGCGCTCGGCTCCATCGCCGAAGGGCACTCGATGCTCACCGAGAACGTCTTCGAGGGCCGGTTCATGTTCGTCAACGAGCTGATCCGGCTCGGCGCCAGCATCCAGGTCGACGGCCACCACTGTTCGATCGACGGGATCGAACGGTTGTCCGGCGCGCCCGTCGAGGCCACCGACATCCGGGCCGGTGCGGGTCTGGTCCTGGCCGGACTGGTGGCCGAGGGCGTCACCGACGTCGGTCACGTCATGCATATCGACCGGGGCTACCCGGGCTTCGAGCAGCACCTGCGCGCGCTCGGCGCGACGATCGAACGGGTCAGCGTCCCGGACATCGACCTGCCCGAGTAACCTCGGAGCCATCCAGTGAAAACCTCTTCGAAAGGCAGATCGTGACGACCACACCCGTCAAGGTTGCCGTGACCGGCGCCGCCGGTCAGATCGGCTACAGCCTCCTCTTCCGCATCGCATCGGGCGCGCTGTTCGGCGCCAACACCCCCGTGGAGCTGCGGCTGCTCGAGATCACCCCGGCACTGAAGGCCCTCGAGGGGGTCGTCATGGAGCTCGACGACTGCGCCTTCCCGACGCTGGCCGGCGTCCAGATCGGCGACGACGCGAAGAAGGTCTTCGACGGCGTCAACCACGCGCTGCTGGTCGGCGCCCGCCCGCGCGGTCCCGGCATGGAGCGCGGCGACCTGCTCGAGGCCAACGGTGGCATCTTCGCCCCGCAGGGCCAGGCGCTGAACGAGGTCGCCGCGGACGACATCCACGTCACCGTCACGGGCAACCCGGCGAACACCAACGCGCTGATCGCGATGAACAACGCCCCCGACATCCCCGACACCCGCTTCTCGGCGCTGACTCGGCTGGATCACAACCGCGCCATCTCCCAGCTGGCTGCCAAGCTGAACGTGCCGGTCACTGAGATCAAGAAGATGACGATCTGGGGCAACCATTCCGCCACCCAGTACCCCGACCTGTTCCATGCCGAGGTCTCCGGCAAGAACGCCGCCGAGACCGTCGGCGACCAGGAGTGGCTGGCAAACACCTTCATCCCGACCGTCGCCAAGCGTGGCGCAGCGATCATCGACGCGCGCGGTGCGTCGTCCGCCGCTTCGGCGGCCTCGGCGACGATCGATCACGCGCGGGACTGGGCGCTGGGCTCGGACGAGGGCGACTGGGTCTCGATGGCGATCGCCTCCGACGGCTCGTACGGCGTCCCCGAGGGCCTGATCTCGTCCTTCCCGGTCACCTGCAAGAACGGTGAGTACGAGATCGTGCAGGGCCTGGAGATCGACGGCTTCTCCCGCGAGAGGATCGACGCCTCCGTCAAGGAGCTCGAAGAGGAGCGCGACGCCGTGGCAAAACTCGGCCTCATCCCGTAACGGCGAGGACCGGCGGGCCGGCACGCTCGTCGCGCCCCCACGGAGGGCGGAACCCCAAGGTCGTCGAGCGAGACCGAACCCACGGTCGTCGAGCGAGACCGAACCCACGGTCGTCGAGCGAGACCGAACCCACGGTCGTCGAGCGAGGCGGATGCGCTTGCGCAGCCGACGTCGAGACGCCGCGCGCCCACGGTATCCGCGCCCACAACGAAGAACCGCCCCGCCCGAATCCGGGCGGGGCGGTTCTTCGTTGCGGAAACGCGCGGCTTGCGGCGTCTCGACGTCGTCGGTCGCTGGGCGACCTCCTGGCTCGACGACCGTGGGGGTCGCTCGCTACGGAACGACGACCGACAGCATCCGAGCGATGCACACGGGCTTGTCGACGCCCTCGGCCTCGATGGTCCAGTCCCACGACGCGCGGCTGCCCATCGCGATGTCGGTGACCTCCGCGAGCGTCGCCGACGCGCGCAGCTTCGAGCCGACCGGCACCGGGTGCGGGAAGCGCACCTTGTCGCAGCCGTAGTTGACGCCCATCTTGACGCCCTGCACCTGGGTGAGCTGCGAGCCGAACATCGGGATCAACGACAGGGTCATGAAGCCGTGCGCGATCGTCGTCTTGAACGGGCCTTCCTTGGCGCGCTCCACGTCGACGTGGATCCACTGGTGGTCACCGGTCGCGTCGGCGAAGAGGTTGACAGCCTCCTGGGTGACCTCGAACCAGTCGGTCGGGCCGAAGGTGTTGCCGACGTTGGCCTTCAGGTCGTCGATGCCGTTGAATACCTTGAGCTCTGCCATAGTGACTCCTTGTCCTGGATGGCTGGCGGCGCCCCCGTTCGGGGCGCTTCCCTTGTGAGGTTATCCATAGCCGAATGAGGTTCGGAAGTCGCCCTTTATAGAGTTGATCAGAACGCCCTTCTGGAGGTCCCCATGCCCTACCCCTCGAACGACGAGCGCGATCGCCCCTGGGTGATGCGCACCTATGCCGGACACTCGTCCGCCAGCGCGTCCAACGAGCTGTACCGCCGCAACCTGGCCAAGGGCCAGACCGGCCTGTCGGTCGCCTTCGACCTCCCGACCCAGACCGGCTACGACCCGGACGATCAGCTCGCCCGCGGCGAGGTCGGCCGCGTCGGCGTGCCGATCTCCCACCTGGGTGACATGCGGGCGCTGTTCAACGAGATCCCGCTCGAGCAGATGAACACCTCCATGACCATCAACGCCACCGCGATGTGGCTGCTGGCGCTCTACCAGGTGGTCGCCGAGGAGCAGGGCGCTGATACCAGCAAGCTCGCCGGCACCACCCAGAACGACATCGTCAAGGAGTACCTCTCCCGCGGCACGTACGTGTTCCCGCCGGCTCCGTCGATGCGGCTGATCACCGACATGGTCGCCTATACGGTCCACGCGATGCCCAAGTTCAACCCGATCAACGTCTGCTCCTACCACCTGCAGGAGGCCGGTGCGACGCCGGTGCAGGAGGTCGCCTTCGCAATGAGCACCGCGATCGCCGTGCTGGACGCCGTCCGTGACTCCGGTCAGGTGTCCGAGGAGGACTTCGGGAAGGTCGTCGGGCGCATCTCGTTCTTCGTCAACGCCGGCGTGCGGTTCATCGAGGAGATGAGCAAGATGCGCGCCTTCGGCAAGCTGTGGGACGAGATCACCCGCGAGCGGTACGGCGTCGAGGATCCCAAGATGCGCCGCTTCCGGTACGGCGTCCAGGTGAACTCGCTGGGCCTGACCGAGGCGCAGCCGGAGAACAACGTCCAGCGCATCGTGCTCGAGATGCTCGGCGTGACGCTGTCCAAGGACGCCCGGGCTCGCGCCATCCAGCTGCCGGCGTGGAACGAGGCTCTCGGCCTGCCGCGGCCCTGGGACCAGCAGTGGGCGCTGCGCATGCAGCAGGTGCTGGCCTACGAGTCCGACCTGCTCGAGTACGAGGACATCTTCGAGGGCTCGAAGGTCATCGAGGCCAAGGTCGACTCGATCATCGAGGGCGCCAAGGCGCTCATGCAGCAGATCGAGGAGATGGGCGGGGCGGTCGCCGGGATCGAGTCCGGCTTCATGAAGGGCGCCCTGGTGGACTCGCTGGCCAGCCGCCGGGCGCGCATCGAGTCCGGCGACGACATCATCGTCGGCATGAACAAGTTCGACTCGACCGAGCCCAGCCCGCTCACTGACGAGTCGCAGGAGTCGATCATGACCGTCGACCCGGGCGTGGAGCAGGCGGCCGTGGACGCCGTCCGCAGGTGGCGCGCCGAGCGGGACAACCCGCGCGTCGAGAAGGCGCTAGCCGGGTTACGCGAGGCCGCGCGCTCCACGGCCAACCTGATGGAGGCGACCCTCGAGTGCGCCCGCGCCGGCGTGACGACGGGGGAGTGGGCACAGACCCTCCGCGAGGAGTTCGGCGAGTTCCGCGCGCCCACGGGCGTCTCGGCCGCGTCGGCGTCCGGCGAAGCGGGGGAGGCCCTGCAGCGGGTCCGCGCCCGCGTCTCCGAGCTCAGCGACCGCATGGGCCGGCGACTGAAGATGCTCGTCGGAAAGCCCGGCCTGGACGGTCACTCCAACGGTGCCGAGCAGATCGCCGTCCGGGCCCGAGACGCCGGTTTCGAGGTGATCTACCAGGGGATCCGCCTCACTCCCGAGCAGATCGTCGCGGCCGCCGTCGAGGAGGATGTGCACGTCGTGGGCCTGTCGGTGTTGTCCGGCTCGCACCTGGAGGTCGTGCCGGCCGTGGTCCGCGGGCTGCGCGAGAACGGCATGGACGACGTGCCGGTGATCGTCGGCGGGATCATTCCCGATGAGGATGCCCGCGCACTCACTCAGCAGGGCGTGGCCAAGGTCTTCACACCGAAGGACTACGAGCTCAACGACATCATGTCGAGCATCATCGACGTCGTCGAGCAGGGCTCGGGGCTGCTCGCCGAGAGCAAGTAGTGGCCGGTCAGGTCAATCTCGACCAGGTCACCGTCCAGTTCGACGTCACCCCGGTGCTGCGGGAGGTCTCCGCGGGCATCGAGGACGGCGACCGCATCGGCGTCGTCGGTCTGAACGGGGCCGGCAAGTCGACACTGCTGGAGGTCGTCTCCCGGCGACGTACGCCGGATTCCGGGCGCGTCTCGTACCGCTCTGGGCTGCAGGTCGCCGATGTCGGCCAGAGTGACGACTTCGCCGACAGCACGACGATCCGTGAGTTCGTGGTCCCCGGCACCGCCGGCGCCGAGCACGAGTGGGCTGCCGATCCGCGGGCGCGTCGCGTCGTCGAGGGGTTGGGGCTGCTGCGGCTCGGACTGGACCGCTCGGTCGGCGACCTGTCCGGTGGCGAGCGCCGCCGAGTCGGGCTCGCGGCCGCGCTCGTCGCGGACGTCGACCTGCTGATCCTCGACGAGCCGACCAACCACCTCGACATCGAGGGGGTGCAGTGGCTCGCGGACTACCTCGCCGGCTTCTCGGGCTCCGTGCTGGTCGTCACGCACGACAGGTGGTTCCTCGACACGGTGTGTACCCGCACCTGGGAGGTCGCGGACGCCCAGATCCGGATGTATGACGGCGGGTACGCCGACTGGGTCTACGCGCGCGCCGAGCGGCAGCGGATCGCCGATGCCACCGAGGAACGGCGTCGCAATCTGGCGCGCAAGGAGCTGGCCTGGCTGCGCCGCGGCGCCCCGGCTCGCACCTCGAAGCCGCGCTTCCGGATCGAGGCCGCCAACGCCCTCATCGCTGACGTCCCGCCGCCGCGCGACAAGATCGAGCTGGTCGCGACCGCGACCTCGCGGATGGGCAAGACCGTGGTCGACCTGGTGGAGGCCAGCGTGCGCTTCGGCAAGCGCACGATCCTGGACCAGGTCACCTGGCGGCTCACGCCCGGTGGCCGATACGGGATCCTCGGTCCGAACGGAGCGGGCAAGTCGACGCTGCTGCGGGCGCTGATCGGCGAGCAGGACATCGACTCCGGGCACCGCGAGATCGGTACCACCGTTCGGGTCGGGCACCTGTCGCAAAACCTCGCCGAGCTCGACCCCGCCCACCGGATGATCGAGGCGGTGTCCGAGCACGCCACCGTGATCCGGGTCGGCAAGAAGGAGCTCACTGGCGGTCAGCTGTTGGAACGCTTCGGCTTCCCGGCATCCATGCACAAGCGCTTCGTACGCGACCTGTCCGGCGGGCAGCGCAGGCGGCTGCAGATGGTCCGCACCCTGATGCACGAGCCGAACCTGCTGATCCTGGACGAGCCGACCAACGACCTGGACGTCGACACCCTCGCGGCGCTGGAGGACCTGCTCGACGGCTGGCCCGGCACCCTCGTGGTCGTCTCGCACGACCGGTACCTGCTCGAACGGGTCTGCGACGAGCAATACGCCGTCCTCGGCGACGGCGTACTGCGCCACCTGCCGGGGGGAGTGGCGCAGTATCTGGATCTGCGCCGCTTGGCATCGTCACTGCCCGAAGCCCCCGCGTCCACGCCAAGCCAGCGGCCGGCTCTGGCGTCCGGGCCGTCGGCCGCCGAGCAGCGTGAGGCCCGGAAGGCGCTGGCCCGGATCGAGCGGCAGATCGAGCAGCTGACGGGCAGGCAGCAGCGGCTGCACGAGCAGCTCGCCGAGCACGCCAGCGACTTCGAGAAGGTGCGCGAGCTCAACGCGCAGCTGCGTGAGATCGACGAGGAGAAGACCGGTCTCGAGGAGCAATGGCTTGAGTCGGCAGAGCTGGCCGACTGAGAGCCCGGCCACGACACGGCGGCGATACCTGTCCGGCACGGGCGGCGTTATTTCATCGAGCTGGGGCGGTGACCGGTCTGGCGCGGCGGCTGGCTGCGCAGCGACGCTCTCTCGCCGAGTGATGACCGGCGCGGCGCCCAGCTGACACCGGTATCAGTAGGGTGCCTACATTGGGGAGTATGACTGAGATCGCCGACCGTACCGAGACCCCCGCCCCCGCGGACCTGCCTACCTACGAGCACATCAAGCTCGATCGCAAGGACCAGGTCATCACCCTGACGATGATGCGCGCCAAGCGCCGCAACTCACTGTCCGAGGACCACATGGCTGAGATCCTCGACGCCCTCAACCACGTCGCGACCACCGATGCACGCATCCTCGTGATCGCCGGCGACGGACCGGTGTTCAGCTCCGGCCACGACTTCGCCGACATGATCGGACGGGACCTGCACTCGATGCGCGCGCTGCTCCAGCTGTGCACCGACATGATGCAGCGGATGCACACCATCCCGCAGATCGTCATCGCCAAGGTGCACGCGCTGGCCACCGCCGCCGGGTGCCAGATGGTCGCGAATGCCGATCTCGCAGTGGCGGCCGAGTCGGCGGCGTTCGCGGTGCCGGGCGGCAAGGGCGGCTGGTTCTGCCACACCCCGAGCGTGGCGGTCGCCCGCAACATCGGCCGCAAGCACCTGATGGAGCTGGCGCTGTCGGGCGAGCCGATCGATGCCAAGACCGCTGAGGCATGGGGCCTGATCAACTACGCCGTCCCCGATGACCAGCTGGACGCCAAGCTCGACGAGCTGATCACCAAGCTCTCCGATGGCAGCCGGATGGCGAAGGCCCTGGGCAAGCAGGCGCTCTACAACCAGATCGACCGGCCGGAGAGGGAGGCGTACATGTATGCCATCGAGGTCATGGCCTCCGCCTCCCAGACCGACCACGCGCGCGAGGGCATGAACGCCTTTGTCGAGAAGCGCAAGCCGGTCTGGCCGCGCTAGGGCCCACCGCGGCTGTTCTCCGGCGCCGGCGCCGGGCGCCGGCGAACCGGTCAGAACAGTCGCTGCGTGGGGTCGGCCAGGCCGCGGAGCTCGTCGTAGTCGGTCACCACGCACTCGATGCCGCGATCGGTGGCCAGCGTCCGCGCCTGCGGCTTGATGACATTGCCGGCGAGGACGCCGCGCACGGGCGCGATCTTGGTGTCGCGGTTGAGCAGCTCCAGATAGCGGGTGAGCTGCTCGACCGCGGCGATCTCGACGACCCGCTTGACCTCGATCGCCACCGACCCGGCGGCCTCCTTGCACATGATGTCGACCGGCCCGATGGGCGTGGGGTACTCGCGGCGTACCAGACGCAGCCCGGGGCCGAGTGCATCCAGGTGCAGCGCGAGCAGCTCCTGCAGGTGCGCCTCGACGCCGTCCTTGGTCAGCCCGGGATCGATCCCCAGGTCATGGGTGCTATCCGAGTGCACCTCGTGGATGGTGATGTGCAGGCTGTCGCCGGACTTGGCCTTCACCACCCACTCGCCGTCCCGCTCGATGAGCTTGCACGGCGGCGACATCCAGTTCAGCGGCTTGTACGAGCCGGCGTCCGAGTGCACCAGCACCGAGCCGTCGTTCTTCACCAGCAGCAGGCGCTTGGCCTTGGGCAGGTGGGCCGACAGCCGGCCCGCGTAGTCGACCTCGCAGGTGGCGATCACAAGGCGCATGGGCTCTTCCCGGCTCGACGATTGGGACGGCGCTGAGGCTACACGGTGCGCCATAATGAACCGAGCACCTCGTTACCGTCCAGTAGCCCAGGAGAGCGCATGGCCGACACCTTCGACAGCCTCGATCCCGCGACCGGCGAGGTGGTCGCGACCTTCCCGATCGCCGGCGCCGCCGACGTACGCGCAGTGGTTGCCGAGGCACGCGAGGCCAGCCGCTGGTGGGCGATGATCGGCTTCTCCGAACGCAAGAAGCGGTTGCTGGCCTGGCGTTCGCTGATCGCCGGGCGGATCGACGAGCTCGCCGACCTGGTCCACCGGGAGGGCGGCAAGACGCGCGACGACGCGATGCTCGAGACGATCCTGGCGATCGATCACATCGACTGGGCGGCCAAGCACGCCGCCAAGGTGCTCGGTCGGCGTTCGGTGAGTCCCGGTCTGCTGAGCGCGAACCACGCCGCGACCATCCAGTACCTGCCGTACGGCGTCGTGGGGGTCATCGGGCCGTGGAACTATCCGGTGTTCACGCCGATGGGCTCGATCACCTACGCGCTGGCCGCCAGCAATGCGGTGGTCTTCAAGCCCAGCGAGTTCACGCCCGCCGTCGGTGAGTGGCTGGTGCGAACCTTCGCCGAGGTGGTCCCCGAGCAGCCCGTGCTACAGGTGGTCACCGGGCTCGGGGAGACCGGAGCGGCGCTGTGCGAGGCGGGTGTCGACAAGATCGCGTTCACCGGTTCGAGCGCGACCGGCAAGAAGGTGATGCAGGCGTGCTCGGCGACCTTGACGCCCGTACTCGTCGAATGCGGCGGCAAGGACGTCCTGATCATCGATGAGGACGCCGACATCGAGGCGGCCGCCCAGGCTGCCGCGTGGGGCGCGTGCTCGAATGCCGGCCAGACCTGCGTTGGCACCGAGCGCGTCTACGCGCACGAGAAGGTCTACGACAAGGTGCTGCACCGCACCGCTGAGATCATGCGCGATCTGCAGCCCGGCAACGACGGGGGCGCGGCGTACGGCCCGATGACCATGCCCAGCCAGCTCGACGTCGTCCGCCGGCATGTCGACGCGGCGATCGCAGATGGCGGCCGAGCGGTGCTCGGCGGGCCCGAGTCGATCGCCCCGCCGTACGTGCGGCCGGTGGTGCTGGCGGAGGTGCCCGAGACCAGTGTCGCGATCCAGGAGGAGACCTTCGGACCGGTCGTGATCATCAACAAGGTCGCCTCGATGGACGAGGCAGTGACCAAGGCCAACGCGACGCCGTACGGTCTTGCCGCGGCCGTCTTCTCGCGCTCCGCGGGGGAGCGGATCGCGGCTCGGCTGCGCACCGGCATGGTCGCGATCAACTCGGTGATCTCGTTCGCCGGCATCCCGTCACTGCCCTTCGGTGGGGTAGGTGAATCCGGGTTCGGGCGAATCCACGGTGAGGATGGTCTCCGTGAGTTCGCCAGGTCGCAGTCAGTTGCTAAGTTGCGTGTACCGATTCCCCTCGTCGTCACGAGCTTCGCGCGCAAACCGTACGCCGTACGTCTCATCGCCGACATGATGCGCCGCAGATTCCGCGGTGGAGCGTCCTGAGCCTGTCCCGTCCACCTGACAACAACACAACTGGAGTAGCAGTGTCACGCGATTTTTCCGTCGTCGGCGTCGTCGGCCTCGGCACCATGGGTGCCGGCATCGCAGAGGTTTTCGCCCGCTCGGGCATCGAGGTCGTCGCCTTCGAGCGTGACGACGAGGGACTCGAGCGCGGGCGGGGCTTCATCACCCAGTCCGTCGAGCGCGGCGTCGCGCGCGGCAAGCTCGGCCAGTCGGACGCCGACGCGCTGATCGGGCGCATCGAGTTCACCACCGACTGGCAGGCCTTCGAGCGCTGCGAACTGGTCATCGAGGCCGTTCCCGAGCAGATGGACATCAAGCTCGGGATCTTCAACAAGCTCGATGAGATCTGTCCTCCGGAGACCATCCTCGCCACCAACACGTCGTCGCTGTCGGTCACCGAGATCAGCGTGTCGACCAAGCGCCCGCACATGGTCGTCGGCATGCACTTCTTCAACCCGGCGCCGATCATGCGGCTGGTCGAGATCATCCACACTGTTGTCACCGACGACAGCGTGGTCGCCGACATCCGCGCGCTGTGCGAGCAGATCGGCAAGACGCCCGTGTCGGTCGCCGACAAGGCCGGCTTCATCGCCAACGCGCTGCTGTTCGGCTATCTCAACCACGCCGTGGGCATGTACGAGGACCGATACGCCACCCGCGAGGACATCGACGCCGCCATGCGTTTCGGCTGCGGCCTGCCGATGGGCCCTCTGGCGCTGATGGACCTGATCGGTCTCGACACCGCCTACGAGATCCTCGACACGATGTACCGCCAGGGTCGCAACCGCATGCACGCCCCGCGACCCATCATCAAGCAGATGATGTCCGCGGGCCTGCTGGGCCGCAAGTCCGGCCGGGGCTTCTACACCTACGAACAGCCCGGCTCGCCGAACGTCGTGGCCGACCGCCTCACCCCGAAGGGCGAGGACACGGGCGCCCCGGCGATCGACCTGAGCGGCAAGAAGATCGGTGTGGTCGGCTCCGGCACCATGGCCACCGGCATCATCGAGGTGTTCGTCAAGGCCGGGTTCGCCACGACCTACGTCGCACGCAGCGACGCGAAGGTCGATGGCGTCAAGGCCGCGATCAAGAAGTCGCTGGAGAAGGCCGTCGGACGCGGCAAGCTGGCCCAAGAGGACGCCGACCAGGCACAGTCACTGGTCACCGGCACCACCAGCCTGGATGACCTCGCCGACTGCGACATCGTCGTGGAGGCGATCGCCGAGGACCTGCACATCAAGCAGGTGCTGTTCTCCAACCTCGACGAGATCGTGAAGGACGGCGCCATCCTGGCCACGACGACGTCGTCCCTGCCGGTCATCGAGCTGGCCACCCAGACCGAGCGGCCGGAGAATGTCGTCGGCATCCACTTCTTCAACCCGGCGCCGATCATGAAGCTGGTCGAGATCGTGCACACGGTCGCGACCGATGAGCAGACGGTCAACACCTCCGTCGCACTCACCAAGGCCATCGGCAAGCACCCGGTGCTGTGCGGCGACCGCGCCGGGTTCATCGTCAACGCGCTGCTGTTCCCGTACCTGAACGACGCGATCAAGATGTACGAGGCGAACTACGCCACCGCCGACGACATCGACGCGGCCATGAAGGTCGGCTGTGGCTACCCCATGGGCCCGTTCGAACTGCTCGACACCGTCGGTCTCGACGTCTCGCTGGCGATCGAGCAGACGCTCTTCCGCGAGTTCCGCGAGCAGGGCATGGCCCCGGCGCCGCTGCTGGAGCACCTCGTCACCGCGGGCTTCCTCGGCCGCAAGACCGGCAAAGGCTTCCGGGACTACCGCAAGTAGCCGATGAGCGAGCTGCTGGGCGTCCTCCGCGAGACCGCCCGCGCGCACCCCGCGCGCGGGTGGCTCGAGACGAGAGGCTCGGACGGCGAGTTCCTCCGTGAGGACTGGGCGCGGATCCACCTCGACGCGCGGCGCGCCGCTGCATCGCTGGCCGCCCGCGGAATCGGCGCGGGTGATGCGGTCGCGCTGTTCATGGGCTCGCCACGGCATGTCGCGGTCGCGACACAGGCCTGCTGGCTGCGCGGTGCGAGCGTCACGATGCTGCACCAGCCCACGGCCCGCACCAACCTCACGACGTACGCCGCGGACACCTTCGGCATCCTGCAGACGATCGACGCGGACGCGCTCGTCCTCGGGCCGCCGTACGCCGACGTCGTCGAGCACTTCGCTCCCGCCGCCAGCGACGCGTCCGCAGCGATCCTGACCAGCGACGAGCTGCTGGCCGGCGAGCGACTGATCGATCCCGATCCGGCAGTGGCCGACGAGAGCAGCCCGGCGCTGCTGCAGCTGACCAGCGGCTCGACTGCGGCACCCAAAGCCGTCGTGATCACCCACGGCAACCTGATCAGCAACATGCGGGCGATGGTCGAGGTCAGCGACATCCGTGCCGACGACATCATGCTCTCCTGGCTCCCGGTCTTCCACGACATGGGGATGGTCGGGTTCCTTTGCGTCCCGATGGTCTTCGGTCTGAAGCTGGTGAAGGTGACCCCTGCGGACTTCGTCGCCAGTCCCGCTTCCTGGATGCGACTGATCAGCGATCGCGGGGCGAGCATCACCGCCGCGCCCAACTTCGCGTACGGGATCGCGGCGCGGGCGCTGTCCAAGGCGGCTCCGCTCGATCTCTCGACCCTGCGGATCGCCCTCAACGGTGCCGAGCCGATCGACCCGCGCACCGTCGAGCTGTTCTGCGAGGCGGGGGAGCGGCACGGCCTGGACCCGTCGGCGGTGCTGTGCGCCTACGGCATGGCCGAGGCGGCGCTCGCGGGCTCCGTCGCGCCGGTCGGCCGTGGGTTGGTGATCGCCACCGTCGATGAGCGGGTCCTCGGCGCCCAGCGGGTTGCCAAGCCGGTCGAGGGCGCGGGATCGGCGTTCGCGCTTCTCGGTGCGCCGCTGGGCGGCATCGAGGTCGAGGTGCGTGGGGAGAAGGGCGAGGTGCTGCCCGAGCGGCACGTCGGCACCTTGATGATCCGGGGCGACGCGGTCAGCCCCGGCTATGTCACTGCCGAGGGCCTTCGCGGCTCGCAGGATGCCGAGGGATGGCTGGACACCGGCGACGAGGGCTATCTGGTCGACGGAGAGGTAGTGGTCTGCGGCCGGATCAAGGATCTGATCATCATCGGTGGGCGCAACATCTATCCAACGGACGTCGAGCGGGCCGCGGAGCGGGTTGAGGGAGTACGACGAGGCAACTGCGCGGCGGTACCGGTGCTCGTGGGTGGACGTGAGGTCCTGGCGGTCGTCGCGGAGTCGACCTACTACGACGACGAGCAGCACCGTGGCCGGATCGAGCAGGAGATCCGGGTGGCGACGTACGCCGATCTCGAGGTTCGGCCCACCTACGTCGTCCTCATCGCCCCGGGCGCCCTGCCGAAGACGCCGTCGGGGAAGATCCAGCGGGTCAAGGTGCGCGAGAGCATCCAGCGCCGGATCGGCGGCGAGCATGCCGCGCCGTAACCGGCGAGAGCGGCCGGCCGAGCGCACGACGAGCCGGGGCGGGCTGCTCGGCGGTGCGAGCCAGGTGCAGTGGCGCGGCGAGACCTGGCGAGTCATATCGATCACCGGCGCCTCGGCGGTCAAGGACTACCGATGCCCGGGCTGCGACCAGATCGTGCGCCGCGGCCAGGGGCACGTGGTCGTCTGGTCCGAGTACGACGTCGAGGGTGCGGATCGCCGCCACTGGCACGCTGCGTGCTGGTCGGCGCGCGATCGGCGGCGGCCCGGCGTCCTGCGGTCCCGGAACGCGCCGCGTTACGGCCGCTGAGATCTGGCGATGGACGCGTCACCGGCCCTGCGCACGGGCACCTTCAACATCCGGTACGACAACCCGGCCGACGGGGTGCATTCCTGGCGTCATCGACGAGCTGCCGTGCTCGAGTGTATTGATTCGCTTCGATTCGACGTGCTCGGTCTGCAGGAGGTGCTTCCGGTGCAGCGCCGGTACCTCGAGGCGCGGACACCGTGGGCCGGGTGGTACGGGGTCGGACGCGCGGACGGCAAGCGCGGGGGAGAGCAGAGCCCGCTCGTGATCAGCGACCGAGTACGGGTCCAGGCATGGCGGACGATGTGGCTGTCGCCGACTCCCGACGTCCCTGGATCGACTGGCGTCGATGCTCGGATCCCGCGCGTCGCCACGGTGCTGCTCGGATCGGTCGGCGGGAATCCGATCGGGGTCGTGAACACCCACTTCGACCATCGCGGCAGCCGGTCGCGCGAGCTCGCCGCAGGCCAGATCGCTGAGCTGGTCGAGAGCGATCCGCGGGCCTGGATCGTCTGTGGCGACTTCAACGTCGCCCTCGACGAGCTTCCGATGAGGGTGCTGCTAGAGCGCGGGCTGCGCAGCGTCCTAGGCGACGACGCGTCCGGCACCTTTCACGCCTTCCGCGGTGACAGCGCCGGAGCGCGGATCGACCACCTGCTGGTCAACGAGCGCTGGGACATCGAGCGTGCCTGGATCGACACCACTCGGCCCGGCGGAGTCATCCCCAGCGACCACTGGCCCGTAGTCGCCGATCTACGACTGACCCGCGAGGGGCAGAACGTCGTCTAACGGCGCGGACGGCGTTGGCGGATCGCACTGACCTCGACGGTGCGATCGGAGGGCGACTCGTCATCCGAGCGGCCGCCCGTGCGCCGCGCCAGCCGCACACGGGGGCTGCGCGCGCTGGTCGGCGGCCCGCTGTGACCGTCGACCTCCTGCTGCAGCTCGCCGTCCGGGGCGTCACCTTCCGGGACGTCGGCGCCCGGGGTGGCGTCCTCCGTGGGCTGCTCGCCCACCTCAGCGAGTTCAGCGGCCTCGGCTGGCTCGGCGGGCTCGGCGGGCTCGTCCTGGGACGCGCCCGCGTCCGCGATCGGCTCGGCGCTCTGTTCTGGCGCCGGCGGCTCGGATGCCGCCACCGCCTCCGGCTGCACGTCGTCCGGCAGGGCCGCATCGTCATCGCGCACGGTCGCAGCCTCATCCGTCGTCGCCTCGCGGCCCTCGGCGAAGAGATCGGGGCGCCGCGGCTCGGCTGCGCGAGGCGCGTCGACATCTCGATCGCGCGCGAGCTCCTCAGGCGCTTTGGCGAGAAAGGCCGGCACCTGCGAGACGATCTGGCCGACCTGGGCGATCTGCTGGGCGAGCGCAGCCCGCACGTGCTCGAGGCGGTTCACCTCGTCCTCGGCTCGCTCGATCATGGTCCGCGAGCGGGTGTTGGCCTCCTCGACCGCGGCGGACGCCTCGGCGTGGGCCTTCGTCAGCAGCGCGTCCGCCTCGTCTCGTGAGGCCTGGATGCGGTTGGCGGCGTCCTCGCGCGAGGTACGGTCCCGCTCGGCCTCTTCCTGTGCGGCGGCGGTGCGACGGGCGTCGAGGGTGATCTTGAAGTCCTCCTCCGCCTCGGCGCGCCTGGCCGCGGACTGCGCGGTCAGCTCGTCGGCCTCGGCGCGGGCACCGGCGAGGTGCTCCTCGGCCTGCTTGCGGTGCTGCTCGACGTACTCTGCCGCCTCGGCCTTCGCGGTGGCGAGGACCTCGTCGGCCTCGCCGCGGCGGTCGGCCACGTACTGGTCGGCCTCGGCTCGATCGCTGGCGATCTGGCGGTCGGAGTCCTCCTTCTCCTGAGCCGAGCGCTCGCGCGTCTGCTGGGCGTCCTCCTCGGCCGCGCGGCGGATCTCCGCCGCCTCCTCCTCGGCCAGCCGCAGCATGGAGGCGATCCGCCCGCCCATGGTCTCGAAGGTGGGCGCCTCGCTGTTGCGCAGCTGGGTCTTGAGCTCCCCGATCTCGGCTCCGAGGTTCTCGGCGCGCGCGTGCTCCTCGGCGGCCTGGGTCAGCGCTTGATCGCGCTCGGCCATGATCGTGCGCAGGTCGTCCTCGAGGCTGCGGATGGCCTCGTTGACCTGGTGGCGCTCATAGCCGCGCATGACGATCGGAAAGTCCATCGAAGGGGCGCCCATGGGGATGAGATCGTTGTTGTTCGCTGCGTTCATCAGTGCCTCAATCGCATGCTGGGGTGGACGAGATCGCAGCCCCCACTCTATGGCCTCAGACGTCAACCAACGATGAGGCGAGGCCGGGTGGACCGGCCTCGCCTCATCGTTCGTCGCGCCCTTCTCGAAGGGGGTTGCTACAGGTCGCGGAAGCGGTTGATCTTGTCCTCGTGCTTGGCGCGCTTCTCCGGGTCGCTCACGCCCAGGCCGGGCTCGGGGGCCAGGCACAGCACGCCGACCTTGCCCTGGTGCAGGTTCTTGTGCACGTCCAGAGCCGCCTGCCCGGTCTCGGCGAGCGAGTACACCTTGGACAGCGTCGGGTGGATGAGGCCCTTGTCGATCAGCCGGTTGGCCTCCCACGCCTCGCGGTAGTTGGCGAAGTGCGAGCTCACGATGCGCTTGAGGTTCATCCACAGGTAGCGGTTGTCGTACTCGTGCATGTAGCCCGACGTCGAGGCGCAGGTGGTGATGGTGCCGCCGCGCTTGGTGACATAGACCGACGCGCCGAAGGTCTCCCGGCCCGGGTGCTCGAAGACGATGTCGACGTCCTCACCGCCGGTGAGCTCGCGGATCCGCGAGCCGAAGCGCTTCCACTCGCCGGTGTCCTGGGTGTGCTCGTCCTTCCAGAACTTGTAGCCCTCGGCCTTGCGGTCGATGACCAGCTCGGCGCCCATCGACCGGCAGATGTCCGCCTTGTCGGGGGAGGAGACCACGCACACCGGGATGGCGCCGCCGTTGAGGGCCATCTGGGTGGCGTAGGAGCCCAGGCCGCCCGAGGCTCCCCAGATGAGGACGATGTCGCCCTGCTTCATCGCCGCGCCGTTCTTGGAGACCAGCTGACGGTAGGCGGTCGAGTTGACCAGGCCGGGGCAGGCGGCTTCCTCCCAGCTGAGGTGCGCGGGCTTGGGCATCAGCTGGTTGGACTTCACCAGCGCCAGCTGCGCCAGACCGCCGAAGTTGGTCTCAAAGCCCCAGATCCGCTGCTGCGGATCCATCATGGTGTCATCGTGCCCCTGCGGGTCCTCGAGCTCGACGGACAGGCAGTGCGCCACGACCTCGTCGCCCGGCTTCCACTTGGTGACCCCGGGGCCGACGCGCAGCACGACGCCGGCGAGGTCCGAACCCACGATGTGGTAGGGCAGATCGTGCCGCTTGGCCAGCTCGCTGGTACGTCCGTAGCGCTTGAGGAAGCCGAAGGTCGACACCGGTTCGAAGATCGAGGTCCACACGGTGTTGTAGTTGACCGAGGAGGCCATGACGGCGATCTGCGCCTCGCCGGGCCCGAGCTCAGGAGTGTCGACGTCCTGCAGATGCAGGCTCTTGCGGGGGTCCTTGTCCCAGGACGCCAGGCCCTGAAACATGTTCTGGTCCTCCTCGCGGACGACAATCGCCTCGTACGACGTGGGGACCTCGATCTTCGCGACGTCCTCGTTCTTGCCGCTCATGATCGCGTCGAGGATCTGGTTCATGGTCATGGGTTGTGACTCCTGGTTGGGCACGACGGTCGATGCTGCCGTGAGTGAGAACTGCTGCCGAGGATAAGTTACCGATCAGTAACTCACCTCAGGACGTTGCTGTGATTCCGGGCACGACCAGTCAGTGGTGGGTGGCGGCGGCGGGCTCGACGAGCTCGACGAGCACCCCTCCGGCGTCCTTGGGGTGGATGAAGTTGATGCGGGAGTTCGCGGTACCGCGCTTGGGCTCGGGGTAGAGCAGCCGGACGCCGCGCTCGCGCAGGGTGGCGCTGGTCGCGTCGATGTCGTCGACGGTGTAGGCCATCTGCTGCATGCCAGGTCCGTTCTTGTCGAGGAACTTGGCGATCGTGCTGGACTCGTCGAGGGGCGCCAGAAGCTGGATGCACGATCCGGAGTCGCCGACGGCCATCATGGCCTCGCGTACTCCCTGCTCCTCGTTGGTCTCCTCGTGCACCAGCTGCATGCCGTAGACATCGCGATAGAACTCGATGGCCTTGTCGAGGTCGGCGACGGCGATTCCGACGTGGTTGATCTCGGTGAACATGCAGGCTCCTTGTGGGCGTGGTGCTCCTACCATGAAAGTAGCAAGACCGAATCGGGTTCGGGATGGCGGCCGGGGTGACGCCGTTCACTGCACCCGGCACAGGCCTGCCGGCCCGCTGCCCGCGGGGCCCGATCGGCGACGAGGCCAGTTGCCGATCCACCCGCGAGCGGTTATAGGGTGCCCATAACCGTCGCCACAAGGGAGTCATCATGGCTGCATCGTCCGACAACACCACCGTCATCGTCTCCGGCGCTCGGACGCCGATGGGCCGGTTGCAAGGCTCGCTGAAGGACTTCTCCGGAGCAGACCTGGGTGGCTTCGCCATCAAGGCAGCGCTGGAGCGCGCCGGGCTGTCGGGTGACCAGGTCGAGTACGTCATCATGGGGCAGGTGCTGCAGGCCGGCGCCGGCCAGATCCCCTCGCGTCAGGCGGCGGTCGCAGCCGGAATCCCGATGGATGTGCCGTCGCTGACCATCAACAAGGTGTGCCTGTCGGGCCTGGACGCGATCGCGCTGGCCGACCAGCTGATCCGCGCCGGTGAGTTCGACATCGTCGTCGCCGGCGGCATGGAGTCGATGACCAATGCGCCGCACCTGCTGCCCAAGTCGCGTGCCGGTTACAAGTACGGCTCTTTCGAGGTGCTGGACGCGATGGCCTACGACGGCCTCACCGACGCCTTCGACAAGGTCTCGATGGGTGAGTCGACCGAATCGCACAACGCCAAGCTCAACATCAGCCGCGAGGAGCAGGACGAGTTCGCTGCGCGGTCGCACCAGCGCGCCGCGGCCGCGGCCGCCGAGGGCCGCTTCGCCGACGAGATCGTCCCGGTCGAGATCCCGCAGCGCAAGGGTGACCCGGTGGTGTTCTCCGCCGACGAGGGCATCCGCGGCGATACGACCGCTGAGTCGCTGGGCAAGCTGCGCCCGGCCTTCGCCAAGGACGGCACCATCACCGCCGGCACCGCCTCGCAGATCTCGGACGGCGCCTGCGCCGTCGTCGTGATGAGCAAGGCCAAGGCCGACGAGCTCGAGCTCGAGGTGCTCGCCGAGATCGGCGCGCACGGCAATGTCTCCGGCCCGGACAACTCGCTGCAGTCGCAGCCGTCGAACGCGATCAACCACGCCCTGAAGAAGGCCGGCCGCTCGCTGGAGGAGATCGACCTGGTCGAGATCAACGAGGCCTTCGCGGCCGTCGGTATCCAGTCGATGCGCGATCTGGGTCTGGATGCCGAGAAGGTGAACGTCGACGGGGGCGCGATCGCGCTCGGCCACCCGATCGGCATGTCCGGCGCCCGTCTCGTGCTGCATCTGATCTATGCGCTGCGCGGCCGCGGCGGCGGCACCGGCGTCGCGGCGTTGTGCGGCGGCGGCGGTCAGGGCGACGCGCTGATCATCGACGTGCCCGCTCCGGCCTCCAAGTAATGGCGGCCGGTGGTGGCCTGAGCCGGAGCGCGGGTGTCGAGGAACTCGTCGAACGCGCTCGCGACGGCCAGGCTCGCGCGGTCGCTCGGCTGATCTCGCTGGTCGAGGACGCCTCGCCGAAACTGCGCGAGGTGGCCAAGGTGCTTGCGCCGCACACCGGCCAGGCCACGATCATCGGCTTGACCGGATCACCCGGCGTCGGCAAATCCACGTCCACCTCGGCGCTGGTGCGCGCCTACCGCGCGCGGGGCAAGCGGGTCGGCGTGCTCGCGATCGATCCGAGCTCGCCGTTCTCCGGCGGCGCGCTGCTCGGCGACCGCATCCGGATGCAGGATCACGCCACCGACCCGGGGGTGTTCATCCGGTCGATGTCGACGCGCGGACACCTCGGCGGCCTGTCGTGGGCGACGCCGCAGGCGCTGCGGGTGCTCGACGGCACCGGCTTCGATGTCATCCTGATCGAGACCGTAGGCGTGGGTCAGGCCGAGGTCGAGATCGCCTCCACCGCCGACACGACCCTGGTGCTGCTGGCGCCCGGCATGGGCGACGGCATTCAGGCGGCGAAGGCAGGGATCCTCGAGATCGCTGACGTCTTCGTGGTCAACAAGGCCGACCGCGACGGCGCGGACTCCGTCGTCCGCGACCTGCGCAACATGCTCGGGCTGGGCGGGCGTCACTCGGACGCCGGTGCCTGGCGGCCCTCGATCGTGAAGACGATCGCGGAGAAGGAGCAGGGCGTCGAGGATGTCATCGAGGCGGTCGATGCGCACCGGGCGTGGATGGACGAGAAGGGCGTGCTGCACGAACGGCGGCTGGCCCGCGCCGCGGGCGAGATCGTGGCGCTGTCGATGGCGACTCTGCGCGAGCGGATGGGCGACGTCGAGGGCCATGCCTCGGTGCTGGCGCTCTCGGAGTCGGTGGTCTCCGGCGAGTCCGACCCCTATGTCGCCGCGGACACGCTCGTCGCCGAGCTGGGCGACCAGCTAGGCGACTAGTCCCGGATCGACGCATTCTCCATGCCCAGGGTGATCCACACCGGCCAGGCACTGGTCGACTACGTGCTCGACGTCCCGGCGCTGCCGCCGCGCGGCGGCAACGTCTACGCCTCGACAGGACGGCGCTCCGCCGGCGGCGCCACGAACACCCTGGTCGCGGCTGCCCGCAACGGCGCCGAGGCGGTTCTCGCCGGATCGCACGGCACGGGTGAGAACGGTGACCTGATCCGGGCCGCGCTCGCGGCCGACGGGGTGGGCCTGTGCAGCCCGCCCGAGCCGGACGTCGACTCAGGGATCTGCATCTGCCTGATCGAACCCGACGAGCGAACCTTCATCACCACTCGTGGCGCGGAGCGCGCGATCACCGTCGACAGCCTGGACCGATCGCGCCCGGCCGCCGGTGACATCGTCTGCGTCGACGGCTACACGCTGGTCGCCGGCGCGACGGTCGAGCCCATGCTGCAGTGGCTCGAGCAGCTGCCGCCTGACGTCGAGGTGGTGCTCGATCCGGCGTCCGATTTCGCCGCTCAGCCGCGCGAGGTCAGGGAGCGCGCGCTCGCGGCCACGACGGTCTGGACCTCCAACCTCGCCGAGGCGGTCGACATCGTGGCGGCACAGGGGGCTGCCTCGTTCGACGCCGACGACATGGTCGCCGCCGCGGATGCCGTCGCGCGGGTGCTGCCGCGTTCCGCAGTGGTCATCGTTCGCGACGGACCGAATGGGTGCGCCGTCCGCGACGGTTCCCCTGCGGTGTCGCTGCCGGGGTATCCACAGGAACCGGTCGACACCAACGGTGCCGGTGATGCGCACACCGGAGTGCTCGTCGCGACCCGACTGGCCGGGGCCTCCTGGGTCGCCGCCGCACGCCGAGCGAACGCCGGCGCGGCGATCAAGGTGACGCGGGAGGGCCCGGCGACCGCGCCGACATCGACTGAGATCGATGTGTGGCTCAGCGGATCCGCGAACGGCCCGCAGCCGGCGGCCGTCTAGAACTGGTCGTAGTAGTCCTTCGAGTCGTCACGGGTCACGAGGAACAGTGCGACGAAGACGAGCACATGTGACGACACGGACAACCAGAGAGGCCACCTCGGAATGATCGGATTCGGCTGGAACAACAGAACGAGCGCACCGTCGAGGAACATCTTCCCGAGCGACAGACCCGTGAGCGCCGCGAGCACGCCCATGGTGCGTCGCGCCCATCCTGGCACGTTCCACAATACGTAGGCAGTCCCGAAGATCAACGCAGCGCTGATCAATGCCTGCACCAGGATCGCGTCTTTGGAGAAATCCGAGTAGCTGCTCGGGTACTCGGCCAGGTAGTCGGTCACGAAGCCGACGATGACGAATGCGGCGACAGCGCAGGCGAGACCGGCGACAGCGAGCGCGATCACCGCCATCGGCACCGCTCTCGGACGTGCGAGTCGCGCACGGCGGTTCGTCGAAGTGGTCATGAGAATCTCCTGTTCAAGGGGGCCGGACACGCCGGAATGGCACTAGGAGAGAGCGGTCCAGGTCGGGGTTCCCGCACCGCGCACACACGTGGGAATTACGGGTTGTCCGCAGCCGGTCGGTGACCTCGCCTCAGGCGGAGCCAACAGCACCTTCGCGTCATGCCGAGGCTCGGCCGGGCACGAGCGGCGTGGTAGTCGCTAGGGTCTGGGGGTGACCAAGTCTCCGTTGCCCTTCGACCCGATCGAGCGTGCTGCCGAGAACTGGCAGCGCACGTGGGGCGATGCCACGCACATGCGGCTGGCGACCTCGATCATGCGGGTGCAGCAGCTGCTGATCAACGCCTATGACGAGGCGCTGCGTCCGCACGGGCTGACCTTCGCGCGCTTCGAGGCACTGGCGCTGCTGCGGTTCTCGCGCAACGGTGCGTTGCCGATGAAGGTGATCGGCGACCGGCTGCAGGTGCATCCGACCTCGGTGACCAACATCGTGGAGCGGCTCTCGGCCGCCGATCTGGTGCAGCGGCAGCGCAACCCGAAGGACGGACGGGGTGTGCTCGCGGTGCTGACCGATCGGGGCCGTGAGGTGGTCGAGGCCGCGGCGGCCGACCTGATGGCTATGGACTTCGGGCTCGCGGCGCTGGAGGATGGGCAGATCACGTCGGTGGTCACCGCGTTGAGCACCCTGCGCAGGAGCGCCGGCGACTTCGAAGTGGAGCAGTGACGCGCATCGCGTCGCGAGCACCCTTCCGAAAATTGCTAGGACGTCCTACTATTTAGGGCACGGCAATGGCTTTGGCTGCGGCGTATGCCGCGGATGGGTGGGCGAGATGACCAACGAGAAGACTCCGGCGCGCGAGCGCTGGCAGCAGGCATACGACGACGCGATCGCCAAGGGCCGCTTCGTCGACCGCGACTACACGACGCTGTCCGGCGTCGAGGTCGACCCGGTATATGGGCCGGCCGACGAGAGCGCCGTCCCGGACTTCGAGCGGATCGGCTACCCGGGGCAGTTCCCGTTCACGCGTGGCCTGCACTCGACCGGCTACCGGGGGCGGCCGTGGACGATCCGCCAGTTCGCCGGCTTCGGCAACGCGCAGCAGACCAACGAGCGCTACAAGATGATCCTCGGCGCCGGCGGTGGCGGGCTCTCCGTCGCCTTCGACATGCCGACCCTGATGGGCCGCGACTCCGACGACCCGCTGTCGCTCGGCGAGGTCGGCCACTGCGGCGTGGCGATCGACTCAGCCGCCGACATGGACATCCTCTTCGATGGCATCAACCTGCAGGACGTCACCACCTCGATGACGATCTCCGGCCCGGCCGTCCCGATCTTCTGCATGTACATCGTCGCCGCGGAGCGCCAGGGCGCCGACATCCACAAGCTCAACGGCACGCTGCAGACCGACATCTTCAAGGAATACATCGCCCAGAAGGAGTGGCTGTTCGCCCCGGAGCCGCACCTGCGCCTGATCGGCGACCTGATGGAGTACACCTCCTCGGACATCCCGGCGTACAAGCCCTTGTCGGTCTCCGGCTACCACATCCGGGAGGCCGGGTCGACCGCCGCGCAGGAGCTCGCCTACACGCTCGCCGACGGCTTCGCGTACGTCGAGCTGGGGCAGTCGCGCGGGCTGGACGTCGACGTCTTCGCCCCAGGCCTGTCGTTCTTCTTCGACGCGCACGTGGACTTCTTCGAGGAGATCGCCAAGTTCCGCGCCGCCCGCCGCATCTGGGCACGTTGGCTGCGCGACACCTATGGCGCGAAGACCGAGAAGGCCCAGCAGCTGCGCTTCCACACCCAGACCGCAGGTGTGTCGCTGACCGCCCAGCAGCCGGACAACAACATCGTCCGTACCGCGATCGAGGCGCTGTCGGCGGTGCTCGGCGGGACCAACTCGCTGCACACCAACGCCCTGGACGAGGTTCTCGCGCTCCCGTCGGAGCGGGCCGCTGCGATCGCGCTGCGCACCCAGCAGGTGATCATGGAGGAGACCGGCGTCCTCAACGTCGCCGATCCGCTCGGCGGATCGTGGTACGTCGAGGCGCTGACTGACAAGATCGAGGCCGAGGCCGAGAAGATCTTCGCCGAGATCATCCGCATCGGCGGTGGCGAGGACGCTCAGCACGAGATCGGCCCGGTCACCTCGGGCCTGCTGCGCGGCATCGAAGAGGGCTACTTCATGTCCGAGATCGCCGACGCCGCGTTCATCTACCAGGCAGCGCTGGAGAAGGGCGACAAGAAGGTCGTCGGCGTCAACTGCCTGCGGGTGGACGACGAGGAAGAGCTCGAGATCCTGCGGATCAGCCACGAGGTCGAGCTGGAGCAGCGCCGGGTGCTCGACACCCGCAAGTCCGGCCGGGACGAGGCCAAGGTCCGGTCCGCCCTGGACGACATGCTGGCTGCCGCACGCGGCTCGCAGAACATGATCCCGTCGATGCTCGAGGCCTGCCGCGTGGAGGCGACGCTCGGCGAGATCTGCAACGCGCTGCGCGACGAGTGGGGCATCTACCGGGAGCCCGCCCGCTTCTAGCGGCCGAACGAACGGTATCGGGGCGAGGACCACACGGTCCTTGCCCCGATCCCGTTGGTAGCGGCGATGCGCGCGCCCTCGCCGATCGGCGACCGCTCGCATGTAGCCCGGGGCCGTACCCGGTGGGCCGGCTCCAACTAGGCTGGAGCGCATGACGACCCGCCTGTCGCACGACGACTATCTGGCCGCGCTCGACCGCTCCGCTTCCCAGATCGCAGAGCTGACCGCTCGCCTCGATCCCACGGCCGATGTCCCCACGTGCCCCGGCTGGAGCGTCCGCGACCTGATCGCCCACCTGGGCGGCGTCCACGGCTGGGCGCGCGGCATCGTCGCCGGGGGCAGCCCGAAGGGCCCGCGTCCGGAGCCGGAGGGCGAGCTGGCCGAGTGGTACGCCGACCAGGCGCGGCAGCTCCTCGATGCGCTGCGGGCGACCGAGCCGGACACCGAGACGTGGACCTTCTCGAGCGAGCGCACGGCCGGGTTCTGGTTCCGCAGGAAGGCCCACGAGACCGAGATGCACCGCATCGACCTGCTGCTTACCGCGGGCGGCGCCCCGGCGTACGACGAGGCGCTGGCGGCCGACGCGGTCACCGAGGTGCTGGAGGTGATGCTGCCGCGCATGCAGGGCAAGGATCCGGTCGCAGTCACCGCGCCGATCCGGTTCGTCTCGGGGGACACCGGCGACGAGTGGGTGGTGCGTCCGGCGTCCGAACCGGGTGTCGTCGACTACACGCACTCCACGACCGATGATGCCGGACAGACCGACGCCGCCGCGCCGGTCGAGGTCACCGTCACCGCGCCGGCGAGCGACCTCGCCACCGGCCTCTGGGGACGCACGCCGTACGTGCTCTGGAGCATCGACGGTGACCGGGACGTGCTCGATACACTGATGCGCTCCACGATCACGCCGTAAAGCGCCCTCCAAGCAACGAAGAAGGGAAGCACTCTCACGTGACCAGGCCCCGCCCCAACCCCCAGCAAGCACAGCAGGCCGCGTTGTCGGCCGCGTTGTCCGGCGCCGTCGATCTCAGCGGCCTGAAGGCCCGCGCGGACGCCGCTCGTGCCCAGGCCGGGCAGCAGTCGTCCCTCGGGGGCGCCGGGCACCAAGCCGTGCCCGATGCCGGGCAGACGCCACCCGCGCCGGGACAGCCTGAGACCCCTGGCACGCAGCAGCCGCCCGCGCCGTCCGCTCAGGGCCAGTACGTGGTCGACGTCACCGAGGCCAACCTGCAGCAGGTGCTCGAGCAGTCGATGCAGGTGCCGGTGATCCTGGAGTTCTGGCTGGCGAACGCCGATCAGTCCCAGCAGTACGGCGAGACCTTCATCCGCCTGGCCGGTGAGGGAGAGGGTAGCTGGCTGCTCGGCCGGGTCGAGGCCGAGTCGCAGATGCGCGTGGCGCAGGCGATGCGGATCCAGGGCGTGCCTGCTGTACGCGCGGTCTTTCAGGGCCAGATGATCGCCGAGTTCGACGGGCTGCAGCCCGAGGGCCGGCTGCGTGAGTTCCTCAAGGCCGTCGTCGAAGGGACCGGCGGAACGCTGCCCGAGGGTGCTGGGCCGGCAGAGGACCCGCGGGTCGAGCAGGCCGAGGAAGCACTGGCGGCAGGCGAGCTGGACCGTGCAGAGGAGCTGTACCGGTCGCTGCTGGCCGATCAGCCCGCACACCCACTGGCCAAGGACGCCATCACCCAGATCCAGCTCATGAAACGCCTGAACGCCGAGGGCGGGGACGACGCCTCCGAGGTCGTCGCGCAGGCCGACGCCGCTCCCGGCGATGTCGAGCTGGCCTGCAAGGCCGCCGACCTGCAAGTGGCCGCCGGGCAGTACGAGGATGCCTTCGGCCGGCTGCTGAGCATCGTGCGGGACGGGGACAAGGAGGCGAAGGAGACCGCTCGCCAGCGGCTCATCGAGCTGTTCGCGATCGTCGGCAACGCCGAGCCCGCGGTGGCCACCGCACGCCGCAACCTCGCGTCTGCGCTGTTCTAGGCTCTCGCGCGCCGCAACCGTCCTTGCCGGGGACCGGCTGGCGGACAGGTCTCGGCGGGCTCGTCGCCGGCTAGAGGCAGCTCTGGGCGGCGCCCAGGGGATCGTCGCGGCCGGCCTCGAAGGCCTCCCGAAACAGGTCGATGCGGTCGAAGGCGTCCAGTCCGTGGGTCGCCAGGATCTCGTCGTCCTCGCCGAGCGCGATGAGCACCATGACGGCTTCGTCGAGGTCGCCGGCCGACAGCTGCAGTCCGCCGAGGGGAGACTGCTCCCCGGTGGCGCTCGCCTCGAAGGCTCCACCGGCATAAGCCCCAACCAGGCATAACTGGGCCTCGAAGGCCTCCTTGCCGTCGGTCTTGGCGCCCTCGGCGTCCAGCATCGCATCGGCGTATCCCATGGCGATCAGCGTCATCGCGGCGAAGTCGCCGAACTTGTCGTAAGCCTTTGAGATCAGGTCCTTCTCGGCGTAGTACACCGTCTGGTCGTCGGCGCAGTAGAACACCAGCTCGTCCTGCGGATCGCCGTCGCACTTGGCTGAGCTGCCCTCGAAGCCCGAGGCGTCGACCTGCTCCCACGAGCCGTCGACGACCGTCTCGGCGACCGTGTTCATCTCGGTCGGGATCGTCTGCAGGGTCTGGTCGTAGGGCAGGTTGCCCTCGTTCGCCTTGTCGTTGGCGGTCAGGTACGGAATCTGCGTGTAGACGCGGTCGTCGTCGAAGGCCGTGTAGCAGTGGCCGGGGCCGTCGTTGAAGCCTTCCTGGAAGGCGGCCACGCGATCGAACGCCGAGCCGTGCGCGTTGGGGTCGTCGGGGGAGCCGCCCGGCTGGGAACGCAGCATCAGGTAGCCGGTGAGCACGCTGTCGAGGTCCTCGCGGGTGGCCTGGAAGTGCGCGGTGCCCTCAGTGGCCTCCTTGGTGAACACCCCCGCGTAGCAGTCGGCCTGCCCCTCCCACGAGATCGTCTTCGAGCCGGGATCGCCCACGCGGTCCTGGATGGCGTGACCGAACTCGTGCGCGAACACCAGCGGCACGATGAACTCGCCGAACTCGTCGGCCAGTTGACCGATGAACGCGCGGTCATAGGCGATCGCGTCCTCAGTGGGGCAGTAAAAGGCGTTGTTCTCGACGATCTCCACCTGGTTGGCAGGCACGCACGGGAGGGCCCCGTCGTGCCCGGGCTCGTACGCCCACAACCCGCCCTGCAGCGGCTCCATCTCCTTGTCGAAGGACTCCTCGAAGACGTCTTCCCAATAGGTCATGACGTCGTCCATCGAGTTGGCGACGAGCTGGTCGATCTCGCTGCCGTCGCCGTTCTCAATCTTCAGGTCGGACGGCGGAGCGTCCTTCTTCACGCCGCCCTCCGCGAGCGTCGCGACGCCGGAAACGGTTCGAGTGCAGCCCGCGATGACGAGGACGGCCAGCAGCAAGGCCAACAGTCCACCAGCGCGGTGTCGAAGTCGTGGCTTCACGTCGAAAACCTCATGTGCTCGAGAGACGGTGCCCCCAACTGTATGCGGCGGGCCTGGCCAGCGGCGCCAAGCCGGCGGCGTGGACACCGGACCGTGAGCGATCACGCAGGCTCGAACCACACCGCGCCCAGGGGCGGGATGGCTATCGAGGCTGACGCGGGTCGCCCGTGCCACGGTTCCTCCACCGCGTCGATCGCGCCGAGGTTGCCCACGCCCGACCCGCCGTACCGCTCCGCGTCGGTGTTGAGCACCTCGCGCCACAAACCGGCGTGCGGCAGACCGATCCGGTAGTCGTGGTGCGGCGTGCCCGCGAAGTTCACCACGCAGGCCAGCGGTCGCTCTGAGCCGTCGAAGCGCAGGAACGACAGCACGTTGTTCCCGGAGTCGTTGGCATCGATCCAGCCGAATCCCGCCGGGTCGTTGTCTCGCTCCCAGAGAGCGGGGCTCTGGCGGTAGACGCGGTTCAGATCGCTCACCAGCAGCAGGACGCCGGCGTGCCGCGGGTCCTCCAGCAGCCACCAGTCCAGGCTCCGGCCCTCCGCCCACTCGGCGTCCTGGCCGAACTCGCAGCCCATGAACAGCAGGTTCTTACCCGGGTGGGCCCACATGTACGCGAGATAGGCGCGCAGGTTTGCCAGTTGCTGCCAGCGGTCACCGGGCATCTTGGCCAGCAGCGAGCCCTTGCCGTGCACGACCTCGTCATGACTGATCGGCAGGATGTAATTCTCGCTGTAGGCGTACACCAACGAGAAGGTCAGCTCGTTGTGGTGGTACTCGCGATGCACCGGATCCTTCTCGATGTACCGCAGCGTGTCGTTCATCCAGCCCATGTTCCACTTGAACCCGAACCCGAGCCCGCCGAGGTGCACGGGGCGGGTGACCCCCGGCCACGCGGTCGACTCCTCGGCAACCGTGATGATGCCGGGGGCGCGCTTGTAGATGGTGGCGTTGAACTCCTGCAGGAAGGCGACGGCGTCGAGGTTCTCCCGGCCGCCGTACTGGTTGGGCCGCCACTGGCCGTCGGGGCGCGAGTAGTCGAGGTACAGCATGGAGGCCACGGCGTCCACGCGCAGCCCGTCGACGTGGTACTCCTCGGCCCAGAACAGCGCGTTCGCGACCAGGAAGTTGCGCACCTCGCGGCGACCGAAGTCGAAGACAAAGGTGCCCCAGTCCGGGTGCTCACCGCGGGTCGGGTCGGCGTGCTCATAGAGGGGAGTGCCGTCGAAGCGGGCCAGCGCCCAGCCATCCTTCGGGAAGTGCGCCGGCACCCAGTCGATCAGCACGCCGTAGCCGGCCTGGTGCAGCCGGTCGATCAGGTACTTCAGGTCGTCGGGGGAGCCGAAGCGGGCGGACGGCGCGTAGTAGGAGCTCACCTGGTAGCCCCAGCTGCCGCCGAAGGGGTGCTCGGCGACCGGCATCATCTCCACGTGTGTGAAGCCGGTACCGTCAAGGTACTCGATCAGCTCGTCGGCCAGCTCGCGGTAGCCCAGCCCCTTGCGCCAGGAGCCCAGGTGCATCTCGTAGACGCTCACCGGTGCGGCGTGCCAGGCGGTCTCGGCGCGGCGCTTCAGCCACTGCTCGTCACCCCACTCATGGGTGGACTCGACGACCTTTGCCGCCCAGGACGGCGGAACCTCCGTGGCGAACGCGAGCGGGTCGGCCTTCTCCAGCACCTCGCCCGAGGCCCCGGTCACGACGAACTTGTAGAGCGCGCCCGCTGCGAGCCCGGGGATGAACAGCTCCCACACGCCGGTGCTGCCCAAAGAGCGCATGGGGTACTGTCGCCCGCCCCAGTAGTCGAAGTCGCCCTCGACCGCGACGCCGCGGGCGTTCGGCGCCCACACCGCGAACGACACGCCCTCGACCTCGCCGGAGGCGGTCTCGTACCGGCGCACGTGTGCGCCGAGCACCTCCCACAGCTGCTCGTGGCGACCCTCGCTGATCAGGTGACAGTCGAGCTCGCCGAGGGTGGGCAACCACCGGTAGGGATCGTCCACGAGCAGCTCGCGCTCTCCGTAGTGAACCGCGAGCCGGTAGTCGGGCACCGGGCCGCGGACGACGACGGCGAACACGCCCTCGTCGACGAGCCGGGTCATCCCGATCCGGTCGTCGCCGATCACCGCCTCGACCGTGCCGGCGCCGGGCCGGTAGACGCGCACGATCGTGTGATCGTCGTCGAACGGGTGCGCGCCGAGGAAGGAGTGCGGCGAGTGGTGGCTGCGCGCGAGGAGCCGCGACACGTCCTCGGCGTCGACGGTGGGAGCCGGGGTCGCGTACGTCATCTTCTCTCCTTTGTCCGGTACTCCGAGCCTATTGCCTCACCCGCGGCCGGCCAGCGCCGCCACGGCACTGAGCGGGATGCGTACCCGGTCCGGGCGGTAGGCGTTCTCATACCCGACCTCGTAGAGCGCCTTGTCGAGCTCAAGCGCCTCGAGGACCTGCTCGTCGACGGCGTCCGGCCGCTGCAGCCGATAGCCTTCCAGAAGCATCCTCCGCGCGGCGTGCTCCCACCCGCCCGATCCGCCTGGGCGGCGGCTCCAGCGCGCGGCGTAGCCGAACGATCGCAGCATGCCGGCGAGATCCCGCAACGGACTCTCGGGCGCGCGCCGCTCCTCGAGGGGACGGCGCGGCTCGCCCTCGAAGTCGATCAGCCGCCAGCCGTCGTCGGTGAACAGGCTCTGCCCCAGGTGCAGATCCCCATGCACTCGATGCACCGTCAGCGGTCTTTGTACCCGGGCCAGATCCCCGAAGATGGCGGCTGCGGAGGACAGGTAGGGCTGGAGGACGTCGAGGTCCGCGAGCGCGTCGAGCCGGCGCAGCAGCCGCCTGGAGAGCTCCGGCCCGTAGGATGCGCTGCTCTCCTCGCCGAAGGCGGTCACCAGGTCGGAGTGCACCGCGCCCAGCGTGATCCCCAGCTCGTACGCCGCCCCGGGAAAGTGCTGCTCGACCTCTCCGACCGCCTGCCGGTCGGCGTCCGCGACAGCGAGGGTGAAACCGTCGGCTCCCGCGATGCGCCGGTGCACGACGAGTACGTCGGTCGGCCCGTCGGCCAGTTGTGAGAACCCGCAGAGAGTCGCCACGCTGGTCGACGAGCGCAGCGCCTGGCCGACCTCCACCTCTGGATTCGGGCCGGGTTGCATCCTCCGCAGCACCTTGATGACGTGCTGCCCGGTCAGCAACGAAGAGTTCGACTGCTCACCCGCGGCGGCCGTCAACCCGGTCAGGTCGAGTGGCGCCTCATCGAGCCAGGTCGCCTGCACGGCGGACGTCGAGCGTCCGAGGAGCTCGATCGCGACCCGTGCCGACGCGGGATGGGCGAAAGCGTCGAACCATTCCGCATCCCCGGTATAGATGGGATCCGAGGCCAGGCCGTGTCCAGCAGCATGGGCGATCGGCACGAAGTAGCGCTCGGTGGCCGGCCCGTCACCGGCCGTCACGACGGCCAGCGCGACGCTGAGACCGTCGTGCTCGTACGGTGCGCCGACCATCGAGAGCGCGGTGTGCGGGACAGCCTTGTCCCGCCCGGCGTACCAGCGCTGGCGAAGCAGCCAGCGCGCGAGGTGATCGCCGGGCGGGGTGCGCACTACTGGCGAACCTGGAAGATGTGCGCCGGCTCGCCCGCCGGTCCGAGCTCGACGAAGTTCGCCTCGCCCCACTCGTACTCGGCGCCGGTCAGCTCGTCGATGACGGTGAACCGGTCGTTCCAGCCCAGCCCGAGCGCCGGCATGTTCAGCCGGACGGTCGTCTGCTGGGTGTGGTGCGAGTCGAGCGAGCACGCGACGAGCACGGTGTCACCGGTGCGTGCGTCGCGTCGCGAGAAGACGATGATCGCGTCGTTGTCGCTGTGGTGGAACTGCAGGTTCGCGATGCTGGAGGACACCGCCGGATGCGCTCGCCGGATCTCGTTGAGCTGGGTGAGGAAAGGCTCCAGGCTGCGCCCCTCGTCGCGGGCTCGCTGCCAGTCACGAGGACGGAGCTGGTACTTCTCGCTGTCGAGGTACTCCTCGCTGCCGGCCTTCACCGCCACGTGCTCGAAGAGCTCATATCCGCTGTAGACACCCCACGATCCCGACATCATCGAGGCGAGCACCGCCCGGATCTTGAACATGTCGGGTCCGCCGTACTGCAGCGTGGCGTGCAGGATGTCGGGAGTATTTACGAACATGTTCGGGTTCAGGTAGGCAGCGGAGTCGACCAGATCACGGCCGAACTCCTCCAGCTCCCACTTCTCGGTCCGCCAGGTGAAGTAGGTATAGGACTGCGAGAACCCGCGCATTCCCAGGCCCTTCATCATCGCTGGGCGGGTGAAGGCCTCGGCGAGAAACACGACGTCGGGGTAGTCGCGCTTGATCTCCCAGATCAGCCAGTTCCAGAAGTTGATCGGCTTGGTATGCGGATTGTCCACTCGGAAGACGTGGACGCCGTGCTCGACCCAGAAGCGTACGACCCGGTAGACCTCCTTGTAGAGCCCCACAGGGTCGTTGTCGAAGTTCAGCGGGTAGATGTCCTGATACTTCTTCGGCGGGTTCTCGGCGTACGCGATCGTGCCGTCGGCCAGGGTCGTGAACCACTCGGGATGCTCGGCCACCCATGGGTGGTCCGGGGCGCACTGCAACGCCAGATCGAGCGCTATCTCCAGGCCCAGCTCGCCGGCCCGGTCCACGAAGGCGTCGAAGTCGTCGATGGTGCCCAGATCGGGGTGGACGGCGTCGTGCCCGCCGTCCTTCGAGCCCACCGCCCACGGTGAGCCGCAGTCGTCCGGCCCGGGAGTCAAGGTGTTGTTCGGGCCCTTGCGGTTGATCTCGCCCACGGGATGGATCGGCGGCAGGTAGACCACGTCGAAGCCCATCGCAGCAACGCGGTCGAGGGCAGCCGCCGCGGTGGTGAAGGTTCCGTGGACGGGCCGGCCGTGCTCGTCCCAGCCGCCGGTGGACCGCGGAAACAGCTCGTACCAGGCACCGACCGCGGCCCGGGCGCGGTCCGCCCAGATCCGGTAGCGCGGGCTGGCGGTGACCAGCTCGCGCAGCGGGCTCTCGTGCATCAGGGTCCCGACGCGCTCACCGAGCACAGCGGCCAGCCGGTCGTCGATCGGAAGCGAGGCATCGGCCACCCGCAGCGCGGCGTCCCGGAGCACAGCGGCCTGCGTGCCCTCGAGGTCAGCAGCAGCGCGCTCGAGGATGGTCGCGCAGAGCGCCAGGTCGTTGGCGAGCTCGTCGGCACCCTGGCCGGCCTCGCGCTTGGCGGTGATCGCGTGGTGGACCGTGGCCCACGGATCGCCCCACGCCTCGATCCGGAACTCCCACTCACCTTCGCCGTCGATCGACAGGTCGGTGCTCCAGCGGTCGGTGCCGATCCCGACGGGCCGCATGCGGGCGCTGGCGACGTCCTGCCCGTCCTTGCTCAGCACCGCGGTAGCGCCGACGGCGTCGTGTCCCTCGCGGAAGACAGTGGCCCAGAAGGTCACCACCTGGCCGTCGATGCACCTGGCGGGGAAGCGGCCGTCGTCGACGACGGGGGAGATGTCGGTGATGCCGATCCGGTCCGCGGAGAGCGCCTTCTCGATCCGTGCAGCGTCCATGTGCTCATCCTTGCAAGTCGGGGGCACCGGTAGCCGGCGAGGGTCGACCGGGCGACGGGTTCAGTCGTTGGCGTCGGGTCCGGCGAAGGTGGCGATCGTCCAGCCGAACAGCAGACGGGTCCCGGGCACGATCGCGACCTCCTGATGCTGGTCGAGCTTGGTCCAGTCGCCTGCTCCGGGAGGCGCGACGTGTGTTCCGTTGAGCGATCCGAGATCACGCAGCAGGACCTGCTCCCCGCGGCGTGAGACCAGGGCGTGTGCGCTTGACAGCACCGAGTCCGGATCGACGACGGTGAGCGCCTCCGCGGCGCCGGACTGCACCCGGGCGTCCTTCTCCGGACGCCGACCGATCACGTAGTCACGATCGAGGGAGAAGGTGCTGCCGTCGTCGAACACGATGATTCCGCTGCTGGGCGTGGTCGTCGACGACCGGTCCGGGATGTCCGGTCCGCCGATCGGGGGAAGCGGGTCGGCCTTCACCGGAGCGGAGACATCACGCAGATCGGTGCGTTGGTGGTCGGCGGCCGGCGTGAACGCAGCGGCGCCGCCGGCGGTGGGTGCGGGCGCCGTTGGCGCGGCCGCCCCGGCGGCGGGTGTCGCCCAGGTGCCCGAGGAGTCGACCGGCGGGAGGTCCTGGGGCTGCGCCTGGTGCTCGCCGGTAGCCGGCGGCGCCGGCCGTTGCTCGGTGGGTGGAGCGTCGACCGCGGCGTCGGCGAATCCTGGGCTCGAGACGGTGACGCCAGGCGGCGGTGCGGCGCCGAGACCCGGCTCCGGCCAGCCGGTGGGCGAGCCGGACGAGCCGGACGAGCCGGCCGACTCGGGTGGCTCCGGCGGCTGCTGGTCGGTTCCGGTCGCGGGGGGCAGCGGCTGGGCTGCGGATGATGCGTGCTCGCCGTCGGCATGCCGGCGCCCCGAGGGGACCGGGTGCACCCAGGCTCCCGCGCCCGGGACGACGCCCGCATCGAGGTCGAGCAGCCCTGCGCTGGCGGGCGGGTTGCTGCCGGGTTGGTGAAAGCCGACGAACACCGCCTCGGACATCGGGAAGGGCACCGTGACCCCGAACTGGTCATGCCCGGTCGCCGGGGCGATGTCGGTCGCATTCCGCACGGTGACCGGGCCACGGAGGATGCCCTGCGCCTGGTCGCCGTCCACCACGAGTGCAGCGAACACGGTGCGGGGATGCTCGTCGAGGACGCGTTGCAGGGACGCCAGCCGGCTCGCGGTGTCCGCGCCGTCGGGATCCTCGCCCGGGCCGAGCTCGAGGACCGCGCCGAGCGCCTCCCACGCCTCGGACGCCACTGGGGCGCCCACCCACACGATGCTGTCGCCGTACCGGGCGACCATTCCCTCGCCGGGCGTCACTTCGTATCGCAGCGTCATCTCATCGCTTCCAGAGTGCATCGAGGCGATCAGCCAGATCGCCGGCGGTCTTGGGGCGGTCCTGATGCGCCGGATCGATGCACTGCTGCACGATCTGGGCGATCGGCGCCGGAAGGCCGGGGTCTATCGTAGGTGCGCTCGACATGATCGAGGAGAGCCCCGCGCTCGGATCGGTGGCGTCGACGTGCGGGTGCAGGGTCTGCCCGGACGCCGCGTAGTGCAAAGTCGCGCCGAGCGAGTACAGGTCGCTGGCCCGGGTCGGCTCCTGACCGCGCAGCAGCTCGGGGGACATGAACGCAACGTGCGGCGTACCCAGCCGCCCGGTCAGCGTCATTCCCGGGTTGAGGTATGTCGCCAGACCGGGGTCGGACAGGCGGGCGCCCTCCGCGTGCAGGATCACCCCTGCCGGGTGGATGTTGCGGTGCGCGATGCCCTGCTCGTGCAGGTCGTGCGCACCGCGCGCCGCGCAGGACACTGCGCGCAGCACCTCGGCGAAGGTCAACTGGCTCGCGGGTGCGGCCAGACTACCCCCGGGCAGATGTTCCATGGCGTAGTAGATCAGCCCGTCGTTGCGACCGACCTCCAGCAGCCGGACCAGGAAGCTGGAGCGCACCGCGGCGATTGCCCGCAATGCGGCCGCCACCCGGTCGAAGGCGTGGTGCTCGTCGGTGGCGGCGTCCGCCGGGTACACCTTCAGCACGACCTGCGGGCCGGCGTCCACCAGGCGCGCAGGCGGTGTCGCCAGCACGAAGGATCCGCTGCGGCCCAGCGGGCCCAGCACCGTGAAGTCGGCGATCGTCCCGGGCGGGCCGGCAGTGTCCGGTAGTGGGGCGGGATGCATGTGGGCTCCTCCTGTTGCCTCGACTCTAGTCGGCGAGCACCATCAGGCTGAAGGAGTTCAGCAGCAGCGGCTCATCGTCGGGCACGCTGACGCCGACCCGGCTCGGGTCGGCGGTGTCGATGCCGATCCGCCAGCCGCCGTCCTGTCCGCCGGAGGGCAGCCGGACCATGGCGCGCTCGTGATTGCCGTTGAGCAGGATCAGCAACGGCCCGCGTCCGCTCGAGGCAGGGTAGTGCACCTGGAGGACCTTGTCGTGGTCGTGCCAGTGCTTCTCGGTGAGCGCGAGGGCCTGTCGGTCCAACCACTCGACGACGTGGCCGCCGCGTTCCCCCGGAGCGACCAGCCACCTGCCGTCGAACAGCGGCGCGTGCTCACGGCGAGTAGACGCGAAGGCCTGCATGAGCGCGGTGAGGTGGTCGGCCTCGGGAGTGGGCTCCCACGAGACGGCAAGGTGCGGCCGGTCGAGGCAATAGGGGTTGTTGTTGCCGCGCTGGGTACGGTCCCGCTCGTCGCCGGCGGTGATCATCGGTGTCCCGATCTGCAGCATCAGGCACCCGAGGATCGAGCCCTGCCGCCGCAGCCGCAGCTCCCGCACCCGGGCGTCGTCGGTCTCACCCTCGACGCCGCCGTTCCAGGACTGGTTGTCCGCGCTGCCGTCCCGATTGCTCTCCCCGTTGCTGTGGTTGTGCTTGGTGTCGTAGCTGACCAGGTCGTGCAGCGTGAACCCGTCGTGGGCGGTCACGTAACCGATCGAGCTGCCTGCCCGCCGCGCACCCCACACGGAGTGACTGCCGGCGAGCACGGTGGCCAGGTCCGCGCGGGAGCCGTGGCCCGGGCGCCAGAAGTCGCGCACCGTGGACCGGAACCGGTCGTTCCACTCCGCCCACGGCTCACCCCGGGTCGGCGTGGTGAAACCGCCGAGCTGGTATCCATTCGGGCCGGCGTCCCACGGTTCGGCGATCAGCAGGCGATCGCCCAGCAGCGCGTCGTCGCCGATCCGCCGCAGCAGCGGGTGGTGGGCCGAGAAGTGTGGCTCGCGGCCGAGGGTGGTCGCCAGGTCGAACCGGAATCCGTCGACGTCGGTACGTTGCACCCAATGCCGCAGCGCCGCGACGACGAGGTCCTGCACCGGCTCGCTCGCCGCGTTGAGGCTGTTGCCGCACCCGGTGACGTCGACATACCGACCTGGGTCATCTGGGTCGGTGAGGTAGTAGGCCAGATTGTCGATGCCGCGCAGGTGGTAGGCGGGGTCGTTCGCGGCACCCTCGCAGGTGTGGTTGAAGACGACGTCGAGCACGACCTCGATGCCCGCGGCGTGCAGGGTGGCGACGGCGCCGGCGATCTCGTCCCACCGCGCGTCGATGTCGCTGGCGACGCAGTAGTGCGGCATGGGGGAGAAGAAGCCGAGGGGGTTGTACCCCCAGACGTTGCGCTGGCCGCGCTGGCGCACCTTGATCTCGCTGGCCCAGTGCGCGACCGGGAGCAGCTCCAGGGTGCTCACGCCCATGCTGGCCAAATGCTCGATCAGCATCCGCGAGCGCAGCGCCGCGAAGGTGCCCCGGTAGCGCTCGGGTACGTCGGGCAGCGTCGCAGTCAGCTGCCCGAGGTGCGCCTCATAGATGATGCGGCCGCCCGCCGGCAGCCGGGGGCGGGTACTGGGGACCGGAGCGCGGTCGGCGCACACCACCGACCACGGTGCGACCGCGATGGAGTCACGGGGGTCGGGCGCCCCGTCCGGGGTGCACATCCGCAGCAGCTCGAGATCCTCAGCCGAGGTCCCGGGCGCATCGACCAGCGCTTGAGCGTACGGGTCGGCCATGAGCTTGGCGGGGTTGGCGTACCTGCCCCGAGCGGGATCGTGCTCGCCGTGCACACGATACCCATAGGTCGTTCCCGGCCCGACCGCCGCGCGGGCCTCCCAGATGCCGCCACCGACGCACTGCATCTCGACACACCGCTGGTCGATACTCGTGCGCTCCGGAGTCGCCTCGATCAGGCAGAGCTCGATCCGGCGGGCGGCGCGGCTGTGGACCCGGAAGACGGTCTCACGTCCGTCGGTGGTCGCCCCGACGGCGTCGGGCGTTGTCGCACACACGGACCCGACCGTACCGGGTACGCGGCTCTAGGGTTTGATGGACTCGTGCATACACCAGGCCCCCTGGACGACTACGAGCCGAACCCCGACCTCGTCATCGACATGCACGACGTGACGGTGCGCCGCGGTCGGACGACCCTGCTCGAGGACCTCTCATGGCAGGTTGAGCTCGACGAGCGGTGGGTGGTGCTCGGCCCGAACGGCGCCGGCAAGACCACTCTCCTGCAGCTCGCTGCGGCCCAGATGCACCCGACTGACGGCAGGGTGCAGATCCTCGGCGAGCAGATCGGCCGCGTCGACGTATTCGAGCTGCGCCCGCGGATCGGGCTCGCCTCGGCCGCGCTGACCGGCCGGGTCCCGCCGACGGAGAAGGTTGTCGACATCGTGCAATCGGCCGGCTACTCGGTGATCGGCCGGTGGCGCGAGCAGTACGACGGCATGGACACTGAGCGCGCGATGGAGCTCCTGGAGCAGTGGGGCATCGCCCGTCTGGCCGACCGCGAGTTCGGCACGCTCAGCGAGGGTGAGCGCAAGCGCGCCCAGATCTGCCGCGCGCTGATGACCGACCCCGAGCTGCTGCTGCTGGACGAGCCGGCCGCCGGCCTCGACCTGGCCGGCCGCGAGGACCTGCTCGCGCGACTCACCGAGTTCGCTGCCGATCCCTACGCACCCGCGATGGTCATGGTCACCCACCACGTCGAGGAGATACCCCGCGGCTTCACTCACCTGCTGATGCTGCGTGACGGCCAGGCGGTCCGCCAGGGCTTGTTGGAGCAGGAGATGAGCGAGCAGGCGATCGAGGACACCTTCGGCGTCCGGGTCTATCTCACGCAGCGGCGGGGGCGCTATTTCGCCTCGATCGGCTGATCGCAGTCAGCTCACGCACCACCGGCAACAGGCGTATCGCATACGAGGTACGCCGTACACGAAAGGAAGATGCTCATGGGTGAGTTCGTCAAGCTCGAGATCGAGGACGGCGTCGGGACCATCCGCCTGGACCGTCCGAAGATGAACGCGCTGAACAAGCAGGTGCAGGAGGAGATCCGCGACTGCGCACGCGAGGCCTCAGCCAACGACGAGGTCAAGGCCGTCATCGTGTACGGCGGTGAGAAGGTGTTCGCCGCGGGCGCCGACATCAAGGAGATGGAGGCGATGACCTACCAGGAGATGGCGGTCCGCGCGCACGAGCTGCAGGCCTGTTTCACCGCGGTGGCGGAGATCCCCAAGCCGACCGTCGCGGCCATCACCGGGTACGCGCTCGGCGGCGGCATGGAGCTGGCGATGTGCTGCGACATCCGGATCTGCGCCGACGATGCCAACGTCGGCCAGCCGGAGATCCTGCTGGGCATCATTCCCGGCGGCGGCGGCACCCAGCGCCTCGCGCGTCTGGTAGGGCCGGCCAAGGCGAAGGACATCAACTACACGGGTCGTTTCGTCGCCGCCGACGAGGCGCTGCGGATCGGCATGGTCGACCAGGTCGTGCCCGCCGGTGAGGTGTACGCCGCCGCCCAGAAGTGGGCCGGGCAGTTCCGCAACTCTGCCTCGCTCGCACTGCGTGCGGTCAAGGCAGCCGTGGACGGCGGCCTCAACGGGGACCTGGCTACCGGCCTGAAGCTGGAGAGCAACCTCTTCGCCGCGCTGTTCGCGACCGAGGACCAGAAGATCGGGATGAAGTCGTTCATCGAGAACGGCCCCGGCAAGGCGCAGTTCACCGGCAAGTAGCCGGGAGTGATCAGCCGCCGCAGCAGCCGCCGCCGCAGCACCCGCCGCCGCCAGCGCCGGGCTGGGCGTCGGCCTGCGCGGCGACCTGCTGCAGCACCATGAGCAGCGTGGAGACCTCCTGGGCGCCCGAGATGCCCCAACGGGCGGCGAACACGTAGGTAGGCACCGAGGTGATGCCGGCCGCGCGCGCGGCGTCCTGCTGCTCAGTGACGGCGGCGATGCCGTCTTCGGAGGAGAGATACTCCTCGACGTCCACCTTCAGGCCGAGCTCGTCGCACAGCCGCTGGAGCACCTCGTCAGCGCCGACGTCGAGCCCGTCGACGAAGTGGGCGGCCATCAGCCGGTCCATGAGCTCGGCCTGCACACGGAGGTCATGGTCGCCGGCGAGACGCAGCAGGCGGTGCGCCGCGAGGGTGTTCGCCGCGAGCGCGCCGTCGAAGTCGATCTCGATTCCCTCGGTCGCGGCGATCTCGGCGATGTGCGAGGTGGTCTGGGTGGCCTGCTGCTCACCGCCGAACTTTTCCACCAGCGTCGGCATCAGCTCGCACGCCTCGAGCGGGGCGTCGGGATCGAGTTGGAAGGGCATGTACCGGACCCGGACCTGCCCGCCACGCTCCGCGAAGGCCCGCACAGCCGTATCGAGGCGGCGCTTGCCGATGTAGCACCAGGGGCACACGATGTCGGCGTACACGTGGACATCGACCGGCTCCGACGGCGCCACCTGCTGATCGACTGAGGCAGGGGAGGGGCCGCAGACGCCTCCGCAGCCTCCGGCGCCGCAGCCACAGCCGCCGGTGTCATCGTGCGCATGCTCGCGCGTCGGATTGGTCGTGCTGGGGTTCTGGGCAGTGCTCGTCACGCCGACCAGGGTACCGCTGCCTGCGTCGTGCTGTGCAATCCAGCTACTGCTGGGCGCCGACCTCATCGCGCTGCTCGATACCGCGCTTTGCGAGGCCTTCGGGCGTCGGCGGAGTGGGCGGGGTCTCGATCGGGAAGAAGAACCCGCGGATCGCGCGGCCGGCGCCGCCGACCTTGTTCATCTTCTTCGGCACCGGCGCACCACCGTAGGTGAGGTGGGAGTGGCCGTGCTCGTCGACCGGCCCGAGTGGCTGATGCCGCTCGAAGTAGCCGCCGTTGGGCGAGCGGACCAGGATGCCGGTCTCAATGCCGTGATCAAGAACCTCCCGGTCATGCCGCTGCAGACCCAGACAGATGCGGTAGGTGACCCAGTACGCGATCGGCGGCAGAATCACCAGCGCAATGCGCCCGCCCCACGTCATCGCATTCAGCGAGATGTCGAACTTCTCCGCGATGATGTCGTTCGCGCCGGAGGCCGACAGCACCAGGTAGAAGGTGATCGCCATCGCGCCGAGCGCGGTGCGCACCGGGACGTCGCGGGGACGCTGGAGCAGGTTGTGGTGCGCGTTGTCCCCGGTCAGCTTGCGCTCGATCATCGGATAGAGCGCAAATCCCACGATGATCGGCCCAAGTGCCGCGATCGCCAGGAAGATCTCGGGGATCGTGATGCCGAAGACGCGTATCTCCCAGGGTGGGAACAGCCGCGCCATGCCCTCCGACCAGAACATGTACCAGTCGGGCTGCGAGCCCGAGGAGACCTGGGACGGGTCGTACGGACCCAGCAGCCAGACCGCGTTGATCTGCACCAGGCCACCGAGCAACGTGATCACGCCGAAGGTGAGCATCGACAGCGCCGCGCCCTTGGCCGCGAAGATCGGGTAGAAGCGGTGCCCGACGACGTTGTCTTCGGTCGCCCGCGGGCCGGGCCACTGCGTGTGCTTCTGCTTGAACACCAGCAGCAGGTGCGCGCCGATGAGGGCGAGCATGATGCCCGGGATCAGCAGCACGTGCAGGATGTAGAACCGGCCGATGATCAGCGTGCCTGGGAACTCACCACCGAACAGCGCGTAGTGGATGAAGGTGCCCAGGAAGGGGATCGACAGCATGACGCCGGAGGTGATGCGCAGGCCGGTGCCCGACAGCAGGTCATCCGGCAGCGAGTAGCCCATGAAACCCTCGGCGATGCCCAGGAAGATCAACACGATGCCGATCAGCCAGTTGGTCTCACGCGGCTTGCGGAAGGCACCGGTGAAGAACACCCGCAGCATGTGCACCAGCATCGCGGCCATGAACAGCAGCGCCGCCCAGTGGTGCATCTGGCGGATGATCAGGCCGCCACGGACGTCGAAGCTGAGGTTGAGCGTCGATTCATAGGCCGCCGACATCGGCACGCCCTGCAGCGGAACGTAGGAGCCGTTGTAGACAACCTCCTTCATGGAGGCGTCAAAGAACAGCGCGAGATAGGTGCCGGTCAGCAGCAGCATGATGAACGCGTACATCGCGATCTCACCAAGCATGAACGACCAGTGGTCGGGGAAGACCTTGTTCAGCATGCGGCGCGTGGGCGCAGCCATGGTGAACCGGTTGTCGACCTCGCTCGCGACCGCGCCAGCCTTGCTGGCGGGACGGCGGGCCGAGCCCTGCACGGTGGTGCTACTCGGCATTCTTGGTCACCCCTCTCTGACGGTCCCAGAAGGCCGGTCCGACCGGCTCACGGTAGTCGCTCTTGGCGACGAAGTAGCCCTCGTCATCCACCTCGATCGGCAGTGCCGGCAGCGAGCGGGTTGCAGGGCCGAAGACGGGCTTGGCGTCCTCGACGATCTGGAACTGGCTCTGATGGCACGGGCACAGGATGCGGCCGGTCTCCCGCTCGTACAGCGAGACCGGGCAGCCGAGGTGCGAGCAGATCTTGGAGTAGGCGACGTACTCGTTCCAGCGAGCCGGGCCACCCCATTCCTCAAGCTCGTTCATCGGGCGAGCCTTGAACTGCTGCGCCTGATCGTGGTGCATGCGAATCAGCATGGTGGGCGTGTCGGCCTGGTGCGCCTTGCCTTCGGTGTACGGGTAGACCGTCTCCAGCGAACCGGGCGCCATGTCACCGGGTCGGATCGGCGTGCCGTTGGCGCGCAGCAGTCGAGTGCCCTTCTTCCACGCGGTGTGGAACAGCGCGTCGTCGCGGTACGGATTGTTGATCAGGCCGCCGAGCGGGATGATCGTCGCCAGCCCGAGGATTCCGCCGGCACCGAGCAGCGAGCCGCGGATCATCTTGCGGCGGTTCAGGCCCAGACCCTCGGCCCCCGAGGTCAGGGTGGCCGCGGTCGCGCGACGCTCGATCTCCGGCGAGGCCCCCTCGTGGCGGTCCTGGATCGACACCTCGTGCGGCATCAGCTTCTTGGCCCAGATGACCAGGCCGGCGCCCATCAACGTCAGCGCGAGCCCGAGGGTCAGGCCCAGGATCGGCGTGTACAGCTGAGCCCAGCTCCACTCGGTCGGAGCGGCGTCGTTGACCCGCCACGGCCAGAACAGGAACGCGGCCACGAACAGCAACCCGAACAGCGCGGCCAGTCCGAAGCACAGCGCCACGCGGCGCTCGGCGCGCTTCTCGGCGCGCGACCCGGCGGCGTAGGGGTACTCCTGGCTCAGGACCGTGACGCCGTCCATCTTTCCGCCGAGCTCGACCAGCTCCGCGTCGCTGAGCTCGGAGAGCTCCTCTTCGGTCACGCTGACGGTGCGCTGACCGGCGGCGTGCTGACGCGCCAAGCGATCGGTCGGGCGCTCGTCGACCGGATCGGCGATGACTTCCTCCGGCTCGTCGGCCGGGGGCTGGTTGAACCCGCTCATGACTTACCCGCAATCCAGATCGTTCCGATGAGAAGCACGCTCAGCCCGCCGAGCCAGATGACCAGGCTCTCGGGGACCGGGCCAGTGCGCCCGATCGGGGCACCGCCGGGGTTGTTCCCGGCCTTGAGCATCTCGACGTAGGCGATGATGTCCTTCTTCTCCTCATCGGTCAGCTGGTTCGGGCCGAAGACCGGCATGTTCTGCGGGCCGGTGAGCATCGCCGAGTAGATCTCGGTGGGAGTGGAGCCCATCAGGCTCGGTGCGTGCTTGCCCGAGGACAGCGCGCCGCCCTGGCCGGTGAAGCTGTGGCAGGAGGAGCAGTTGAGGCGGAACATCTCGCCGCCCGCGGCCAGGTTCGCCTCGGCGCGGTCCTCATCGGTGACCTCGGGGATCTCCGGACCGCCGTACTGCCCGATGTACGCCGAGAGCGCCATCGTCTGGTCGTGGGTGAACTCCGGCGGCTTGGTCGGGGCCTGGGCGTTCTGCTGGGCCATCGGCATACGGCCGGTCGATACCTGGAAGTAGACGGCCGCCTCTCCGACACCGATCAGCGACGGGCCGCGGTCGGGCACGCCTTCGAGGTTGGCGCCGTGGCAGGTGATGCAGGACTTCTCGTAGATGTCCTGGCCCATGGCGATCGCGTCGGCGTCACCGGCGGCGCTTTCCTCTGCGACACCGGGAGTCGCCATGGAGTACATGGTGCCGACAACGGCCAGCGCGCCGGCGAGGGCGCCGGCGCGCCGGATCAGGCCCTTGCGCTCCGAACGCTTCTTCGCGGCCTTCGAGGCGGCCTGGGACGGCTGCGGGGTGGCAGTCATGTTCGGTTCACCTTGTCTCGGTCGTGGTCTACGGGGCGGGTGCTGGATCGGGGCATGAGGCTAGTGCCCACCCCAGGTCATGATGTAGATCACCGTGAACAGGCCGATCCACACGATGTCGACGAAGTGCCAGTAGTAGGACACGACGATCGCCGAGGTGGCCTGGGCGGGGGTGAACCTGCCCAGGGTGGACCTGATCAGGATGATGACGAACGCGATCAGGCCACCGATGACGTGCAACCCGTGAAAGCCGGTGGTCATGTAGAAGACCGAGGCATAGGAGCTCGATCCGATCGTCGTGCCGTCCTGCACCAGGACCACGAACTCGAATGCCTGCCCGAGGGTGAAGATCAGGCCCATGAGGAAGGTGAGGGTGTACCACCGCCGCAGCCCGAAGACATCACCACGCTCTGCGGCGAACACCCCGAACTGGCAGGTCACGGAGGAAGCGACCAGGATCAGGGTGAAGGTCAGCGCGTACCAGTGGTTGAGGTGCACGTCCTCCGGCGGCCACGACTCCTGCCCGTGGATCGCCTTCGCGGTGAAGTACATCGCGAACAGACCCGCGAAGAACATCAGCTCGCTGGAAAGCCACACGATCACGCCCACGCTGACCATGTTCGGTCGCGAGAGCGAATGGACCTTCTCGGACTTATAGGCAGTGGTTGCTGTCGTCACGCGCGTAATTATGTCCCCTAGCGTTCGCTCCATGTAAACCGGGGTGCGGCGATTCGCAACTTCGTTATCTCGGCTTACCCTCGATGGCGTGCCCCAGCCCCTCGCCATCGGTGTCGATCCGAGCACCGTCCCACCATTCACGTTCGCCTCGATCTTCACCGAGACGGCGCTGGACCCGCTGCTGCTGACCGGTGTCGTGATCGCGGCTGCGCTGTATCTGTGGGGCGTGCAGCGGCTGCGTCACGGCGGTGTCCGGTGGCCGCTGGGCCGTACACTGTCCTTTCTCGTCGGCGGGCTGGGCACCCTGACCTTCGTGACCATGTCCGGCATCGGCGCGTACGACGAGACATTGTTCTCGGTGCACATGGTGCAGCACATGGTGCTCGTGATGGTCACACCGATCTTCCTGGCGCTCGGTGCACCGGTCACCCTGGCCCTGCGGGCGTTGCCGGCCGCCGGGCGGCAACGGCTGAACAAAGTGCTGCACTGGAAGATCGCGCGCTTCTACATGCATCCGCTCGTAGGGTTCGCCATCTTCGTCGGCAGCCCGTGGCTGCTCTACTTCACCGGCTGGTACGAGGGGTCGGTGCGCAATGTCTGGCTCCACCAGCTGATGCACGTCCACTTCCTCGCCTCCGGTTGCATATTCTTCTGGCCGCTGGTGGGCCTGGACCCCATACCCGGTCGGGTCAGCTACCCGTTCCGTGCGCTGATCCTTACCGCCACGCTGCCCTTTCACGCCTTCCTCGGGCTGACGATCATGCAGAACAACGCGCTGATGGCGGGCGGCTACTACGGCGAGCTCGACCTGTCGTGGGTGGATGCGGTGGCCGATCAACGCCTCGGTGGGGGGCTGCTGTGGGCCTCGGGCGAGTTCGTGGGGCTGCTGATGCTCGGCACCGCGCTCTACCAATGGATGAAGGCCTCCGAGCGCGAGGCCGCCCGGGAGGATCGGCGGCTGGACCGCGAGGAGGCCGCGCGGGCCCGGGCGGCAGCGCATGCCGCCCCGTCCTCGCCCGGGCCAGGCGAGTAATCTGGTCCGGTCACCTCATCTAGGAGAGAGCTGCGCCATGACCCACGCCGACCACTCCGCTGCCCGCGACCAGGTGCACGCCGTCGTGCTGTACAGCCCCAAGGTCGAGTGGCGCCAGGCGGTCCGCACCGCGATCGGACGGCGTCCGGCCGCCGACGTCGGGCGCATCGAGTGGATCGAGTGCGCGACCTACGACGAGGTCATCGAGAACGTCGACCGCGGCGGCGTGGACCTGGCGATCCTCGACGGCGAGGCGCAGCCGACCGGCGGCATGGGGCTGTCCCGGCAGATGAAGTATGAGCTCGATGACTGCCCGGCCGTGCTCGTCGTCGTCGCGCGCGAGGCCGATCGCTGGCTCGCGACCTGGTCACTGGCCGATGCCACCTTGATCTATCCCGTCGATCCGCTGAGCGCCGGCGACGTCGTCGCCCAGCAGCTACGCAACCGCAACGCCGGCGTCCCCGTGCTTCGATGAGCGCGGCCGAGCACACCTGGCCGGCGGTCCTGAGCTCGCTGCTGCGCGAGCGGGCGCTGTCCCGCGAGGCAGCGTCGTGGGTGATGGGCGAGATCATGTCCGGCGCAGCCACGAACGCCCAGACCGCCGGTTTCGCCGTCGCGCTGCGCGCTGCGGGCGAGAACGCGGAGGCGGTCGCCGGTCTCGTGGACACGATGCTGGCGAACGCCGCCCACGCCAGTGCCCCGTCGGGCTGTGTCGACATCGTCGGTACCGGCGGCGACCAGGCGCACACGGTCAACATCTCGACCATGGCCGCCATCGTCGCGAGCGCGGCCGGGGTGAAGGTGGCCAAGCACGGCGCGCGAGCCGCCAGCTCGAAGTGCGGCTCCGGTGATGTGATCGAAGCCCTGGGGATCAATCTTGACCTCGACGGGGACGGGGTCGCGCGGTGCATCAACGAGGTCGGCATCGGGTTCTTCTTCGCCCCCAACTTCCATTCGGGCATGCGCTACGCTGCGCCGGCCCGCAAGGAGCTCGGCATCCCGACGGTCTTCAACTTCCTCGGGCCGCTGTCGAACCCGGCCCGACCGGACGCGATGGCGGTCGGCTGCGCGGACGAGCGGATGGCGCCGATCCTGGCCGATGTCATGCGGATGCGGGGCGTCTCGGCGCTCGTGTTCCGCGGGGACGACGGGCTCGACGAGCTCACCACGACGACGACCTCGAGAGTGTGGCTGGTCCCGGCCGATGGCTCGGAGGTCAGCGAGTACCGGCTCGACCCGGCGCGCTTCGCGCTGCGCCCTGCCCGGCCGGAGGATCTGCGTGGCGGCGACCCGGCGCACAACGCCGCCGTCGTCCGCGATGTGCTCAATGGGCAATCCGGTCCGGTCCGGCAGGCGGTGCTGCTCAACGCCGCGAGCGCGATCGTCTCGCACGACGGCGTGCCGCGAACCGGGGCCGAGCTCGATGAGGCCATCGCGTCGGCGTTGGCGCGCGCCACCGAATCGATCGATTCGGGCGCCGCCGCGGGGACGCTCGATCGCTGGATCGCCGTCAGCAACGCCTAGCGGCGGGCCTCGGTCTAGAGGCCGAGGCTGAAGGTCGACTCGAGGTCGTGCTGGGAAAAGGCCTGGAAGGCGATGTGGGTGTCGGTCTCGATGACGCCGTCCGCCTTGTTGATCCGCCCGGAGATCACCCGCGCGATGTCATCGAACTCGCGCACCCGCACGATCGCGATGAGGTCGACGCTGCCGGCCACCGAGTAGACCTCGCTTACACCGTCGATGTCGGCCAGCCGGGCCGCGGTCTCCGGGATCTGGTCGGTGGCGGCGGTGATCATGACGATCGCGGTGATCACGGTGTCTCCTCGTTGTCGAGCGGTGTACTGGGACGATCGTAACCGCGTCGGGCCACGGTATTGCCAGCCTGCCGCGCGGCGCGCCGTAGCCACGGTTGCCACCGCGCCGCTCCGGCGGCCGGGCTCGACAGCTCGCCATCGAGCTCCACAATGCGGGCACCGGCAGAGGTCATCCAGCGCCACAGCAGCTGGGTTTCCTCGTGCTCGAACCCGACGGCTTCGGCGGGATCATCGTCGGTGTGCTGCTCGGCCGGGCGCAGCGCCCGCACGATGGGCAGGACGCTCGCGGCGCGATCGGCCAGCGCGGCGGCGACCAGTCGGCCGCGGGCGATCACTGCGATCTGCCAGCATCCGCCCTCGGCCGGGGCGGCCAGCACGAGCCGGTCGATGTGCGCCAGCCGGTGGATCTGCTGGGTACGGATCAGCGCTGCCACGAGGTGCCGAGTACGGTCGCGCGCTGCCGCGGCGTCCTCGTAACGCCGCGATCCGGCGAGCTGGTCGATGCGGGCCAGCAGCGGAGTGACCAGGCCCTGTGGATCCCGTAGCGCCGCCTCGGTGATCGGCGCCAGCAGCGCCGAGTACGAGTCGACGTCGATCCCGCCCGTGCACGGGGCCGCGCACCGCCCAAGGTCGAGCAGGGCGCACGGGCTGGGCGCCGAGCGGCTGGTGATCCGGTCCGAGCAACGCCGAATCGGCAGCACCTCGTGGATCGCGTCGACGGCCTGCCCTGCGGCCGTACGGGAGCTGAACGGCCCGATGTGCGCTCCGCCGTCCGCGCGCCACCGGTTCACGATGCTTAGGCGAGGGAAGCGCTCGTCGGTCACTCTCAACCAGACCGCGGAGCGCCCGTGCTTCGAGCGTCGGTTGTAACGGGGCCGGAGCGCATGAATCAGCCGCAGCTCACGCACCTGCGCCTCGAGGTCGTGCGCGCATTCGACCGCCTCCACGCGTTCGGTCAGCGCGACCATCTCGCGCATCCGCGCCCGGGGCTCGCTGCTGGTGAAATAGCTGCGGACTCGGCGCCTGATCTGCCCACTCTTCCCGACGTACAGCGCTTCGCCGCGCGCGTCGCGGAAGATGTAGACGCCCGGGCCGGTGGGAAGATCCTCGGCGAGGTGGCGCTTGCCGCGCTGCGCAGGCGTGCTCTCGCGGGTGAGCGCGAGCAGCTCCTCGGTGGTGTGCACGCCGAGCGAGCCCACGCGCTCGAGGAGGTGGTGCATCACGTCGGTGGTGGCGCGAGCGTCATCGAGCGCACGGTGCACGGGCCGGGTGCGTGAGCCCAGGTGCATCGCGAGCGTCTCGAGCTTGAGGTTGGGCACCTCGCCGCGCGCGAGGGTCTTGCGCGCCAGCTGAACGGTGTCGAGGACCGGGTGCCGCGGCCAGCTGAGGCCCATCGAGGTCGCGGCCGCGCGAAGGAAGCCGACGTCGAAGCGCGCGTTGTGGGCCACGAGCACCGTGCCGGGCCCCAGGCCGGCGAACTCCAGGAACGTCGGCAGGACCGCCTCGATGGTCGGCGCACCACGGACCATCGAGTCGGTGATGCCGGTCAGCACCTGCACATACGGATCGATGGCGGTCCGCGGGTCGACCAGCGTCGCCAGCTCGCCCAGCACCTCGCCGCCGCACACCTTGACCGCACCGATCTCGGTGATCGCGTCGCGACCCGGGGCCCCGCCGGTGGTCTCCAGGTCGACGACGACGAAGGTGGTCTCGTGAAGGGGCTGGCCGATGTCCTCGAGCGTGAGCTGCTGTGACGGGTGGGGCATGACGCGCAGCGTAAAGGTGAGCGCCGACATTCCTCGCCGAACCGCTGCGGCCCGAAAACTGTCGGAACGCGCCGTTAGCGTTCAGGTCATGTTGATCGATTGCAACTCGTGCCAGGCCAAGCCGTCGGCGTGCGGTGACTGCGTCATGTCCGTCCTGCTGGAGGCCGACCCGATGGGGGTCGAGCTGGAGGATGCCGAGGCGCTGGCCTTGGACGCGCTCGCCGGCGAGGGGCTGGTGCCGCCGCTGCGCATGGTGCCCCTGTATCCGTCCGAAAGTGAGCAGCGACGCGCCCGCTGGGTGGGGTGATCCTCGCAACTGCGCAGGTTGATTGTCTCGAACAGATAACGCCTGTAGCCTAGCCGTGGCCTTCGGAGAGCCAGGGAGCGATCGCCCCCACCGAATGCCGCCGCCGAGACGCCGCGAGGCGTGCCGGGGACCCACGTTAGTTCCACTGGGGTGAATCGGGGCCACGCGTCCCGTAGGGCGACCTTCCCCGCCCGAATCCGTCAGCTAACTCGGTAGGCGGAGACGAGGAAGAGGAGCCAAGCCTTCGTGGCTGTCAACACCACTCGCGGTCGCCGCTCGCTCGGGGTCGCCGGAATCGCTACGTCGTGCATCCTGGGACTAGTGCTGAGCCCGACCACCGCGCACGCCGATCCCGCCGCCGACAAGGCGAGCGTGCAGGCGCAGATCGTGCAGGCCCAGCATGACATCGCGACCATCGCCGAGCAGTACAACGATGCCAAGATCGAGCTCGAGGAGCTCAACGCCGCCAAGGATGAGGCACACGCCGCCGCGACCCAGGCCGGAGCCTCGCTCGTCGACGAGCAACAGAAGGTTGCCGACGCCGGTGCGAACCTGTACAAGGGCCCGGCCATGGTGGACGTCACCACCTTCCTGTCCGCGGGCGGACCGCAGGACGCGATCGACAAGCTCAGCACGCTGTCGGTGATCTCCGAGCACTACGGCCAGTCGATCCAGGCGCTCACCGACGGTCAGGCCCAGGCTGCCGCAGCCGAGGCCGAGGCGGCCAAGGCTGCCGAGGCAGCTGCCGCCACCGAGCAGCAGCTCTCGGCCAAGAAAGCCGAGATCGAGGCCAAGCTGCCTGTGCTGGAGCAGCAGCTCGCCTCGCTGACCGAGGCCGAGCGGCAGGCCGTGCTGGATCAGGCCGGCGGTCACGCCGACGAGGGCGCGGCCGAGGACGTCAGCGAGTCGTCGTCCACCAGTTCGTCATCGAACAGCTCGGCATCGAGTAGCTCGTCCTCCAGCAGCTCCTCCAGTGCCCCGGCGCCCAGTGCGCCGCAGCAGGTCAGCGCGGGCAGCGGCGGCAGCTCCACCGCACAGGGCGCGGTCCAGGCGGCGCTGAGCAAGCTCGGCTCGCCCTACGTCTGGGCTGCCGCGGGCCCGAACTCCTTCGACTGCTCGGGTCTGACCATGTGGGCCTACGCGCAGGTCGGTGTCTCGCTTCCGCACTCGTCCTCGGCGCAGTCCAGCGCCGGCTCGACGGTCTCGCTGTCGGCACTGGCCCCCGGCGACATCGTCTGGATGCCCGGCCACGTCGGCATGTACATCGGCAATGGGCAGGTCGTGCACGCGCCCACCACCGGTGATGTCGTCAAGGTCGTGTCGCTGGGCTCGATGAAGTGGCAGAAGGGCGTCCGAATCGTCTAGCAAGGTTCTCGTCGTCACGAACGACTACCCGCCACGCGAGGGCGGAATCCAGACGTTCGTGCGCGCGCTCATCGATCAGCTGCCCGCGCAGGATGTCGCGGTGTTCGCGTCGACCTCGAACGGGGCGGCCGAGTACGACTCGGCCGCCCCGTTCGAGACGGTGCGACACCCGACCGGGATGCTGCTGCCCACCCCGGCGGTCACCCGTGCGGTCATCGACACGATGCGCCGGTTCGGTGCCGACCGCGTCTGGTTCGGGGCCGCGACGCCGCTTGGCCTGATGGCCCCCGCTCTGCGGCGCGCCGGGGCGGTGCGCCTGGTGGGCTGCACCCACGGCCACGACCTGGGCTGGGCGATGTCACCGGGCAGCCGCCAGGTGCTGCGCCGGATCTCCCGCGGTCTCGACGTGATGACCTACCTAACCGAGTTCACCGGCGACCGGCTGCGCGCTCTGCTTGCGCCGCATACCTCCCTGCGGCGGCTGTCGCCGGGCGTCGACGTCGATCGCTTCCATCCGGCGGTTGACGGCTCGGCGTTCAGAGCGCAGCACGGCCTGGAGGGCACCCGGGTGATCGGCTGCGTCTCCCGTCTGGTGCCACGCAAGGGCCAGGACGTGCTCATCGAGGCGATGCCCCAGGTGTTGCGTCGGCATCCCGATGCCCGGCTGATGATCGTCGGGGGAGGGCGGTACGCCGACTCGCTCGCGCGACGGATCGACCGTCTCGGTCTGCAGCGGGAGGTGGTGCTCGCCGGCTCGACCAGCCACGAGGGCCTACCGGTGGCGTACGCAGCCTGCGATGTGTTCGCGATGCCGGCCCGGACCCGCCGGCTCGGCTGGGACGTCGAGGGCCTGGGCATGGGCTATCTCGAGGCCGCGGCCACCGCCAAGCCGGTGATCGCGGGGTCCTCCGGCGGTGCCCCCGAGGCAGTTCTCGATGGGCGGACCGGCGTGGTGGTGCGCGCCCCCGGTTCACCCGACGCAGTGGCGAGCGCCGTCTCACGAATGCTGGATGACCCCGACCAGGCCGCCGCGATGGGCCGTGCTGGGCGGGAGTGGGTATGCGCCGAGTGGACCTGGCAGCGTCAAGCCCAGCACCTCGTCGAGATGCTGTACGGCTGAGCGCGCTATCCCGGCTTCGGCCCGTCGTAGAGAGCGGCGATCTCCGAGGCGAACTCCTTGGCCACGACCGGGCGCTTGAGCTTCAATGACGGGGTCAGCTGCCCGCCCTCGACGGTCAAGTCGCACGGGAGGATGGTGAACTTGCGGATCGACTCGGCCTGGGAGACGGCGCGATTGGCGGAGTCGACCGCGCGCTGCAGACCCGCTCGCACCTCGTCGTTGGTCAGGACGTCCGAGAACGGCAGCTCGGGATCGAGACCGTGCTCCTTCAGCCAGCCGGGGAGCATCTCCTGATCGAGGGTGATCAGCGCGCCGATGAACGGTCGCTGGTCGCCGACCACGATGCACTGGCTGACCAAGGGGTGGGCGCGCAGCCGGTCCTCCAGCAGCGTCGGCGCGACGTTCTTGCCCCCCGCGGTGACGATGAGCTCCTTCTTGCGGCCGGTGATCGTCAGGAAGCCGTCGTCATCGAGCGTGCCGAGGTCGCCGGTGGCCAGCCACCCGTCCTGGACGGCCTCGGCGGTCGCCGCGTCGTTGTTCCAGTAGCCGTCGAACACGTTCGGGCCCTTGACGAAGATCTCGCCGTCCTCGGCCAGCCTGATCGTCGTGCCCGGCAACGGCCGGCCGACGGTCCCGATCTTGTTCGCCTTCTCGGAGTTCAGAGCGCTCACCGGTGAGGTCTCGGTCAGCCCGTAACCCTCGATCACCTCGACGCCGACCCCCCGGAAGAAGTGCCCCAGCCGTTCGCCGAGGGGCGCACCTCCGGAGATGCAGGTCGTGCAGCGGCCGCCGAGCGCGGCCCGCAGCTTCGAGCCCACCAGCTTGTCGGTGACCTTGTGCAGGACCCGCGTTCCGAGCGGGATCCGGCCCGCTGACTTGCCCCGGGACCACGAGATGGCGGTGCGGGCGGCGAGGTCGAAGATCTTGCCCTTGCCGCCGAGATGGGCCTTCTGCTCGGCGGAGTTGTAGACCTTCTCGAACACCCGCGGGACGGCCAGCAGGAAGTGCGGCCGGAAGGAGGCGAGCGAGGGCAGCAGCTGGGTGATGTCCGCCTGATGACCCACCTTCGCCCGGCCGGTGAACGCGGCCAGCTGGATGATCCGGGCGAACACGTGCGCCAGCGGCAGGAACAGCAGGGTCGCGGACCCGGGGTAGATGAAATCGCCGACGTAGGCCAGGGCGTTGCGCGAGTTGGAGATCAGGTTGGCGTGGGTCAGACGGCAGCCCTTGGGCCGGCCGGTGCTGCCGCTGGTGTAGACGATCGTGGCGACCTCGTCGGAGCGGGTCGCGGCGCGGGCCTCGTGGACGGCGTCCTCCGGGATGTCGGCACCGAGATCCCCCACGGTCTGCAAGGCGCCCTGGTCGATCACCCACACGTCGGTGAGCCCGCCCAGCTCGCCGCGGACCTCGTCGACCACGGTCCGCATCTCGGCCGTCTCCACGAACAGCCTGCCGGCTCCGGAGTCGCTGACGATCCACGCCACCTGCTCGGCGCTGGAGGTCTCGTACACCGGAACCAGAACGGCCCGGATCGCCTGCACGGCAAAGTCGATGACGCCCCACTCGTACCGCGTGCGCGACACCAGCGCGACTCGGTCGCCGGGCCGGACGCCCGCGCCGAGCAGCCCCCGAGCCAACGACGTGACATCGCGGGCGAACTGCTCGTGCGAGATGTCCTCCCAGGTGTCCACGCCGCGCAGCCGCGCGAAGGCAGCCTCATGGGGATGCGCCTGAGCGTGCTCGAACACGACGTCTGCCGCGTTGGCCTGCTCGGGACACTCGTACAGGGCGGGGGTGGTGACTTCACGCACGTGGAACTCCACTGGACGGTCATGGGCCTGCTACCTCCGCAGGCCGGCAAAGGTGGTGCGCACCACAGTAAACCCTACGCGCTGGTCACGACCGGCCAATCCGCCACGACGGCGGCCGCGGACGAACCCAGTAGGCTGGAGGGAGCGGCGCTGCGGCGCCCGTTCCGAACCCTCCCGAGGAGACACCGCATGGCTGAGCAGTCGACCCAGTCGATCGTGATCGACGCGGCACCGGAGCAGATCATGGAGGTGATCGGTGACTTTCCGGCGTACCCGCAGTGGGCGGCATCCGTCAAGTCTGCGGAGGTCGCCACGGCAGACGAGAACGGCTGGGCGCAGACGGTCGATTTCCGTCTCGACGCAGGCGTCATCAAGGACGAGTACACCCTGCAGTACGACTGGGATGACTACCCGAGCGCGGTGAGCTGGCAGCTGGTGAAGGGCTCGATGCAGAAGTCGCAGGAGGGCACCTACGCACTGCAGGATCTCGGCGACGGAACCACGAAGGTCACCTACACGCTCACGGTCGACCTCGCCATCCCGATGATGGGAATGATGAAGCGCAAGGCCGAGAAGGTCATCATGGACACGGCCTTGAAGGAGCTCAAGAGGCGCGTCGAGTCACAGGCTCGATGAGCCCGTCGCTGCTTCTGGTCAGCGCCAACCCCGAGGCCTTCGCCGATCAGCATGGCGCGGGCCGGACGCTTCGGTGGCCGCACGAGACACCCGCGCTGCTCACCGCCCACTGGAGCCGGCTCACCCCGATGCTCGATGCGCTCTCGGCTGCCACCGGCGTACGCCGGCTCGGGCTCGACGAGGCGCTCGCGCTGCCGCTGGTTCCAGAGATGGCTGTCGTCATAGAGCTCGGGACGGCCGGTGAGCGGCTGAGCCTGAGCACCGATCCGGGGAACGCCGCGCGGCTGGCGAGCCTGCTGGTCGGCCTCGCCTATGCCGAGGACCGGGTGGCCGGCGTCCCGCTGGACGTGCTTGGGCGTCTGCTGCCCGGGGCCGGGCGAGCAGCGGGCCTGACCCAGACGGCGAGCATCCTGAGCCTGGCGCGCGAGCTCCTGGCTGCGCTGCGCGACCCCCGCAGGTGGCTGGCGATGACCGATCGTTCAGAAGCCGGCCTGGCCGCCGCCAGGGTGCTCTCGCTGGCGGGGATGACGCTGGTGCCGCCGGCAGCGACGAGCATCCCGACCGCCGCCCGCACACCGATGCTCGCCGAGATCGATGGCGGCTTCGAGCTGCGAATCCCCGTCGAGGGATTGCGCAAGGACCTGCTGCGGCTGGCCAGCGCCGAGGGCCGGCTCCTGGTCAGCACTGATGGGGTGACGATCCCCGTCGAGCTTCCCGCTGCCCTGAAGCGTTGTAGGGTGACCGGCGCCAGCACGGACGCCGGGGCCCTGGTGGTCCGGTTCCAGATCGACGAGCAGAGGTGGCGATGAGCGAGCAGCCCGTGGTGGGATCCCTGGCCGAGGAGCTTCACGCGTTGGCCGGCGTGCTCGCCGAGCGCTCGGGTGGCGCGGACGGCTTGCTGCAGACGATCAGGGATTACCTGGGCACGGAACGCCCGGCCGACGACGAGCCCTTCGTGCGGCAGATCGAGATCACCTAGACCCGCGCGCCGTCGTCGAACGGGTCGTCGGGCTGGTCGCGCAGCTGCAGCACGAGCACGACGGTGCCCGCTCCGAGCAGCAGCACGCCCGCGACGAGCGCGGCCGTGCCGGGGATCGGTATGGACGACGGTGCGAACACCGCGACGGCGCCGGCGATCATGAGCAGGATGCCGGCGATGACCTTGCGTGATGGCTGGGGGAGCGGGCTGGGCGGCGGGGGCTCGTAGTGCTCGTCGTCGTCCGCATCGTGGACGTCGAGCCAGTCCGAGCCGGCGCCGCGCCACGGGTGCGCGGTCTCGTCGGGCCCCGCTCCGGTCGGCCGACCCGCAGGCGGCTCCGACGGGGTCGGTGCGTCCGTCGGAGGCGCGGGCGGGGTGGCGTCGAGGGATCCGACGAGCTCGGCGAACCGGCTGTCGACCTCGTCGGCATCGAGGTGGACTCGTCGGCTGACGAAACGGGCGTGGGTGGCATCGGCGATCGCGCTCGCGAGCGCCTGCTTGCCGGCGTCGACGAATATCTCCCGCTTCGCGTAGTCGCCGTTCTCCGGCAGCGCCGTGTAGCAGGCGACCTCCGCCCGGGCCATCGCCTCGAGCAGGGTGTCGCACTCGCGCCGCTCCACCGTGCGCAGCCGGCGATAGGCATCGGCGATGAGCCCGTTGTCACGCTCAGGTACTGGCTCCGGTGCGAACGGGGTGCTCATTGCTCACCCGCGCGTGCGTTGCTCGATCCAGCGGACCGAGGTCTGGAATATGTAGGGCGCGTCGTAGTCCAGGGTGGCGACGTGGAAGGACCGGGTCAGCAGGTGATGGCTGACGTCGTCACTGCCGACACCGCCCAGCAGGATGCGGGAGGACACCGCTTCCACGACATGATCGGTGGCCGATTGGAACAGCAGCAGCGGGCTGGTGAACCGGCCGAGGTCGTTTCGCGCCAGAGCCCATAGCTCCCGGAGCGAGAAGGCGGCCTTCAGGGGCAGCCGGTCGTAGGCGATCTCCTCGATGCCGGGCTTGGCGATGTCGCCGGCGATCCCCGGGAACGAGCCGATGAACCGCTGCGCGAGGGGAAGCAGAACGGCGTCCTTGCGCTCGGTGGCCAGGGACGGGTTGATCAGCATCGTGCCGACCAGCCGGTCGCCGAGCGGGGCGGGGCCGTGCGGACCGTACTGCTCGGTGAGCCGGATGGCGAGCGTGCCGCCCATGGACATTCCGCCGAGGACCACCTGGTCGCAGTGGTCGAGCAGCCGTCGCAGGGCGCGCTCCAGCTCGGCGTACCAGTCCTGCCAGCGGGTGAGATTCATGTCCTGCCAGCGTGTCCCGTGGCCCGGGAGGCGCGGCACGAGCACTGAATGGCCGGCCTCGACGAGCGCGTCCGCCCACGGACGCATCGAGGCGGGGGTGCCGCTGAAGCCGTGCGAGAGCAGAACGCCCACGCGGCGTCCGGCCGGGGAGTCGACGAGCTTCTCGAACGGCTCGGCACCGGGCATGAGGGGCATGGTTCTCCACATTGGATCTCGCGGACGTGCGCGGCCCGTCGCGCGGGCCTGTCTTGCCCATGATGCCCTAGAGTCGTCTCGTTGGTGGCGCGTGGCAGAACCGGAGGCGGCAAGCGGTGTTCTACTGGCTGATGAAGTTCGTCGTGATGGGCCCGCTGCTACGTCTGTTTGGGCGGCCGAAGGTGACTGGCGCCGAGCACATCCCCAGGCGCGGAGGCGCGCTGATCGCCTCCAACCACCTCGCCGTCGCCGACTCGTTCTATATGCCGCTGATGATCAGGCGCCGCGTCACCTTTCCGGCGAAGCAGGAGTACTTCACCACCCCAGGGCTGAAGGGCCGGGCGATGAAGTTCTTCTTCACGTCGGCGGGCCAGGTCCCGATCGACCGCTCCAGCGGCTCGGCGGCGCGCGCGGCGCTGGAGACCTGCAAGCGGCTGCTGGCCGAGGGGCACCTGGTCGGCATCTATCCCGAGGGCACTCGCTCGCCGGACGGCCGGTTGTACCGCGGCAAGACCGGTGTGGCCCGAATGGCGATCGAGTCCGGCGTCCCGGTCATCCCGGTCGCGATGGTCGGCACGGACGTCGTGAACCCGCCCGGGTCGAAGATGTGGAGGCGGGGTCGCGTCGAGGTGCATTTTGGCGCCCCGCTGGACTTCTCGGGGTTCGAGGGCAGCTCGGGCAACACCACCGTCGAGCGGCAGATCACCGACCAGATCATGCTCGCGCTCAAGCGACTGTCCGGGCAGGAGTACGTCGACCTCTACGCGGCCAAGGTCAAGACCGGCATGGACAAGACGGGCAAGAGCGCGGATGAGGTGGTGCGCGAGCTCAGCGCCGCGTCCAAGGCCCCGCAGCGCAGCCTGGAGGACGTCGAGAAGCCGTAGCCGCCAGTCGTCGGTCCCACGCCCTGGCGCGGTCGATCGCTTCGCGCCACCGCGCCGGTCGGCGCCCCGTACGCTCAGGGATGCGGCGCCGGCCGGACCTCCGGCTCGCTCGACGAAAGGGAACGGCTGGGTAGTGCGCTACTTCTACGACACGGAGTTCATCGAGGACGGCATCACCATCGACCTGGTATCCATCGGTCTCGTCGACGAGACGGGTCGGGAGTACTACGCCATCAACAGCGAGCACGACCCGTCGAAGGCCGGGCCGTGGGTGCGAGCGAATGTCCTGGACAAGCTGCCGTCGCCGTCCGACCGTCGCTGGCGCAGCCGGTCGCAGATCCGCGACGAGGTGCTCGGCTTCCTGATGGAGCCCGGCGAGCCCATCGAGCTATGGGCGTGGGTGGCGGCCTACGACCACGTGGCGCTGTGCCAGCTCTGGGGGTCGATGACCGATCTGCCGCGGGAAATCCCGCGCTTCACTCGGGAGCTCAAGCAGCGGTGGATCGATCTTGGTTCGCCCACGTTGCCCGCGGCGCCTTCCGGGGCGCACGACGCGCTGGTGGATGCCCGCGTCAACCTGGAGCGGTGGAGGCTGATGCATGCGATCGGCCGGTGGCCAACGTCGCCCGATTCGTGAGACGCCTTTCCCTTATTCTGGACGGCGGCCGTACAGTCGTCACGGCCCCGAGAACCTGAGAGAGATCCGAGCATCCCGTGTCGATCCCCATCCAGAAGCCTGCTGCCCTCATCGACCTCGACGAGGCGTGGCGCGCCAAGCCCATCGTGCAGCAGCCGATCTGGCCGGACGAGGCGCTGCTGGCCACGACGGTGCAGACTCTCGAGGCGGTCCCGCCGATCGTGGCGCCCGCGGAGGCGGACGAGCTGACCAGCCTCCTGGCCGAGGTGGCCGAGGGCCGCGCGTTCCTGCTGCAGGGTGGCGACTGTGCCGAGACCTTCGACAACAACACCGAACCGCACCTGCGCGAGACGACCCGCACGCTGCTGCAGATGGCGGTCGTGCTGACCTACGGCGCCGGGACGCCGGTCGTCAAGGTCGGTCGGATGGCCGGCCAGTACGCCAAGCCACGATCGTCAGATCGTGACTCGCTCGGCCTGCTGAGCTACCGCGGCGACATGGTGAACTCAATCGAGGCCAGCGAGGAAGCCCGCGAGGCCGACGCCTCGCGCCTGCTGCGCGCCTATGCGAATGCGGCCGCGGCGATGAACATGATCCGGGCCTTCGCCAACGGCGGCATGGCCGATCTGGCCCAGGTGCACGACTGGAACCGCGACTTCGTGCGGCGGTCCCCGGCCGGCGAGCGCTTCGAGCAGATCGCCCGTGAGATCGACCGGGCGCTGGGATTCATGGCCGCCTGCGGCGTCGATGACCAGGCGCTGCGTCGAGTCGACCTCTACTCATCCCACGAGGCGCTGATCCTCGAGTACGAGCAGGCGCTGACGCGGCTGGAGGAGGATAAGCCGTACGCCTTGTCAGGCCACATGATCTGGATCGGTGAGCGCACCCGCCAGCTCGACGGCGCGCACGTCGAGTACTTCTCGCGGATCGCCAACCCGATCGGTGTGAAGCTCGGCCCGACGGCCACGGCCGACGACGCTCTGGCGCTCGCCGACCGGCTGAACCCGGACAACGTCCCGGGGCGCCTCACGTTCATCACGCGGATGGGCAACGGCACGGTTCGGGACGCGCTTCCGCCGCTGGTCGAGAAGGTGACTGCCGAGGGCCGCAAGGTGGTGTGGCAGTGCGACCCGATGCACGGGAACACCCATTCGGCCTCGAACGGCTACAAGACGCGGCACTTCGATCGCATCCTCGACGAGGTGATGGGCTTCTTCGAGGTGCATCGGGGTTTGGGTACGCATCCCGGGGGGATCCACGTCGAGCTGACCGGTGAACCGGTGACCGAGTGCCTGGGCGGTGCCGAGGAGCTGTCGGACGACGACCTGGCCGGCCGCTACGAGACGGCGTGCGACCCGCGGCTGAACACCACGCAGAGTCTGGAGCTGGCGTTCCTGGTCGCCGAGATGCTGCGCGACTAGGAGAAGAGCAACAGCGCCCAGCCGGCGAGCAGGAGGGCGAGGCTGGCGGCCGTGAGGCGAACCTCCCACGGTCCGGGGGCAGTCGCTTCCCGCGCGATGACCTTTCCGAGGTTGCGCAACAGGGCCAGGACGGTCAGCCCGGCGAGCATCACGAGGATGAAGCCGATCCCCGCCAGCCGATGCGTAGTCCCACCGACGGTGATGACGAGGAACGCGATGACGCTTCCCAGCCATGCCAGCGAAAGTGCGGCCGCGAGGGCGCGCCAGTTTCCCGTGAGAGCGGGGGTATGGCTCATGCGTCTCTCCATCCGCGGGAGCCGAGTGACGATCGCGGCGAGTCTCTCACGGGCGGGGAGCCCGACGGCGGTGCGGGAGGATCTCCCATGCCGACCGGTTGATCGCCGCCGGCGACAACGGCGTATGCCGACCGATCCACGCGGCGAGCAGCTCGCGCAGCTGCTCGTCACTCTTCACGATGGGCTGGTTCCCAGCGGTAGCGGGAAATCCGCCGCCACCGGAAGCCCGGTAACTGCTGACCACGAGGACCAGGCGTTGCTCGGGCGCGGGGGCCTGGCCGTCGATGCGCAGGTTGCTCACGCGGGATCCCACGGGCGCGCCCGGGTCGACCGAGTAGCTGACCCGCGCCGTGGCTGCGCCCAGCGCCTCGTGGTTGAAATCCGCGATCCGCTCGGGACCGAAGTAGCGGGCGTTGTGCTCCAGGTAGCCGAGCACGTCGCGGGCAGTGAGCTCCAGGGCGTGCAGCCGGTTCTCGAACGGTGCGATGCGGTGCAGATCGCGTACCCGGACTGGCCCTGTGCGGAGGCCTTCCCGGTCGCTGTGCAGGGCGGCGGCCGAGATGACCGGAAGCTCGGCGTACGGCGTACCAGCCAGCCGGTCGGTGGCCCACTCCGCCTGCACGTGGTTGAGCAGGTCGGCCATCGGTGACGGCCCGGCGGCCACCGGACTCGCAGGTACCGGGGCGGCGGCCACACCGATCTCCTTGGCCAGCCGGGCGCGAGTCTGCCCGTGCGCCTTGGACACGAGCGAGGTCACGGACGAATCCGGTGTGCCCTGCGTCGGCAGAGTGCGCGCCACGCTGTCAACGACGGTGATCCCGTCGCCGGCCCGCCGCAGCCGAAGGTCGATGCGGCCCAGACGCAGCCCCATGCACGAGGGCTCGACGTACGGCACGAGCTGGCCGGTGCTCACGCATCTTTCGTGCCCAGACAGCTCTTCGTGCGCGTGGCCCAGCACGACCGCGTCGATCCCCGGCACCTCGCGGATCAATCGCCGCGTGTCGTTCTCCGGCCACGGCAGCGAGTCGCCGTACGACGATCCTGGGCCCATTCCGGAGTGCGACAGCACGACGACCAGGTCGGCGCCCTCTTGGCGCACCAGCCGGACCTGCTCGGCAGCCACCTCGACGATGCCCCTCGTGCTCACCCGGCCGGCGAGGTGCGTGGCATTCCAGAGGATGACACCAGGCGTGCTCAGCCCGACGACGCCAAGCCGCAGCGGTCCTAGCCGGGGCAGCGTCCGGTCGAGGATGACCCGAGAGGCGACCCCGGGAATGGGGGACAGGTTCGCCGCGAGAACGGGAAAGTCGCAGTCCGCGGCGTATGCCGAGAGTCGCTCCAGCCCGTAGTCCAGGTCATGGTTGCCAAGCGCGGCGGCGTCGACCCCGAGGTGATTCAGCACGTCGGCGACCGGGTGCACGCCGTCCGGTTCGCTCGCGTACAGAGCGGTGAGCGGGTTGCCCTGAATGCTGTCGCCGCAGTCGAGGAGCACCGTCGATGGCGTGACGGCGCGGATCTCGCGCACCACCGTGGCGACGCGGGCCAGACCGCCCTCGTCGGTCGGCCGGTCGTGGACGTAGTCCCAGTCGGTGAGCGCGCCATGGACGTCGGTGACGGCGAGAAGGGTGAGGGAGTCGTCCACAACGCCATCGTGCCAGGGGTCGGCAACGTATCCTGGTGGAGAACGCACCCCGCCAATGTCACACGACCGAGGGCGGGGTGCCTATCGCGCCTAAGCAGAGGTCGCGATATTTTCGTAAGACTGGCCTGAGTGCCATGTGCATCACCCACACCCGGCGTACGCTGGTGCGGTTCCCGCCCACAGGAGGTTCGGCTGACGATGAAGATCGTCGTACTCGCGAAGCAGGTGCCCGACTCGGGCAACCCCCGCACGCTTACTGATAGTGACAAGACCGTGGACCGTGAGAACGCGGACCTCGTGCTCAACGAGATGGATGAGTACGCCATCGAGGAAGCCCTCAAGATGAAGGAGGCTTTCGACGGCGAGGTCACCGTGCTCTCGGTAGGGCCGTCCTCCGCCACCGACACGGTGCGCAAGGCGCTGCAGATGGGCGCCGACCAGGGCGTGCTCGTCACCGATGACGCGATCGCCGGCTCGTGTGCCGTCGGCACCGCGAAGGTGCTGGCCAGCGCTCTCGGCAAGCTCGAGTGGGATCTGGTGCTCACCGGCGCCGAGTCCACCGATGGCCGCGTGTCGGTCATCCCGGCGATGCTCTCGGAGCTGACCGGGGCCACCCAGCTGACCGGTGCCCGCAGCATCGGCATCGAGGACGACGTCGTCACGATCGAGCGGCAGATCGACGGCGGCTTCGAGGTCGTCCAGGGGCAGATGCCCGCGATCATCTCGGTGTGGGACACGATCAACGAGCCGCGCTACCCGTCCTTCAAGGGCATCATGGCGGCGAAGAAGAAGCCGATCGACGAGTGGTCGCTGGGCGACCTGGACATCGACGGATCCGAGGTCGGGCTCGAGAACGCCACCTCCGAGGTGCTCGAGGCCGCGCCGCGCCCGCCGCGCCAGGCCGGCGAGAAGATCACCGACGAGGGCGACGGCGGCGTGAAGCTCGTCGAGTACCTCGCCAGCCAGAAGCTCGTCTAGGCAAGGAAAGGAAGAGACCACCATGGCTGAAGTACTTGTTCTTGTCGAGGCAGCGGACGGCGAGCTGAAGAAGACCACCGCCGAGATGCTCACCGCGGCGCGCGCCATCGGCGAGCCCGCGGCCGTCGTCATCGGGGCAGCAGGTAGCGCTGACGCGCTCTCGGGCGCGCTGAGCGAGGCCGGCGCGGAGAAGATCTACGTCGCCGAGGGCGAGGAGGTCGACGGCTTCTCGGTCGCACCGAAGGCCGAGGTGCTCGCCCAGCTGGTGAACGAGAAGTCGCCGGCTGCGGTCCTGCTGGCCTCGAGCCAGGAGGGCAAGGAGGTCGCCGGCCGACTCGCGCTGAAGACCGGCAACGGCCTGCTCACCGACGCGGTCGACATCGACGGGGACGGCACCGCCACCCAGTCGATCTTCGCCGGCTCCATGACCGTGAAGTCGAAGGTCAAGACCCCGGTCGCGATCATCACGGTGCGCCCGAACTCGATCTCCGCCCAGCCCCAGGCCGGCGCCGGTGCTCGTGAGGATGTCCAGGTGCAGCTGTCGGACGCCGCCCGCCAGTCGGCGATCCTGGACCGCATTGAGGAATCGACCGGCTCGCGCCCGGAGCTCACCGAGGCCAACATCGTCGTCTCCGGCGGTCGTGGTGTCGCCTCGGAGGAGAACTTCAAGGTCATCGAGGCCTTCGCCGACTCGATGAAGGGTGCCGTCGGTGCCTCGCGTGCAGCGGTCGACTCGGGCTTCTACCCGCATCAGTTCCAGGTCGGGCAGACCGGCAAGACCGTCTCGCCGCAGTTGTACGTGGCGTGCGGCATCTCCGGCGCCATCCAGCACCGCGCCGGCATGCAGACGGCCAAGACGATCGTCGCCGTGAACAAGGACCCCGAGGCGCCGATCTTCGAGCTCGCCGACTTCGGCGTCGTGGGCGACCTCTTCAATGTCGTCCCGCAGGCGACCGAGGAAGTCAACAAGCGCCGCTAGCCCGGCAGCACCACCGCCTGACGGCGGCCATCCCGATGCGGATGGCCGCCGTCACGGCTTTCGGCAGTTGAAGATCACGGTCCCGGGCACCAGCGCACCCCGCTCAGGCGACCACTGGCCCCACACCACCTGGCGCCCCGGCGTCCACTCCGGCTCGATCAGGTCCTCCAGCACGAAGCCCGCGCCGAGGATGTCGCGCACCCGCTGGCTCATCGTGCGGTGCGTCTCGACGTACGCCGCCCGGCCGGCATCGTCGATCTCGACGTAGGCGCTCGGGTCGAAGTACGACGATCGGACGGTGAGGTCGGCCGGATCAGGCGAATCGGGCAGGATCCAGCGAATCGGGTGGTTGGTGGACCAGACGAACCGCCCGCCGGGGCGCAGCACCCGGAAGACCTCGCGCATGACGAGCGCCGGGTCCGCGACGAACGCGATCGCACCGAAGGCCGAGATGGCCAGCTCGAAGGACTCGTCCGCGAACGGAAGTGCGGTGGCGTCGGCCTGCACCAGCGGGACGTCGATCCCGGTGCGGGCGTTTGCTCGGACCGCGTGGCGCAGCATGCCGCCGGACAGGTCGAACGCCACCGGGTCGGCGCCGACCGATGCCAGCCATCTGGCCGCGGGCGCCGACCCGCAACCGACCTCCAGCACCCGCCTGCCGGCCAGCTTCGACCGTTCGCCCAGCAATCCGGCATCGCGCTCCCGCAGGCCTTCGGGACACCACAGGAGGTCAACCTCGCCCAGGTCCTCGGCATGGGCCTGCAGATAGCTGTCGGCGTCGATGTCCCACCAGTGCCGCGATGCCCGCGATGCCTCGGTCTGATCGACCAGCCGCTGGGCCACCCCGGCGAGCGGCCCGAGACCGCTCGGGGGAGTGAGAGTCATACGACCAGCCTAGGACGGCGCGTCACAGCTCAACCGCGCAGCAGGCGCTGCAGCGCATCGATCGTGTCGGCCTGCTCAGCCGTCTTGTCCGGCCGGTAGCGCTTGACGCGGGCGAAGCGCAGCGCGACGCCGCCGGGATAGCGCGGCGATGCCTGCACGCCGTCGATCGCGATCTCGACCACGATCTCGGGGCGCAGGAAGACAGCGCCGCGGGTACGGCGCTGCTCGTACTTCGGGAAGGTCTCGGTCTGCCACCGCAGCAGCTCGTCCGTGAGCCCCTTGAAGGTCTTGCCGACCATCACGAACCCGCCGGGCTCACCGTACTGACCGCGTGGGTCGCGGGCTCCGAGGTGCAGGTTCGACAGCCACCCCGACCGCCTGCCCGAGCCCCACTCGGCGGCGAGGACGACGAGGTCGTAGGTGTGCACGGGCTTGACCTTCAGCCACGATCTTCCGCGACGCCCTGCTGCGTAAGGGCTGTCGATGGCCTTGAGCAGCACCCCCTCGTGCCCGAGCGCCAGGGCCTGCTCGAGTACGGTGCGCGCGATCTCGGGGTCGTCGGTGACGGTCCCCTCGATCACGTGGTCGGACGCCAGCCGCAGCAGCAGCTCGCGGCGCACCCGCAGCGGCTCGTCGAGCAGGTCCCGCCCGTCGAGGTGCAGCAGGTCGAAGAACCGCGGGGCGAGCACCTGCTCGCGGGCGGCGTCGGCGCCGAACCGGCTCATGGTCTCCTGGAACGGCCGCGGCGCGCCGTCCTCGTCCAGCATCAGGGTCTCGCCGTCCAGCACGGCCTGGCGGCAGTCCAGGCCCAGGGCGATATCGACGATCTCCGGCACTCGCGCGGTCACGTCGGCCAGCGACCGGGTGTACACCGAGACGCGGTCGCCGTCGCGGTGCACCTGGATGCGGGCGCCGTCCAGCTTGTGCTCCACGGAGGCCAGCCCCAAGGCGTGCACGGCGTCGTCCACGCTCGCGCCGGGTGAGGCGAGCATCGGCTGGATCGCGGTGCCGACCTGTAGGCCGACCGCGGCTATCGCCTCCGGGTCCTGCATGGCCAGGACGACGGTGCCGGCCAGCGACCCGCTCAGCATCACCGCGCGGCGCACCGCTGCCGCGGGCAGGCCGGCGGCGGCAGCGGCAGCATCGGTGAGGACCCCCTCCAGCGCGCCGGTGCGCACCTCGCCGCCCAGGCTGCGCACCAGCAGATCCTGTTCGGCGGCGTCCGCCCGCGAGAACAGCTCGCTCAGCACGACCCGCCGGGCACCGGCCGATCCCGGGCCGGACAGCCCCGCGTAGCGCTGCAGCGCCGCATCGACGTCCGCCACGGTCAACGCGGACTCCGCCTGCGCGCTCGCCGACTCCCGAGCGGCCAGCAGCCCACGAAAGCCGATCCCGATCCGGCCCTGGCGCGGTCTGCCCACCAGCAGCCCGATCAGCGCGGGTAGATCGGCCGGAGGACACTCCGCCAGCAGTGCGGCGAGGCTCGCGGTCTTCGCCGACCGGGCGCGGGTGGCGGCGACGTCGTCGAGCGCGGCCGCCAGGCGCGAGAGGCGAAGCGACGCGGGGGAGTCGGTGCTCATGGCACCATCCTGCCCACTTCTGTGACCCAGGGCACCGGGTGGCCGAACAGGCTCGTCTGGCCTTGGATGGACAAGGTGCGTAGGATGGGTCGTGCGCTATAGGTCTGCGCTGCCTCGGTATGGAGCAGGCCGTGCCCGTCGGACGTCGTTGCGGCGCGCGAGTCTCCTCCAGTCGTTGGTGTTGGTTCGTGTTCATGACAGCGCCGTTCGTCATCGGACCTATGACGCGACCCGCAACCACATTCCTGTCCGGAGCAACCTGCTACATGACCGCTACCACCGAGAGCGCCACCACGACCCCCCAGGTCGCCATCAACGACATCGGATCGGCCGAGGACGTCCTCGCCGCCGTCGATGCCACCATCAAGTACTTCAACGACGGGGACATCGTCTCCGGCACGATCGTCAAGGTCGACCGTGACGAGGTGCTGCTCGACATCGGCTACAAGACCGAGGGCGTCATCCCCTCACGCGAGCTGTCCATCAAGCACGATGTCGATCCCAACGAGGTCGTCGACGTCGGTGACGAGGTCGAGGCGCTGGTCCTTCAGAAGGAGGACAAGGAAGGCCGCCTGATCCTGTCGAAGAAGCGCGCGCAGTACGAGCGTGCGTGGGGCAAGATCGAGGAGCTCAAGGAGGCCGATGAGCCGGTCACCGGAACGGTCATCGAGGTCGTCAAGGGCGGCCTCATCCTCGATATCGGCCTGCGTGGCTTCCTCCCGGCGTCGCTGGTGGAGATGCGCCGCGTGCGCGACCTGCAGCCGTACGTCGGCAAGGAGATCGAGGCAAAGATCATCGAGCTCGACAAGAACCGCAACAACGTGGTCCTGTCGCGTCGCGCCTTCCTCGAGCAGACCCAGTCGGAGGTCCGCAGCGAGTTCCTGCACCAGCTGCAGAAGGGCCAGGTCCGCAAGGGCGTCGTCTCCTCGATCGTCAACTTCGGCGCCTTCGTCGATCTCGGTGGGGTCGATGGCCTGGTGCACGTCTCCGAGCTGTCGTGGAAGCACATCGACCACCCGAGCGAGGTCGTCGAGGTCGGCAACGAGGTCACCGTCGAGGTGCTGGAGGTCGACCTGGACCGCGAGCGCGTCTCGCTGTCGCTGAAGGCGACTCAGGAAGACCCGTGGCGCCAGTTCGCCCGCACCCACCAGATCGGGCACGTCGTACCCGGCAAGGTCACCAAGCTGGTCCCCTTCGGCGCGTTCGTGCGCGTGGAGGACGGCATCGAGGGCCTGGTGCACATCTCCGAGCTGGCCGAGCGCCACGTCGAGATCCCGGAGCAGATCGCCCAGGTCGGCGACGAGATCATGGTCAAGGTCATCGACATCGACCTGGAGCGGCGCCGGATCAGCCTCTCGCTGAAGCAGGCCAACGAGGGCGAGGGTGGCGAGAAGCCGGAGTTCCACCCCGAGGCCTACGGCATGGAGGCCCAGTACGACGAGCAGGGCAACTACATCTACCCCGAGGGCTTCGACGCCGAGACCCAGGAGTGGCTGCCCGGCTACGAGAAGCAGCGTGAGGACTGGGAGCGCGAGTACGCCGCCGCCCAGGCCCGCTACGAGGCGCACATCAAGCAGATCGAGGAGGCCAAGGCGGCCGACGCCGAGGCCGCGATCGAGCAGGGCACCGGTGGATCGTTCTCCTCGACCAGCGATTCGTCGGGAACGCTGGCCTCGGACGAGGCGCTGGCCGCACTGCGCGAGAAGCTCGCCGGCGGCGGAAGCGAGTAGTTCGCACCGTGATTGACCAGAAGACCCCCACCCGGGCCCGGGTGGGGGTCTTCTCGTTCGTCCGCTACGCGCTAGAGCGACATGATGATCGCGAGCACCGGTCGTGCCTGCTGCCCGGTCTGGCGCATCCACTCCAGCGAGTGTCGCGACCGGCTCATGGTGAACATGTGCCACCATCGGCGCGGCCGGGCGTACATCGCATAGAACTCCCGGGCGGCCGGAAGCTCGCGGCAGTAGATCCGGTCCGCGCGTCCGTAGCGGTGTCGACCGCGCCGGGCGGGCAGGGCGTGACGCGACATGACATTCCTCCGCGATGTGCTGGCAAAGATCCGAGTATCGACACCTAGAGTAGGTCGTGGCCGTGCCGGGGACGCGCGCAACACGCGACCGCGGCCGGCCGTTCCTGAACTGTTATCGCGTGACAAATCTGACAGGAGTTCAGCGTGCTGAACCTCGGACTGACGGGTGGGATCGGCTCGGGCAAGAGCGCGGCGAGCAGTGCGCTGTCGGCGCTCGGCGCCACCGTGGTCGATGCGGACAAGATCTCTCGCGAGGTGGTCGAGCCGGGCACCGACGGGCTGCGCCGGATCGTCGAGACCTTCGGTGAGGGCGTCCTCGCCGAGGACGGCGCACTGGACCGCCCGGCGCTGGCCCAGGTGGTGTTCGCCGACGAGACGGCACGCCAGCAGCTCAACCAGATCGTGCACCCGCTGGTGCGCGCGCGCAGCGTCGAGCTCATCGAACAGGCCGGGCCGGACGCCGTGATCGTCAACGACATTCCGCTGCTCGCCGAGGGCAGCATGGCGCCGTCGTTCCACCTCGTGGTCGTCGTCATGACGCCCGACCGGATCCGGCTGGAGCGGCTCACCGAGTCCCGCGGCATGGACCGCGACGACGCGGAGGCCCGGATCCGAGCGCAGGCCAGCGACGAGCAGCGGCTGGCGATCGCTGATGTCGTCCTCGACAACAGTGGCACGGTGGCGGACCTGCAGGAGCAGGTGCAGCAGCTCTGGGAGCAGCGTCTCGTGCCGTACGCCGCGGCGCTGGCCGAACGAATCGGCGCCACCGAGCGGATCGCGGCGCGTGCGGGCGCGCCCGAGCGGGAGCTGGCGCGGCTGCGCTGGCACCTGGAGCCGCTCGGCCACGGCGTGGCGGTGGCCGACCGCACCGCGGTGGTCACGCCGGTAGACGACTCCGCGCGTCCCGCTGTGGAGCGTGCCGGGTGGTTCGGCGCGGGCCCCCTGCGCTCGGCCGACCCCGGCGCGGTTCTCGATCTGACATTCGGCGGCTGACCCTCCTGCGGTGCCGTCCACGTGACTGAATCCGCGGCGGGTACTCTTGCGTCACACAGGCTTAGCGCCCACGTGCCAGCGGGGGACCGGGCAACGACGTCGAAGGGTAGTTCTCGTGGCAGGAAAGATCAGCACGGCCAAGAAGATCGTGAGTGTCGGCGGCGCGTGCGCAGTGCTCTTCGCGGGCGCGGCGTGCACCAAGGAGGTCGAGGGGACCGCGACCGCCGCACCGGTCGAGTCCACGGAGCCTTCAGAGACATCGGAGACCTCGAAGCCGTCTGAGACTTCTAAGACCTCGGGGAAGTCGACGTCCGCCTCGTCGTCCGAGGGTGGAGACGGTGGCACAGCGGCCGCTCCTGACCAGCCGTACTCCTACACCGACGGCACGTCGGTCACGCTGGGCCCCGCACAGGAGAAGAACGACATCCCGGGCCTGCTGAGCTACGAGGTCGGCCGGGTGCTGCCCTTCCACGTCGAGAACAAGTCCACCTACACGCTGGACTTCAGCGGCACCCAGCTGTACGCGGAAGTCGACTGCGAGGGAAGCAGCGCGTGGGTGTTCCCCAGCATCGAGATGGGCGGGCCGGAGCAGCTGCCGGCCGGTCAATCCGCCGACTACGCGATGTCGATCGGCCTGAAGAAGACAGACCAGGGCAAGACCTGCATCATCACCTTCCCGTTCGAGACCCAGCCGTCGGTGGAGGTCGACACCGCGACCTTCTCGATGACGCTCAACTAGCCGCTGCGGCATCCCAAGAACGCGACGAGGGGCTGACCATGATGGTCAGCCCCTCGTCGCGTTCTGGTGGGCGATACTGGGTTCGAACCAGTGACCCCTTCGATGTCAACGAAGTGCGCTACCGCTGCGCCAATCGCCCGGGTCTTGTGTAGTTGTCAGTGCTGCCTTGGAGGTGGCGACGGGATTTGAACCCGTGTACACGGCTTTGCAGGCCGTTGCCTCGCCTCTCGGCCACGCCACCGCGTGCGACACCGCGCTCGTCGGCGTCTTGCGAGCGGACGACGGGATTCGAACCCGCGACCCTCACCTTGGCAAGGTGATGCTCTACCAACTGAGCCACGTCCGCATCGCTGCATCGTGCGAAGCAGCGAGAAAGAACATTACACGACTCCGTGCAGGCCCGCACGCGGGGGTCGCGCTTTTGGGTGCAGATCACGCCGGTCAAGGCGAATGCAGAGTTTCTTCGTTCACGACGGATCCGTTCGAGGCGCCAGCGGGTCTTTGGCACAATGACCATGCCCAATCCCGGATCGAGGAGACCTGCCATCAGCACGCTCTCAGACTCCCCTGGCCATGAGGAAGTCCGCCGTGAGGACGCTGCTGACGTCCGGGGCGCGTCGCCGGTGTACCCGAACGAGCCGGGGCTACTCGACGACGTCGCCGACCGGCTCGGGTTCCGCCACCGGCTCGAGCGCAAGCCCGCGCTGAAGACTGCCTACCGCATCGGGGTCGGGATGGTGGGCACCGTCGTGCTCCTCGCGGGCATCGTCATGATTCCGTTTCCGGGGCCGGGCTGGCTGGTGGTGATCGCCGGCCTGGCGATCCTCGCCACGGAGTTCGCCTGGGCCGAGCGACTGCTGCACTTCACCAAGCGGCACGTGCTGTCGTGGACCCGCTGGGTCAACTCCCAGCCGATCTGGATCCGGCTGCTAATCGGCCTGGCGACTGCGCTGTTCGTGTACGGCGTCGTCGTGCTCGCGCTGAGGATCACCGGCGTGCCGGGGTGGGTCCCCGACTGGGTTCCGCTGTGGCGCTAGTGGTATCGTCCTTGTTCGCACCTGGGCGATTGGCGCAGCGGTAGCGCACTTCGTTCACACCGAAGGGGTCACTGGTTCGAACCCAGTATCGCCCACCAGCAAGAGAGAACCCGGCCTCGGCCGGGTTCTTCTCGTTTGTGACTCGGCCCGGCAGAATCGGTGCATGCCGATCGACTTCCCCAACCAGCACATCGCCGACATGGTGGCCGCAGACCGCGCCGCCGAGTGGCTGACCGTGCAGCCGGTGAGCATCCGGACCGGTGCGGCGACCGTCGAGCTCACCGTCGCCGAGCACATGTGCAACGGGCACGGCACCTGTCACGGCGGCGTGCTGTTCACCCTGGCCGACATCGCCTTGTCGTATGCGTCGAACTCGGTGGGCGCGCTGAACGTCGCTGCCCACGCAGACATTCAGTACGTCACCCCGGCGCAGCTCGGCCAGCGGCTGCGGGCCACCGCAACCGAGCGGATGCGCTATGGCAGGAGCGGACGCAACGGCATCTACGACATCCCGGTGACGGTCGCCGACACCGGCGAGCTCGTCGCCATCTTCACCGGCCGGGTCGTGCAGGTCGCACAGCGAAGCGAGCGGGGCTCATGAGGATTCGGAGCGCTCAGCATGGGGGCGGATCGTGACGTTGCCCGAGGGCCGGCGCTGGGTGGCCGTACGATGAGCAGCGGTCCATTCCCCGCTACTTTTATCCAACGGAGCCGCACTCGTGTCATCGGTCAACGCCTCGTCCCAGCCTGCACCACGCGTGACGGTCCCCGCGGGCACCTCGGCGCAGACCGTCGTCAACGACGAGGGCTTCGAGCAGAAGGGCGCCAAGGCCGCGATCGTCGTCCGTGACGGTGACGCGCTGCGCGACCTCGCCTGGGTTCCCGAGCAGGACACCGAGGTCGAGGTCGTGCTGGCCGACACCGACGACGGCCGCAGCGTCATCCGCCACTCGACCGCGCACATCCTGGCCCAGGCCGTGCAGGCCATCAACCCCGAGGCCAGGCTCGGCATCGGCCCGCCGATCACCGATGGCTTCTACTACGACTTCCAGGTCGACGAGCCCTTCACCCCGGAGGACCTGCAGGCAATCGAGAAGCAGATGAAGAAGATCATCAAGTCCGGCCAGCGGTTCGTCCGCCGCCGGTACGACTCGCTCGAGCAGGCGCGTGCTGAGCTGGCGAACGAGCCGTTCAAGGTCGAGCTGATCACCGACAAGGGCACCGGGACATCCGCCGACAGCGAGGTCATGGAGGTCGACTCCTCCGGCGAGCTCACGATCTACGACAACGTCGCGATGCGCGGCGGGGACTGCGTCTGGGGCGACCTGTGCCGCGGCCCGCACGTGCCCAGCACCCGCTACCTGAACGCATACAAGATCATGCGGTCGGCTGCGGCGTACTGGCGCGGGAAAGAGGGCAACCCGCAGCTGCAACGCATCTACGGCACCGCCTGGGAGACCGAGGAGGCGCTCGATGCCTACCTGCACCGTCTCGAGGAGGCCGAGCGGCGCGATCACCGCCGCCTCGGCGTCGAGCTCGACCTGTACTCATTCCCCGACGAGCTCGGCTCCGGCCTGCCGGTGTTCCACCCCAAGGGCGGCGTCATCAAGCGCGAGATGGAGGACTACGTCCGTGCCCGCCACATCGAGGAGGGCTTCGAGTACGTCGGCACCCCACACATCTCCAAGGACGGGCTGTTTCACACCTCCGGCCACCTGCCCTACTACGCCGACACGATGTTCCCGCCGCTCGTGGTCGACGAGGAGACCGACGCGGACGGCGAGGTCACCAAGCCCGGCCAGGAATACCGCCTCAAGGCGATGAACTGTCCGATGCACAACCTGATCTACCGCTCCCGTGGTCGCTCCTACCGCGAGCTGCCGATGCGGTTGTTCGAGTTCGGGCACGTCTACCGCTACGAGAAGTCCGGCGTCGTCCACGGCTTGACCCGCGTGCGCGGGTTCGCCCAGGACGACTCGCACTCGTACGTCATGCCCGAACAGGCCGCGGAGGAGATCAAGAACCTGCTGGAGTTCATCCTCGGGCTGCTGCGCGACTTCGGCATGGACGACTTCTTCCTGGAGCTGTCCACCCGCGACGACGACTCGACCAAGTTCATCGGCTCGGGCCAGCAGTGGGCCGAGGCGACGAAGGTTCTGGAGGACGTCGCCATCGCCTCCGGTCTCGAGCTCGTCCCCGACCCGGGCGGCGCGGCGTACTACGGCCCGAAGATCTCCGTGCAGGCCCGTGACGCGATCGGCCGCTCGTGGCAGATGTCGACGATCCAGTACGACTTCAACCAGCCCGAGCGCTTCGAGCTGGAGTACCAGGCGCCGGACGGTTCTCGTCAGCGCCCGGTGATGATCCACGCCGCGAAGTTCGGCTCGATCGAACGATTCATGGGAGTGCTTGTCGAGCACTACGCCGGCGCCTTCCCCGCGTGGCTGGCACCGGTCCAGGTCGTCGGCATCCCGATCTCCGCCGAGCAGGGCGACTACGTGCAGGACGTCGTCGACCGGCTACGGGCGCAGGGGATCCGCGCCGAGGCCGACCACTCCGACGACCGCATGCAGAAGAAGGTCCGGACCCACACCCTGCAGAAGGTGCCATTCATGCTGCTCGCCGGCGGCAAGGACGTCGAGGCAGGCGCCGTCTCGTTCCGCTTCCGCGACGGCAGCCAGCGCAATGGCGTACCGGTCGAGCAGGCGATCGATGAGATCGTGAGCTGGGTACGCTCGCGGCGCAACGATCCGCCGTCCGGCGAGTCCGAGTTCCCGACCGGCCGTAGCCGATAGCCGAGGCAGTGATGGACGACCCCCGCAAGGACGGCTTCGACCGGCTCTGGACGCCGTACCGGATGGCCTACATCAAGGGCGAAAACAAACCATCCGATCCCGAGGACCTCGAGGGATGCCCGTTCTGCTCCATCCCGAGGATGAGCGACGAGGACGGCCTGATCGTCGCTCGGGGTGAGCTCGTGTACGCCGTGCTGAACCTTTATCCGTACAACGCCGGGCATCTGCTCGTCGTCCCCTACCGGCACGTGCCCGACTACACCGACATCGATGCGGACGAGGTCGCCGAGTACGGCGCGTTCACCCAGAAGGCGATGCGGGTGATCCGAATGGTGTCCGCGCCGCAGGGCTTCAACCTGGGCATGAACCAGGGCGCGGTCGGGGGCGCCGGCATCGCCGCGCACCTGCACCAGCACGTTATTCCCCGCTGGGGCGGCGACACCAACTTCATGCCCGTCATCGCCGGCACCCGCGTGCTGCCGCAGCTGCTGTCGGACACGCGCGCCCTGCTGGCCGAGGCCTGGTCCGCAGAGCCGTATCCTGGCTCGTAATGCTCAACGACTCCCCGGCGCGGGACTTCTTCGGCCGCGTCTTCAAACCCATCGGCGAGGCGCTCAGCAAGGTCGGGGTGCATCCGAACACCGTCACGATCGTCGGCACGCTCGGGACGATCCTGGCTGCCTTCCTGCTCGTGGGCCGCGGGCACCTGTTCGCGGGATGCCTGGTCATCACCTTCTTCGTGTTCCTCGATCTGCTGGACGGCGCGATGGCCCGCGCGACCGGCAAGGTGTCCAAGTTCGGCGCCGTCCTCGATGCCACCGGCGACCGGCTGTCGGACGCGGCGATCTTCGCCTCGATCGCGTACTGGTACGGCATGCAGAAGGACGATGCGTGGCTGCTCACGGCAGCACTGCTATGCCTGGTACTCGGGCAGGTCACGTCGTACGTGAAGGCGCGTGCCGAGGGCGTGGGCCTGAGCTGCAATGTCGGCATAGCCGAGCGGGCAGAACGGTTGATCATCGCGCTGGTCGGGCTCGGCCTGCAGGGCGTCGGCGTCCCGTACGTGCTGGACGCCGCGCTCTGGCTGCTGACGGCGATCTCGGCGTACACGGTGTGGCAGCGGATGCGCACGGTCTATCTGCAGTCGTCGGCCGAGCTGGCCGAGAAGCGGCCGGCATGAGCGGCCGTGCGGACGCAGATGCTCGCGCCGTCGGTCGGCGCGAGCGACTGCTGGACCGCGGGTTCGCCGCCGGCTGGGCAGTCGTCCCGCGGCTGCCGCGACCCGTCGCCGCCGGAGCCTTCGACCTCGCCGCCGCGGCCGTCGTCCGCAAGCCCGGCGGGTTCGCGCAGCTACGCGCCAACCTCCGCCAGGTGATCGGACCGCACCCGACCGAGGCCGAGCTCGACGCGTTGCTGCGCCGGGCCGTGGCCTCCTATACGCGCTACTGGCGTGAGGCCTTCCAGCTGCCGACCATGGACCCGGCTGAGGTCGACCGCCGTACCGAAACTACCGGTTGGGAGAACGTCGAGGCCCCGTTGGCGCAGGGCCGGGGCGTGGTGATCGCGTTGACCCATTCGGGCAACTGGGACGCCGCGGCGGTCGTGTACTGCAAGGCCCGTGGTCTGCCGATGACGACCGTGGCCGAGCGGCTGCGCCCTGAGTCGCTGTTCGAGCGCTTCAAGGCCTACCGGGAGTCTCTCGGGATGGACGTCGTACCACTTACCGGGGGCGCCGAGCCGTCGGTCGCGGTCCTGAAGCGGGTGCTGAACGCGGGGGAGAGCATCACGCTGCTGGGCGATCGCGACCTGCAGGGCAACGGGGTGAGCGCCGAGCTCTGCGGACGTCGGACGACGATGCCGTCGGGCCCGGCGCTGCTAGCGCTGCAGACCGGCGCGGCGCTGATCCCGCTCGAGCTGGGATTCACTGCCGAGGGCTGGCGGACTGTGTACTACCCCGAGATCGTCATGCCCTCCGAGGGCCGGCTGCGTGAGCGGGTGATGTCGGGCATCGGCCAGCTCGCTGAGATCTACACGGACCTGATCCGGCGCAACCCGCAGGACTGGCACATGCTGCAGAAGATCTGGCCGGACGTGTGAACGAGCGGCCGTTGCGCATCGGCATGGTCTCGCCGTACTCCTGGGATGTCCCCGGCGGCGTGCAGTTCCACATCCGCGACCTCGCCGAGACGCTGCTCGCACAGGGGCACCACGTCAGCGTGCTCACGCCGGTGCAGCGATCAGAGGACCTGCCCGACTACGTCGTCGACGCGGGCCGCGCCGTGCCGATCCGTTACAACGGATCGGTGGCGCGCATCCAGTTCGGGGTCGTCTCGGGCGCCCGCGCGCGCAGCTGGCTCACCCGCGGCGAGTTCGACGTGATCCATGTGCACGAGCCGCAGACCCTGAGCCTCTCGCTGATCGCCTGCATGATGGCCAGCTGCCCGATCGTCGCGACCGTACACGCGGCGACCGAGCGGTCGCGCACCCTCGCGGCCCTGCAGGCGCCGCTGCAGCCCTTCCTCGAGCGCATCTCCGGTCGGATAGCGGTCAGCGAGCTGGCGCGCAGACTGCAGGTCGAGCATCTGGGCGGCGATGCCGTGCTGATCCCCAACGGCGTGTTCGTCGAGCCGTTCGCCACCGCCGAGCCGATCCCGGCGTTGTGCGACGGCCGCCCGACGATCGGCTTCCTCGGCCGGTTCGACGAGCCTCGGAAGGGCCTGCAGGTGTTGCTGCCGGCCATGGTGCGAGTGGTCCGGGAGCTCCCCGGCGTCCGGCTGGCCATCGCCGGCCGCGGCGACGAGGCTCAGCTCGTCGCCGAGCTGCCGGTCGAGCTGGCCGACAGCGTCGACGTCCTCGGCCCGTTGTCGGAGGGCGACAAGGCCCGCTTCCTGCGCTCACTGGATGCCTACTGTGCACCCAACACGGGCGGGGAGTCGTTCGGGATCATCCTCGCCGAGGCGATGGCGGCCGGCGCTCCGGTCATCGCCAGCGACATCGACGCCTTCCGGCGGGTGCTCGACGACGGGCGGGCGGGCATGCTGACCGCGGTCGGGGACAGCGACGCGCTGGCCTCCGGCCTGATCGCCACCCTGACCGACACCGCCGCGACCGAGGCGCGGCGGGCTGCGGCCGCCGAGGTGGTGAAGCAGTACGACTGGTCGGTCGTGGCCCGTAAGGTGCTCGCGGTCTACCGCACCGTCGTCGGCCGCTAGGACCGGAAGGACTCCTCGATCGTGCGGGAGGGGGTCGGCGACCGAGACCGCCCGGCCCATGACGCGGCGCTGCACGACCTGCAGATGAAGTACGCGGAGATCATCGACGAGGCGGACGCCGTCCGCTATCTGAAGGGGATCGGCCCAGTAACCTCGTGAGCTGTGGTCTGGTTGATCGTCGGCGTCCTCGTGCTCGCCGCGCTCGCGGTGTGGGTGACCTGGACCGCCGGTCGCATCGACCGGCTGGGTGCCCGCTGTGAGGCGGCGTGGCAGAGCCTGGACGCCGCACTGCTGCGCCGGGCCGCGTCGTTGCGTGATGCGCTCGACGAGTACCCCACGCACCGGCCTGTGGGCGGTGAGATCATCCACCGCGCACTGGATGCCGACCGTGACCAGCGGGCCGCCGCCGAGAACGCCGTGTCGGCGCTGATCGCGCGGCTCCCGATAATCAACGACGCGCTGGCGGAGGCCTGCACCAGGGTGCGGGTGGCGCGCACCTTCTACAACGATGCGGTGCGCGCGTCCGCCGCGCTGCGCTCCCAGCGGGTGCCGCGGATGCTCGGGCTCGGGCGCAGCATCCCCCTCCCGTGCTACTTCGACATCGATGACGAGCCCGGGGCCGCCGGCTACTGATCGACCGCAGCAGCCGGTGCCGCCGGATACCACCGACGTACGATGACCTCGACTCATCACCACGGACGGAGGGCTGGCCCAGTGCCGCAGATCCTTGCTGCTCCCGGCGTACGCCGCGGCTCGCGCATCATGCTCATCGCGCTGATGGTGCTCGCCTGCCTGACGATCTTCGGCCGAGTGCCGGCCAACGCCGAGTACGGTGACCGGATCACGTCGTACGACATCCAGTACGTCGTCGATCCGGACGGGACCGTGCACGTCACCGAGACCATCGACTACTCCTTTGCCGGCTACGGGCGGCACGGCATCTTCCGGGACCTGCTGGTGCGGGTGGAGTACAACGAGGACGAGGACCGGATCTACGAGATCTCGAATATGGAGATCTCCAGCCCCACGGGCGCGCCGACGTCGTACTCGGTCAACCAGAAGACCAGCTTCGACCGGCGGACGGTCTACGACTCGTACCAGATCGGATCGGCGAACCAGACCGTCGGCCCCGCGGAGACCTACGTGCTGAGCTACGAGATCAAGGGCGCGCTCAATGCCCAGGAGGACGCCGACACCGAGCTGTACTGGAATGCGACCGGCAACAACTGGGACGCCCAGATCGACCAGGTGACGATCAGCGTCGAGGTGCCCGGCGGCGCCACGCAGGTGGCGTGCTGGATGGGGGAGCAGGGCTCCGATGCCAGCTGCGACTCTGCGCAGACCGCGGACGACGGATCGGCCACCTTCACCGCGTCGTCGCTGGCCAACGGCTCCCACTGGGGCGTCACCATCGACGTGGGCATCGACCGGAACGAGGTCCAGGCCGACAAGATCATCGTCGAGCGGCCCACCTTCCTCAACTCGACCGGTTTCACCCCGGTCAACATGGGCATCGGTGCCGCCGCGATCGCGGCGGTCGCCGGATACGGGCTCTACACGCGTCGGGAGTCGCGTGATCGACGGTTCGCTGGTGTGCCCCCGGGCGTGGTGCCGGACGCCGCGCGGTCTCGCAGCCGCGGCGCCGGCGCCCGCACGGTCGCCGACGACGGCTCGATCGTGCCGCCAGTGGCCTTCTCCCCACCCCGAGGCGTCAGCCCGGCGGAGGCGAGCTATCTGCGGCGCCCGGGGCCCGACCCGGATCAGCTGTCGGCGACGATCCTCGATCTCGCGCAGCGCGGCGCCGTCCGCGTCATCGGAAACGAGCGCGAGGACAGCCGCAAGCTGCAGCTGGCCGATGCCTCGAAGGCCATCTATCCGCACGAGGAACAGCTGCTCGCCCGGGTCTTCGAGGACGGCAACGTCATCTCGCTGTCCAACGACGTCTCGCCCGGCGTCAACCCGCCGCTGTACGTGCCGGCGCGCGAGCTCCGCTCGGGCCTGGCGCAGCAGATAGCGCGACGGAACTGGTTCAGCCGCGGGTTGGGCGGCAACCGCTCCAAGCTGCGCGGCTTCGGCATCTTCCTGCTGGGCGGCGGGATAGTCCTCCTCGCGTGGGCGTTCATGCAGTACGCCGGCGGGGGTGCGAGCACGAATGCCGGCATCTGGGGCGCCGGCGGCATCATCGCCGGAGCGCTGCTGCTGATCATCTCGCGCACCGGCCGCGGACAGGGACGCACCGCCACCGGACGCGCCGTGATGGACCAGGTGGAGGGCTTCGAGCTCTACCTACGTACCGCCGAGGCTGATCAGCTGAAGTTCGAGGAGGGCGAGGACATCTTCTCCAAGTACCTGCCCTGGGCGGTCGTGTTCGATGTGACCGAGCGCTGGACCAAGGTCTGCGCCCAGCTCAGTGCCGCGGGCCGGATCCCGGCCCAGCCGTACTGGTACTACGGGCCGTGGGACCCGCTGCACTCGTACATCTGGATCTCGTCGTTCAACAACCACGTGGGCTCGGCGTCCGCGGCTCCCACCCCGGTGCCGAGCGCCGGAAGCGGCGGCAACAGCGGGTTCTCCGGGTTCGGCGGCGGGTCCGGGTTCGGCGGAGGCGGCTTCTCCGGCGGGGGCGGCGGCGGAGGTGGCGGCGGCTCCTGGTGACTCGCCGGCCGCCGTTCGACGCGGCCCGGGAACCGATGCTTATCACGAGCCCTCCTACCGACCACTTCACGGCGGAGGATCGGCGGCCGTCGGCCGGCAGCACCGTGGGGCGTGAGGAGCAGCGCCATGCAGCGGTCGGTACTACTACCTCGTATCACCCGCACGGGCACTCTGGTGCTGCTGGTCATCGTCGCGATCTCGACGCTGCCTGCGGGACCGTCCGCGCCCGCGACGGGCCGGGACCGCATCGCGGCGTATGACTTCCAGTACGTCGTCGATCCCGACGGGACGGTGCACGTCACCGAGCCGATCGACTACGTGTTCGGCGCCGGCGGGAACCACGGCATCATTCGCGAGTTGCTGACGAGGACGCCGTACGACGAGGACCGCGACCGCCGGTACGTGATCGAGAACTTTATGGTCTCGAGCCCCACCGGGGCATCGTCCGAGGTGCTGCTGAGCCACCGCTCGAGCACTGACCACCACACCGAGTACGCCGAGTACCGTATCGGGACGGTCACCGAGACCGTCGATCCGGCCGAGACCTACGTGCTGAGCTACGACGTGGTGGGCGCGCTCAACGCGCAGGAGGGCGACACCGAGCTGTACTGGAATACGACCGGCAACAGGTGGGTCGCCCAGATCGATCAGGTGACCGTCACGGTAACGGTCCCCGGGGGCGCGCGGCAGATCGGCTGCTGGGTAGGGCCGGCGGGCTCGAACACGCCATGCGAGCAGGCGGCCGCCCCAAGGTCGTGACAGAGGACGGCTCGATCACGCCCCCGGTGGCATTCTCGCCGCCCAAGGGCGTCAGTCCCGCCGAGGCGGGTTACTTGCGCAAGGGCAGTCCAGGAGCGGACCAGCTGGCCGCCACGATCCTCGATCTCGCGCAGCGTGGAGTGCTGCAGGTCGGGGCGTCGAATGGCGGCAACCGGGTGCTCACCCTGGTTGACTGGTCGAAGGCGACCCGTCCGCACGAGACCGCGCTGCTGCGCGACCACCAGGCGAGCCAGTGTGGGGTCGTCCTCGTCGAACATCTGGGCGTGGGCCATGAACCCAGCCTAGGTGAGGAGCGGAGTGCCGCCCATGGACGTGATCCAGCGGTCGCGGGCCCGCCCCGGGGTGTCGTCCTCGTCAAGGATGACGCCCTCATAGTCCCAGTCGCCCTTGACTTCGCCAGACTGTGGGTTGTAGGTGGTGATGATGCGCTCGGGGGGTTGCGGCAGGAGTTTCAGTGCCTTGCCCAGGGCGCGATGTTCGTCGCGGGCCAGGTCGCTGACCAGTTGGTGGGGGTCGTAGTCCCGGTTGGCGTCGGCCTCGGCGAGGTCGTAGGCGTCCACGAACGTGCCGTTGAAGCGGAAGAAGGCCGTGGTTTCCAGGGCGCCGTGGTTGATCAGGGTGTAGATCCAGATCGTGTCCACCGCTGGGTCACCCTCGATGTAGTTGACCGCTGCCTGCAGGGTGTGTTTGGTGTAGGCCTCGTATGCGTGCTGCACCTGTTCGTTGGACGCCTCGCTCATGCTTCCTCCATCGGTTGGCTTGTTGGTGGATGGGTGGTCCCGATGGGTCCTGGAGCCCGGGGCTCACCTGACGGTGGCGTGCCTGACGGTGGCGTGCCGCCGGGTCAGCTCAGCGCCGGCTTGCGAGCGTCGCTCCCCATCGGGTTACTGGTCGAAGGTTTGTTTGAACGGTTCACCGTCGATTTCGTACCTGACAGTGAAGCCTGTTGGTCTACTGCCACTACCGTAGTGGACCTCGGTGAACACCTCGACCTTCTTGCCCGAGTTCAGGGCATCGGCCCACTTTTGCTCCATGTTGTTCCAGGCGCCCTGGTTGAGGTCACGGGCCTGGGCGACGATGTTGTCCAACCCGCCGGCGCCGTCGAAGCGGTCAGCGAACAGGTGGCCAGCGTCATCACCGGTGACCTTGCCGGCTGGTTTGGAGTTGTGGCTGCCGCGCTTCTGGCCCTCGGGCTTGAGCTTGAGGTCGCCGTAGGCGCCGCGAATGCGGCCCTTGTCGTCGGTGACGTACTCATAGCGGGGCTTTCCCTTGCCGGTCTTGCCGCCGCTGTAGTGCTGGTTCGGGGCCAGCCCGGTCTCGGTCGAGCGGCTGCGCTTGGCCTTGGGCAGCGGGGCGTCGGCAGCCTTCACCCAGGTGCGCAGCGCGGTCCAGCGTGCCGACTGGTTCAGCCGGCAGAGCACGCGGTGGCGATCGATCTACCGGCTTCTCGGAGTCTTCCTGGTGATCTTCGCCATCCCCGTGCTCACCGGGACGGTGAGTCGTTTCAACCGGCACCACGAGGGCAGTGCCGCGGGGGTGTGGTCTGCGATCGTGATGTCGGCCGGGGTGCTGATGATCGTGCTCACGCTCCGGGTGCGTGGGCGCGGCCGCAGCGCCACGGGCCGGGCAGTGCTCGATCAGATCGACGGCTTCGAGACATACCTGAGGACGGCGGAAGCCGACCATCTGCAGTTCGAGGAAGGTCAGGACATCTTCTCGAGGTATCTGCCGTGGGCGATGATCTTCGGCGTCGTCGAGCGTTGGACGCGAGTCTGTGCCGAGCTCAGCGCCGCGGGGCGTATCCCCGAGCAACCCGGCTGGTACTCCGGAGACTGGAAAAGCGCCTCGCCCAGCTGGCTGGTCAACTTCTCGTCCACTGTCCAATCGGTGAGCACCGTAGCGCGTTCGTCGAGCAGCGGGTCCAGCGGAGGCTCTGCCTTCAGTGGCGGAGGATCCTCCGGCGGCGGGGCGGGAGGCGTGGTGGTTCCTGGTGACCCTGTCACGGGTGTGCGGCTAAGGTGACTGCAGACGCGTCGAAAGGAATGCTGATGAGCGAGCAGATCACCCCACACCCGGTCGGCAAGGCACCCTGGAGCACCGACGGCATCGAGCGCGACGCCGACGGGATTGCCCACTACACCGAGCTTCCGGCCTCGCTCATCGCCCTGTTCCAGGAGCAGGTCGAGCAGCGACCGGACGCCGAGTGCATCATCGAGGTGGGCGGCGGCCGGATGACCTATCGCGAGGTGTGGGACGCTGCCGCACGGGTCGCTGGCGGGCTTCGCGCTGCCGGCGTCCAGGACGGAGACCGGGTCGCGATCCTCACCCCAGCGGGCAACGACTGGGTACTGGCGTTCTGGGGAGCCCTCCTCGCGGGCGCGGTCGCCGTCCCGGTCAACACCCGCTTCGCCCAGCCGGAGATCGACTACGTGCTCGAGGACTGCGGAGCCTCGTTCGTATTCGGCGCCGGAGAGCCGCTGCCGAACGGCGATCCGTATGTCGCCGAGGGCAAGGACCTGCAGGACCTCGCGGGGATCTTCTACACCTCGGGCACGACCGGCCGTCCCAAGGGCGCGCAGACCACGCACGAGGCCTTCTTGACCAACACCGAGAACATGTGTCGCGGCATGGGCTTCGACCGTACGATCGGCGCGGACTACCGAACGCTGATCTCGGTGCCGCTGTTCCACGTGACCGGCTGCAACAGCCAGTTGCTCGTGGCGATGTACGTCGGCGGTGCCAGCGTGATCCTGCCCGAGCTGAACGTGATTACCCTGATGCAGACGATCGTCGACGAGCGGATCTCCGCCGTGACGACCGTTCCGGCGGTCTACAAGCTGATGATGCTGAACCCGGAGTTCTCGTCGTACGACATGAGCGGCGTCCGGTGGGTCGGTTACGGCGGCGCCCCGATCGCCCCTGCCCTGGTGCACCAGCTGCGGGAGGCCTTCCCGCAGGCCGGGCTGAAGAACGGCTTCGGCATGACCGAGTCCGCGTCGCTGATGACGGTCCTGCCCGACCAGTTCGCGGCTGATCACGCCGATACCGTCGGGTTCGCGATGCCAGTGGTAGATCTGGCGATCGACCTGCCCGACGAGTCGGGCGTGGGCGAGCTGCTCGCGCGAGGACCGAACATCACGACCGGTTACTGGAACAAGCCCGACGCAACTCTCGACGCCTTCGACGGGGATTGGTTGCATACCGGCGATCTGGCTCGGATCGATGATGACGGCTTCGTTCGGATCGTGGACCGGGCGAAGGACATGATCAACCGCGGCGGTGAGAACGTCTACTGCGTAGAGGTGGAGAACGCGCTGGCCGCGATTCCCGGCGTGGCCGAGTCGGCGGTAATCGCCGTGCCCGACGAGGTGATGGGGGAGAAGGTCGGGGCGGTCGTCGTCCCCGCTCCGGGTGCTGAGCTGGACCCGAAGGACATCGTGCGTCAGCTCGAGGGTGCGCTCGCCGACTTCAAGATCCCGCAGTTCATCCACATCGCCGGCGAGCCGCTTCCGCGCAACCCCGGCGGCAAGGTGCTCAAGCCGGGCCTGCGCAAGCAGACGCAGTGGGGCGCGCCGCTGCGCTGATCGGGCTCACGCTCGGTCGACGATGCCGAGCAGGTCGTTGCGCCAGGTGATGACCCCGTCTGAGTCGACGACGGGTCTCCAGGGAAGCTGGTGCTTTGCACGATGATGCTCGCGGCACAGCACCTGAAGGTTCGGCGGAGCAGTCTGTCCCTCGGGTGGCGCATCGTCACGGTAGGGCTCGAGGTGATCGAGGTCGAGCGAGGCGACTCGCTGGCAGCCCGGGAACCGGCAGTGCCCGTCCCGGGCCAGGACTGCTGCTCTGAGGCGCTCGGACGGCTGCCGGCGACCGACGTCCAGGGGCTGGCCGCTCACCGGATCGATGACGATCCGGCGCAGCTGTGCATCCCGCGCCAACCGGCGGGCAGCGTCGTCCGGAATCGGCCCCACGCCGCGCACTACTGCCGTCTGGTTCTGGTGACTCGACGCGCCGCCGGCGTCGGCGAGCACATCCAGGGGAACCGTGACGTCGACCCTCGCCGTGCCCGGGTCGGGAATCGTCAGGTCGAGGCACGCACCCAGCAGCCGGATGGCGCGCCAGATGTCCTGCGCGACGTCGTTCTGCGGCTCGTCGACGACGACGAAGCCGCCCTCCTCGTCGAACGAGGCCACCGTCATGCCGGCGTTGCACTGCGCCGCGGGCGAAAGCGCCGCCGGACCGGTGAAGCAGGCGAGGAAGGAATCAGCCCGGCGCTGCTCCAGGGTTCTCGGGTCGTCGTCCGTTGCCGTCCCCGCCAGATCGTTGAGCAGCGCGTCGATCGCGGCAGCCTGGACGGCGGGCAGTGAGCCGTGCAGGTTGGTCATGCCGTCGAGCGTCTTGCCGAAACGCACGTACCGACCGGCAAAGCCTGCTCGCCGCTTCCGCGCCGTCTCCGGCGGCTTCCCAGCCTGCTTCAGCGCCGTATCAAGGCGGTTGCCCACTGCTCGCGCCGTGGCCCTGGTGGCGCCCGGGCCGGTCCGACCGCTGGCGCATAGCGGAGCGGCACAGACCTCGGCGTCCAGCTGCGAGCGTTGCTCCGGTGCGAGCTCGGCGGTGGCATCGACGATGCGGCGGGCCAGATATCCCATGAGCTCACCACGATCGAGCCGGTCGAGGGTGTGCGGCATCTCGTGAACCAGCCGTACCGACTCCTCGACGCGGTGCTTCGCAGCAGCAGCGGAAATGCGTAGTACGACGGCGAGATCGACGCCGGTGATCTGTGATCGGGAGAGAACGGTGCTGGCCTTGCCGTCCAGATGGCGGAGTGTCTCGCCGGGCGCTGTGTCGCCATCGAGGAGCGCGCGATGCGAACGCGCGTAGGCCTCCGCGATGAGCCGCGACTTCGACGCTTCGACAGAGGATGCGATCGACTCGATCGCATCTACTCCAGCGATTGCCGTTCGGTAGGCGTCGGGCTGATCCTCGTCGGTCGTGGTGGACTCGTCAGCGAGGTCGAGCACGCGCCGAGCCAGCCGCGCAAGCTCACGCTGCGCTGAGTTTCCAGCCTCCAGGGCACAAAGACGAGCAGTCGCGTCGTACGCCCCGCTCGTGCCGATGCCATCGGGCTGGATCGCTGTCATACAAGGAAATTTACCCGCACCTACAGACATTTCCGACCGGCACGAGGTTGTGCACAGCCCGTTACTTCCTATACACAGCAGGCGACCGGTTCGGCGACTTCTTGTCGGACCATCGTGGCAAGGGCGTAACGGATCAGGTGAGCCAGCCGTCTATACCGGCCGGCCGGGAGGTGGCCTCTGCGGCCTCCACCGCGGCCAGGATTCGGGGAACCGCTGCCTGTAGGCGATCCGGCTCGAGCGTCAGCGGTAGCCGAAGGTAGTTGTCCATCGTCCCGTCCGGTCCGAACCGGGTTCCCGGGACGATCACCACACCGAAGCGCGGAGCGATCCGCGCCGCGTCGGTGGCCACTGCCTGCGGCAGCCGGACCCACATCGTCGCGCCGCCGGGCGGATGAATGACGTCCCAGTCGGGAGCGAGATCGGCGATCGCCCCCGCCAGGACGTCACGGCTTACCCGGAGCCGCGCCACCTGGTCCGCGACCAGCGTGTCGAGCTGGTCCATGAGCTCGAGCGCGATCAGCTGGTCGAGGAGGGAACCGGACATGTCGCCCAGCGCCCGCGCGACGCCCAGACGCGCCACTACCGAGGGCCCTGCCCGGACCCACCCGATCCGCAGGGCACCCCACACCGGTTTCGATAGTGAGCCGATCGACACCCCCGAGCCGCTGGTGTCGAAGTAGGACATCGGCGGGGGCATCTCGAGCTCGTCCAGGGCCATGAGCCGGAAGGACTCGTCGACGATGACCGAGGTGCCGGCCTGGTCGGCAGCCTCCATGACGACCGACCGGGTGGCGGCGTCCATCAGCGCACCGGTGGGGTTCTGAAAGTCCGGGATGAGGAAGGCGGTGCTGGCCGCACTCTGCCGGAAGGCGGACTGGATGAGGTCGTGCATCCACGGCTGCTCATGGCCGGGCAGCAGACCAACGGGAGCGGGGACCCTTCCCAGATAGCGAATCAGGTCCAGCGCCATCGGGTACGTGGGCGACTCGATGATGACGCGGTCGAGGGCATGGCTCAGGTCGCCGAACGCCAGCGAGAAGCCGTGCTGGGCCCCGTTCGTCACGAGGATCTGGTCGGCGGACGTGTCGACGCCGTCCGCCGTGTAGCGATCGGCAATCCGCTCCCGCAGCTCGCCGATGCCCATCGGGAAGTAGCCGTCGGTCCGGTAGAGCGCCCGCATTCGTTCGACGGCGCGGTCGACTGCATCATCGAGCAGATCGTGCGGTGCGTATCGGCCCGCAGTGGTCAGGTCGATGATGTCGGCGTCCGGGTCGACCGGCGTGCGCGCCGGAATCAGGCCGTTCTCGTAGAAGTTCCCGCTGCTGACCGTGATGACGCTGCCCGAGCCGCGCCGGCTGGCCAGCCAGCCCTCGTCGCGCAGCGCGGAGTAGGCGCCGGCCACCGTCGTCCGCGACACGCCGAGCGCTGCGGCCAGCTCACGCTCGGCGGGCAGCCGTGCCCCGATCGACAGCCGTCCGTCCAGGACCGCCTGACGGATCGCGCTCGCGAGCTGGCGGTAGGCAGGGCCGGACGCCGAATGCCAATCCCCGATGAGCGCGCCGAGAACGACAGCAGATGGGCGCACATTGCTGGACATTCAGGCCACTATTCTCCAGGTGGATATGGATTACCAGTCCAGTATGCCGACAGGGTGGACGAGTGATCAACGCCTTCCCATCTATGAAGGCCACCCTGCCGCGGGTCTTCCTGCCCGTGCCGGCCGACCGGTGGCCGCGCCGCGCCATCCAGCTGTTCACAGGTCTCTCGTTGTTCGGCATCGGCATGGCGATGCAGGTACGTGCGGCGTTCGGCCTGGACCCCTGGAACGTGCTGCACGAGGGCCTCGCCAAGCGCACCGGGCTCAGCTTCGGCACGGTGCTGGTGATCGTCGGACTGCTGGTCATAGCGCTCTGGATCCCGCTACGGCAGCGACTCGGGATCGGCACGATCGCGAACGCCGTCTGGGTGGGAATCGCCGCCGATCTCACGCTGTGGGTGGTGCCGCCGAGCGAGCTGCTCGCCATCCGGATCCCCGAGATCGTCTTCGGTGTGGCGGGTGTCGGGTTCGCGGGGGCGCTCTACATCGGCGCTGGACTTGGGTCCGGCCCTCGAGACGGGCTGATGATGGGGTTGCACGAGCGCGGGTTCGGCTCGATCCGACTGATGCGTACCCTGATCGAGCTCAGCGTCCTGGCGATCGGCTGGTTGCTGGGCGGCACGGTGGGCATCGCCACCGTGCTGTTCGCCCTGGCGATCGGCCCGCTCGTGCAGCTGTTCCTTCCCTGGGTGGCGATCGAGGGCTTGCGATCGTCCGTCCCGGCCGGGCCGAACGACGCTCCGGAGGGGTCGTGAGCTAGGCGCAGACCACCCAGTGAAGGCCGTGACGCTGCAGCGTGAGCCGGTGACCATGGCACGCCAGCGCGCCCTCGAACAGACGCTGCCAGATCTGCGCGACTACCTCGGACGAGCCGGGGCGAACGAACACCGACGCCTGCTGGTCGACCGTGAACGTCGCGCCGTCCGCAGAGGAGGTCACCTCACAGGCAGTCCCGTGCCCGCGCAGCAGCTCGGCGAGCACCGCGGCACCGGCGTTCGTCCGGAAGGTGTTGGTCCATGCTCGGATTATTGCGGCACTGGGCGGTAGGCGCCGCCATCGAGTACCCTGTCGCGTGTTCTTTTCACGCGCCCGGCCGGCGCGAATCGCGACACAGAAGGGCGGCGCATGAGCGGGCATTCCAAATGGGCGACCACCAAGCACAAGAAGGCCGTGATCGACGCCAAGCGAGGCAAGCTGTTCGCCAAGCTGGTCAAGAACGTCGAAGTCGCGGCCCGCACTGGTGGTGGCGACCCGGACGGAAACCCGACGCTGTTCGATGCGATCACCAAGGCCAAGAAGAACTCGGTGCCGAACGACAACATCGAGCGCGCGCGCAAACGCGGCGCGGGTGAGGAAGCCGGCGGGGCCGACTGGCAGACCATCATGTACGAGGGCTACGGGCCGTCGGGCGTGGCGATGCTCATCGAGTGCCTCACCGACAACAAGAACCGCGCCGCCAGCGAGGTGCGCACGGCGATGACCCGCAACGGCGGCCAGATGGCCGACCCGGGCTCGGTCGCCTACATGTTCAGCCGCAAGGGCGTGGTGATCCTGCCCAAGAACGGCCTCGGTGAGGACGACGTCCTGGAGGCCGTGCTGGATGCCGGCGCTGAGGAGGTCAACGACCTGGGGGAGTCCTTCGAAGTCGTGAGCGAGGCGACCGACCTGGTCGGCGTCCGCGAGGCCCTGCAGCAGGCCGGTCACGACTATGACTCGGCCGAGTCGAGCTGGCTGCCGAGCGTCAGCGTTCCGCTCGAAGCCGAGCCGGCGCAGAAGGTCTTCAAGCTCATCGAGGCGCTCGAGGACTGCGACGACGTGCAGAACGTCTACGCCAACTTCGACGTCTCCGACGAGGTCATGGCCCAGATCGACCACTAACCTCCCCGGCGTGTTCGGCCGGGCCGGGGCCGCTGAATGACCTACGCTGACATCTCGAACAGGTGTGCGAGAAAGGGCGTCGGATGAGAGTTCTGGGGGTCGATCCCGGGCTGACCCGGTGCGGTCTCGGCGTCGTCGAAGGACGCGCCGGCAAGCCGCTGGTGCACCTGCACCACGCCGTCACCCGCACGCCCTCCGACCTCGAGGTCGCCAAACGGCTCGTGCTCATCGCCGAGGCGATCCAGCACCACATCGAGATCTATCGCCCCCAGGCGGTCGCCATCGAGCGGGTCTTCAGCCAGCACAACACTCGCACCGTCATGGGCGTCGCGCAGGCATCCGGCGTCGTCCTGCTGCATGCGGCCCAGGCGGGAGTCCCGGTCTTCCTCTACACCCCGTCCGAGGTCAAGGCCGCCGTGACCGGCTCGGGCCGGGCAGACAAGGCCCAGGTGCAGCTGATGGTCGCCCGCGTGCTGCGCCTACCGGATCCCCCCACGCCGGCGGATGCCGCCGACGCGCTCGCCATCGCCACGTGCCACATCTGGCGCGGGGCCGCGGTCAGCCGCTACCAGCAGGCGCTGGCGGCCGCTGGCGCGAAGGCGGGAGGCCGATGATCGCCTCGCTGACCGGAACGGTCCGCAGTCTGGGCCCGAGCGCCGCTGTCATCGAGGTCAGTGGGGTGGGCATGCTCGTGCACTGCGCTCCGGGCACCCTCGCGCGGCTTCGCGTCGGAGAGCAGGCGAACGTGTCTACCAGCCTCGTGGTGCGTGAGGACTCGTTGACGCTGTACGGCTTCGCCGACGACGACGAGCGTGAGCTGTTCGAGCTGCTGCAGACTGCCAACGGCGTCGGACCGAAGGTCGCGCAGGCTGTGCTCTCGACCCTTCCGGTGCACGAGGTGCGCGCTGCGATCTCGCTCGGCGAGATCGGCGTGCTGACCCGGGTCCCGGGCATCGGCAAGAAGGGCGCCGAGCGGATGGTCCTCGATCTGCGCGACAAGGTCGGCATGCTCGCTGCACCCGCGACGCCCGGCGGCGAGCCGACTCCGATCGCCCCGGTCGCACCATGGCGCGAGCAGCTGCTTGGTGCGCTGACGGGTCTGGGCTGGTCGAGCGGTGAGGCCGAGGGTGCGGTCGACGCCCTCGAGCCGCAGGCGGCCGAGGCGATCGAGCGCGACGGGCGGGTGGAGGTCGCCGTCCTGCTGCGCGCCGCCCTGCGCTCGCTGAGCAAGTAGGCATACTGGCCAGGTCATGACCGAGCACCCCGACGAGCTTCCCGAGATCGTCTCGCCGTACGCCGACATCGACGACCGAGACGTCGAGACCTCGCTGCGCCCGAAGACCCTGGCCGACTTCGTCGGTCAGGTGCGGGTCCGCGAGCAGCTCGGCGTCGTGCTCGACAGCGCCAAGGCACGCCGCCAGCCCCCGGACCACATCCTGCTGTCGGGCCCACCGGGTCTGGGCAAGACCAGCCTGGCGATGATCATCGCCGCGGAGCTCGGCGCGTCGATCCGGATCACCAGCGGGCCCGCGATCGAGCGGGCCGGTGACCTCGCGGCGATGCTGTCGACCCTCGACGAGGGAGACGTGCTGTTCATCGACGAGATCCACCGCATCGCCCGCCCCGCCGAGGAGATGCTCTACATCGCGATGGAGGACTTCCGCGTCGACGTCGTCGTCGGCAAGGGGCCGGGCGCCACCGCGATCCCGCTGGATGTCGCGCCCTTCACGCTCGTGGGTGCGACCACCAGGTCGGGACTGCTCACCGGTCCGTTGCGCGATCGGTTCGGCTTCGTCGCGCACATGGACTTCTACGCCGACGAGGAGCTTGAGAAGGTCATCGGGCGCAGCGCTGACCTGCTCGGCATCGACATCGACGCTGGCGGAGCCACCGAGATCGCTCGGCGCAGCCGTGGCACCCCGCGTATCGCCAACCGGCTGTTGCGCCGCGCCCGGGACTTCGCGCAGGTCCGCGCCGACGGGCACCTGAACCGCGACGTGGCGCGCGCCGCTCTCGACGTCTACGACATCGACGAACTGGGCCTGGACCGTCTGGACCGCCTGGTGATCGAGGCCTTGGTGCGGCAGTTCAACGGGGGCCCGGTCGGAGTGTCGACGCTGGCGCTCGCCGTCGGCGAGGAGGTGCAGACCGTCGAGGAGGTCGCCGAGCCGTTCCTGGTGCGCGCCGGGCTGCTCGCCCGCACCCCGCGTGGCCGGGTGGCGACCCGCCAGGCCTGGAATCACGTGGGCATCACCATGCCGCCCGACGAGCACGCGCTGTTCTGATCCGCACGTGACGTAACCTAGGATGGTTTGCTGGCGCCCGCGGGCCACCCCGACGTCCGCTGGCCGCCTTCTCTGACTCCCACCGCTAGGACAACCGCCGTGCTTCTCGCCGCCGAACAGACCGGCCTCGCTTCGCAGCTCACCTTGCTTCTGCCGCTGGTTCTCATCGCCGGCATGCTGTTTCTGATGTTCCGCAGCCGCAAGAAGCAGATGGCGCAGCAGGCCGCGATGATCACCTCGATGACCCCGGGCACCCGGGTCCTGCTGGGCAGCGGCTTCTACGGCACGGTCCGCAGCATCGGCGGCGGCCGCGCCGAGGTCGAGATCGCCCCGGGCGTGGTCACGACGGTGGTCACGCACGCGATCCTGCGCGCGGAGACCGAGGCCGAGCGCAGCGGCGCCCAGCAGCCCGGTGACGACATCATCGGCCGCGACGACCGGGACGGGCGGGACGAGCCGCCGGCATCGCCGGTCGACGAGCGCTGACGCACCCGCGGACCGAAAGTAGTAGATGTGGCTCGACCTCACGGCTATCAGCCGGTAGCGCGGTACTTCCTCGTCCTGCTGGCGTTGCTGGCCGCGCTCTACGCCGGGGTGTTCCTCGGCGGCAAGGACCACACTCCCAAGCTGGGGCTGGACCTACGCGGCGGGACGACGGTGACCCTTCGTGCGGTGACCGAGTCCGGCGACGCGCCGTCCGGCGGGGACCTGCAGGTCGCGCGCCAGATCATCGAGGACCGGGTGAACGGCATGGGCGTCGCCTCGGCCGAGGTCACCACCGAGGGTGATCGCAACATCATCATCTCGGTGCCGGGTGGCGCGGGGGAGCAGATCCACCAGCTCGGCGCGACGGCCCTGCTGGAGATGCGCTCCGTGGTCGGATCGGCGCCCGCCGACCCGTCAGCCGACCCGAACGCCACCGACCCTGCGGCGAGCGACCCGAACGCGGCGCAGGCCAACGCGACCGATGCCACGCCGACCGATGCCGCGCCGACCGATGCGGCGCCCGCGGATGGACAGAGCGCGGCCCCCGAGGCTCCGCAGGAGAGTGCCGCCCCGGAGACGCCCGAAGCGGCCGAGCCCGGACCGACCGAGGGCACCGACGGCACCCAGAGCATCCAGCAGGGCGCCGACACCCAGGAGGAGGCCGCCGCGATCGCGCCGACCCTCGACTGCGCGAAGGTCAACGTCCACCCCACCCAGCCCGGTGAGAACCAGTTCATGGTGGCCTGCGGTGAGGGTGGCATGAAGTACATCCTCGGCCCGGTGATCTTCAAGGGCACCCAGATCACGAACGCGACCTCCGGCTTCGACACCCAGACCGGCCAGGGCTGGGTCGTCTCGCTCGAGCTGAACAACGCCGGCCGCGAGGCGTGGGCGGACTACACTGCAGCCAACATCGGCGCCCAGACCGCGATCGTGCTCGACCAGCGGGTGCTGTCCGCGCCGCAGATCAACAACCGGATCGACGGGACCACTCAGATCACCGGCGGCTTCACGCAGGAGACGGCCGCGAACCTCGCCAACTCCCTGAAGTACGGCGCGCTGCCGCTGACCTTCACGCAGTCCGAGGCGCGCTCGGTGTCGGCCACGCTCGGCATGGAGCAGCTGAAGGCGGGCATGCTCGCCGGCCTGATCGGCCTCGGGCTGGTGGTCATCTACTGCCTGCTGTACTACCGGCTGCTCGGCCTGATCACCGTCGCGAGCCTCCTCATCTCCGGCGCGCTCGTATACGCCGTCCTGGTGCTGCTGTCGCGCGGAGTCGGGTTGACCCTGACGCTGTCCGGCATCGCCGGGTTCATCGTCGCCATCGGCATCACCGCCGACTCATTCGTCGTGTACTTCGAGCGGCTCAAAGACGAGGTCCGCGACGGCAGATCCATGCGCTCGGCCGTGCCGCGGGCCTGGGAGCGCGCCCGCAAGACGATCCTCTCGGCGGACATGGTCAGCTTCCTCGCTGCCGTCATCCTGTACCTGCTGACCGTCGGTGAGGTCCGCGGCTTCGCCTTCACGCTCGGGCTGTCCACCGTCCTCGACCTCGTGGTCGTGTTCCTGTTCACCCACCCCCTGGTGTCCTGGCTCTCGCGGTTCAACACCTTCTCCTCACCGCTGGTGTCGGGACTCGGGCAGGCGGTGCGCTCCGGCCGGGTCGAGTCCACGGCCGCCCGCAGCGTGGGCACGGGCTCGGCCAAGGAGCGTGCAGCCGCACGGCGCGCCGCCCGCGAGCAGGCCGAGTCCGAGCGCGAAGTGGGGGCCACTAAGTGAGCAAGCGCAGCACCGCGATCGCCGACGACGCGGCGGCAGACCGCCAGGACCTCGTGAACAAGGCGCCCAAGAAGGGCATCGGCAGCTTCGGCCACCGGCTCTACACGGGCGAGGCCGGATTCGACTTCATCGGGATCCGCAAGGTCATCTACGGGGTCGCCATCGCCTTGGTGGTCGGCACCCTCGCCCTGATCGGGATCAAGGGCCTGAACTTCGGCATCGACTTCGCCGGTGGAAACACCTTCGAGGTGCCCGCGTCGGCGGCCGCCCAGGACCAGGCCACCCAGGTCGTCCAGGACGGGCTGGACGCCGCCAACGCCGAGCTGCCCGACGACGAGGAACCCGCGCTGATCGCCACCACGCAGGTGGTCGGCACCGGCGAGGCAACCTCGATCCTGGTCAAGACCGGCGCGGTGTCGCCGGAGACCGCCAACGCGATCGCCGCGGATCTTGCCGCCAGCTTCCGCGGCGAGATCGAGAACCGGCTCAACGCAGCCGGCACCGAGATCACCGACGACACCGTGCGTGCCCAGGTCAGCGTCCAGTCGATCGACGCCACCTGGGGTGACGACGTCTCGCGCAAGGCGATCATCGCCCTGGTCGTCTTCCTCGTCGTCGTCTCGGTGTTCCTGCGCTTCCGCTACCGGTGGGAGCTGGTCATCGGCGCCATGGCCGCGCTGCTGCACGACCTCGTGGTCACCGCCGGCATTTATGCGCTCATCGGCTTCGAGGTGACACCGGCCACCGTGATCGGCATGCTGACCATCCTCGGGTTCTCGCTGTACGACACCGTGGTGGTCTTCGACAAGGTCGATGAGAACACCCGGCCACTGCTCGCAGGGAGCCGGATGACCTTCTCCGAGGCGACGAACCTCGGCATCAACCAGACTCTGATGCGCTCGATCAGCACCACCGTCATCTCGCTGCTGCCGGTCGCAGCCCTGCTGGTCGTCGGCGCCGGCATTCTCGGAGTCGGCACACTGAAGGACCTCGCCCTGGTGCTGCTGATCGGCATGGCCGCGGGCATCTACTCCTCGATCTTCCTGGCCGCGCCGATCGCTGCCGACCTGACCGAGCGCCGTCCGGAGTTCGTCGAGCTGACCAACAAGGTCAAGGCGCGACGGGCTCGCGGGACCACCAAGACCCCCGGCAACCCGTCCCGCAAGACCTCGGCCAAGGCCAAGGCGAGAGCCCGGGCGGCCGCGAAGTCCAGCCCGGATTCCGCCCGCGCCACCAACGCTGCGTCCGATACGCTCACCGACGCCGGCGCGTCTCCCGTCGACGACGATGCGGAACGGGCCGTCGTACGCCGAGCAGGCACCGCACCCCGGCCCGGCGCCAAGCCGCAGCGAGATCGGAAGAAACGACGATGACGCAGCTGAGCACCACCCGCGCGCTGGAGCTCGAGGAGCTCGTGCGCACCCACTGCCACGAGACGCCGGACTTTCCCGTCCCGGGAGTGCTCTTCCGGGACTTCACCAAGCTGTTCGCCACCGGCCCGGCCTTCACCAAGGTCGTCGACCTCATGTGTGAGGTGATCGAGGAGGAAGGCGGGGTCGAGACCGTCGCCGGCATCGAGGCCCGCGGCTTCCTGCTGTGCGCCGCGGTCGGCTACCGGCTCGGCGCCGGAGTGCTGCCGATCCGCAAGGCCGGCAAGCTGCCCTCGCCGACGGTCACCCAGACCTACTCCCTCGAGTACGGCGAGGCGACGATCGAGGTCCGCGCGGGCTCGGTGCGGCCCGGGCAGCGAGTACTGCTGATCGACGACGTCCTGGCCACCGGTGGGACCATGGTCGCGGCGGCGTCGTTGCTGCGCGGGCTCGGTGCGCAGATCGTCGACTCCTGGGTGCTGTTCGAGATCGAGGCCCTTGGCGGGGCGAAGATCCTCCGCGACAACGACGTGCCGTTCAAGGCGGCGTGGACGGCCTGAGCCGTAGACTGAGTACTTCGGCCAGCGCGAGCGAAGGGGGCGTCATGAGTGAGACCGTGGCGCGCTCCACCACGAGCGCCGACCTGCAGTCGACCAGGCGACGGCGGGTACGCAACCGCCTGGTCCGGGCGTTCGCGCCGAACCCGCGCGGGTACGGCGTGCGCACCGAGCTCGAGCCGGTGGTGCGCTCGCACCGCACCCACCACCCCGATGCCGGCCTGCAGGTGCTGCAGCGCGCGTACGACACCGCGGAGCTCCATCACCGCGAGCAGACCCGCCGCTCGGGCGATCCCTACATCACCCACCCGCTGGCGGTCGCGGTGATCCTCGCCGACCTCGGTATGGACACCACCACGTTGGTGGCCGCCCTGCTGCACGACACCGTCGAGGACACCGAGTACACGCTCGAGCAGCTCATCTCGGACTTCGGTCACGAGGTTGCCCACCTGGTCGACGGCGTCACCAAGCTCGACAAGGTCCAGTATGGCGACGCGGCCCAGGCCGAGACCATCCGCAAGATGCTGCTGGCGATGGCCAAGGACCCCCGCGTGCTCGTCATCAAGCTCGGCGACCGGCTGCACAACATGCGTACCCTGCGCCACCTCCCGCCGGCCAAGCAGGCCAAGAAGGCCCGCGAGACCTTAGAGGTGCTCGCCCCGCTTGCGCACCGGCTGGGCATGAACACCGTCAAGTGGGAGCTCGAGGACCTCGCCTTCGCGACGCTGCACTCCAAGCGCTACGACGAGATCGCCCGCCTGGTCGCCGAGCGGACACCGTCCCGCGACACCTTCCTCGAGGGGTTCATGAAGGAGGTCGAGCACAAGCTCAAGGAGTCCGGCATCAAGGCGACCCTCACCGGCCGGCCCAAGCACTACTACTCGATCTACCAGAAGATGGTGGTGCGGGGGCGGGAGTTCGACGACATCTACGACCTCGTCGGCGTCCGCGTCATGCTCGACTCGGTCCACGACTGCTACGCCGCGCTGGGCCTGCTGCACTCGACGTGGACGCCGATGCCGGGCCGGTTCAAGGACTACATCGCCACCCCGAAGGTCAACCACTACCAGTCCCTGCACACCACCCTCGTCGGCCCCCGGGGCCGGGCGGTCGAGCTGCAGATCCGCACCCACGAGATGCACCGCCTGGCCGAGTACGGCATCGCCGCGCACTGGCGTTATAAGGACACCGGCGGTGTCGGGGGCAAGGCCGACATGCAGTGGGTCCGCCAGATGCTCGAGTGGCAGAGCGAGACCAAGGAGTCCGGCGACTTCATCGACACCCTCAAGGGTGATCTGAGCTCCGGGGAGGTCTTCGCCTTCACGCCCAAGGGCGCCGTCATCCACCTCACCGGCGGCGCAACGCCCGTCGACTTCGCGTACGCCGTCCACACCGAGGTCGGCCATCGGTGCGTCGGCGCACGGGTGAACGGCTCATTGGTGCCGCTGGACTCCACCCTCGAGAACGGCGACATCGTCGAGATCCTCACCTCGAAGTCGGACGCGGCCGGGCCGTCCCGCGACTGGCTGCAGTTCGTCGCCGCGCCGCGGACCCGCACCAAGATCCGCCACTGGTTCGCCCGTGAACGGCGCGAGGACGCCATCGAGAACGGCCGCGAGGCGCTGACGAAGGCGATGCGCAAGGCCGGCGTCCCGCTCAAGCGGGCCTTCGGTGGCACGGCGATCGAAGAGGTCGCCACGAAGCTGTCCTACGACAGCCCCAACGCGTTGTACGCCGCCATCGGCGAGAACCACGTGTCCGCCACGAGCGTGACCGCCAAGATCGTCGCCGCGTTGTCGAAGCAGGCGCAGGAGAGCGCCGCCGCTCAGGAGGAGAGCGACAATCTCCCGGTCACCAAGCGTTCGCGCCGCGAGGCCAGCAACACCGGCATCACGGTCAAGGGCCATGGCGACATCTGGGTCAAGCTGGCCCGCTGCTGCACCCCGGTCCCTGGGGACGCCATCCTCGGGTTCGTGACCCGCGGCGGCGCGGTGAGCGTGCACCGGGTGGACTGCAGCAACACCGCGGCGCTGAGAAGCGAACCCGAGCGGCTGATCGAGGTCGAGTGGGACACCGGGGCCCAGGCGGTCTTCCTGGTCGCCATCCAGGTCGAGGCGCTCGACCGGCAGGGACTGCTCTCGGACATGACGCGGGTGATCTCCGATGAGAAGGTCAACATCCTGTCGGCGAACATGCAGATCGGCAAGGACCGGATCGCCACCAGCCGGTTCACCTTCGAGCTGGCCGACGCCAAGCACCTGGTGAACGTGCTGCGCAACATCCGCAGCGTCAACGGCGTCTATGACGCCTACCGCGTCACGGAGTAGCCGGGGATCAAGCCGCGAGCGAGAGGGTCTCGATCCGGACCTCGTTCATCGGCGCGCCGTCCTGGCTGCCGTTGTCCGTGCCCTCGGCGGCGATCGTCTTCACGACTTCCAGGCCTTCGGTGACCGTGCCGACCGCGGAGTAGCTCGGCGGTAGCACGCTGCAGGAGGTGTAGCAGATGAAGAACTGCGAACCGGTGGTGCCGGGTTGGCCGCTGTTGGCCATCGCGACGGTGCCCTCCGGGTAGGGATCGGCGGCGGTCGGGGTCTCCTCGTTGAAGCGGTACCCCGGACCGCCCATGCCGCTGCCGGTGGGGTCGCCGCACTGCAGGACGCCGAACGAGCCGCTGGTCAGCCGGTGACAGATGGTGTTGTCGAAGAAGTGCGCCTCGGTCAGGAACACGAAACTGTTGACGGCACACGGTGCCTTGGAACGGTCCAGCTCGATCGTGAGCTCGCCCCGGTTGGTGGCCACGGCCAGATCGACGGTGCCGGTCTCCTCGAGGTCCTCGTCCGAGGGCATCCCCACGGTCGGCTCACCGGTGCCGTCCGCGACATATCCGCACACCTCGGAGGGGGTGCCGGCGTTCGCGCCGCTGGCGTTGGCCTCCTCGTCCGAGCTGTTGCTGCTCGCAACCGCCATCCACGTCACGAGGCCGATCACGACGACCGAGGCTACGAGGCTCAAGATGATCATCTGCTGCTTACGCTGACGCTCGGCCTCCTGACGCTTGGCGATCTGTCGCTCGAGCTTGCGGTGGGCTGCTTCGCGGCGTTGCTTGGCGGTAGACACTCGGTGATCTCCTGGGTAGGCACAGACCAACCCATCCTACGACCCCGCGGGCGCCGCTCCGGCCCCGGACGCGCGGGCGAGGCCGTCGTCACCCCTGCCGACCGAGTAGGGTGGTTGGGTGCTAGTGACTGGATTCCCCGCCGGCGTGTTCGCGACCAACTGCTACGTCTTGGCCAGCGAACCGGGCGCCGAGTGCATCGTCGTCGACCCCGGCATGGACGCGATGCCCACCCTGACGCAGGTGATCGAGCAGCACAAGCTCAAGCCGGTCGCGATCGCGCTCACCCACGGCCACCTCGACCACACGTGGTCGGTGACGCCGCTGGTGGACGGCTACGACATCCCGGCATACCTGCACGGCGACGACGTCGACATGGTGCGCGACCCGCTCGGCTGGCACAGCAGCGGAATCGTGCAGCTGGTCGGTGGCGACCCCTCCAAGGTCCCGGCCTTCGATGAGGTCAAGGTGCTCCAGGACGGCGAGCAGATCAGCATCGTGGGCGTCGAGCTCACCGCGCGGCACACGCCCGGCCACACCCAGGGGTCGGTGATCTTCACCTTCGAGCACCCCGGGGCGCCGGTGATGCTCTCCGGCGACACCCTGTTCCAGCAGGGGATCGGGCGCACCGATTTGCCCGGCGGCTCGTACGAGGCGATCATGCGCTCCATCGACGAGGTGTGCCTGAGCTATGACGATGGCACCGTCGTGCTGCCCGGCCACGGTGGCCAGACCACGATCGGCGCCGAGCGGCGCAGCAACCCCTTCATCTTGGAATACCAGCGCAGCAAGCGCTCCTGAAAGGCCCACATGTCCCGCATCACCCGGCTCACCGGGTTTCCCGAGTGGCTGCCGCGCGAGCGCCTCATCGAGCAGCGCTTCCTCGACGTCCTCCGCGAGACCTTCGAGCTGCACGGCTTCTCCGGCATCGAGACCCGCGCCGTCGAGCCCGTCGACTTCCTGCTGCGCAAGGGGGAGATCGACAAGGAGGTCTACGGCGTACGCCGGATCCACGCCGACTCGTCCGAGAAGGATGCGATGGCGCTGCACTACGACATGACGGTGCCGTTCTCGCGGTACGTGCTGGAGAACGCCGGCAAGCTCGAGTTCCCATTCAAGCGCTACCAGATGCAGAAGGCCTGGCGTGGTGAGCGGCCCCAGTTCGGACGGTTCCGGGAGTTCATCCAGGCGGACGCCGACATCGTTGACCGAGGTGAGCTGGCCGGCCACTTCGACGCCGAGATCGTCTCGCTGATCGTCGACATCTTCACTCGCCTGGACTTCGGACGGGCGACCGTGCGGGTCAGCACCCGCAAGATCCCCGAGGGCTTCTACCGCGGGCTCGGCATCGACGACCCCGCCGCGGTCCTGCGCGCGGTCGACAAGCTCGACAAGATCGGCCCGGAGAAGGTCCGCGGCATCCTGCCCGAGGCCGTCACCGACGAGCAGGCCGAGAAGATCCTGGCGCTCGCGGGCATCCGCACCTCGGACTCGGGCTTTGCCGCCCAGGCTGCCGCGCTCGGCGTCCATCACGAGCTGCTGGATGAAGGGGTGCGTGAGCTCGCCGAGCTGATGGATGCCGTCGCGCCGTCCGCGGGCGGCGAGGTCGTGGCGGACCTGTCGATCGCCCGCGGCCTGGACTACTACACCGGCACCGTTTTCGAGACCAATCTGGTGGGCTTCGAGGAGCTCGGCTCGGTCTGCTCCGGTGGGCGCTACGAGAAGCTCGCCAGTGACGGCAAGGCCACCTACCCGGGTGTCGGCTTGTCCGTCGGCGTATCGCGCATCATGGCTGTGCTGGTTCGCGACGACATCGTCACCGCGTCCCGCGGCGTGCCGACCTGCGTCCTGGTCGCGGTCACCGACGACGCGCAGCGCGCCGAGAGCAACGAGATCGCGCGTGCCCTGCGCACCCGGGGGATCGCCACCGAGGTCTCGCCGTCCGCGGCACGCTTCGGCAAGCAGATCAAGTACGCCGACCGCCGCGGCATCCCGTTCGTCTGGTTCACCGGCAGTGACGGGACCCACCAGATCAAGGACATCCGCAGCGGCGAGCAGGTCGACGCCGACCCGCAGACCTGGACACCGAGCGAGGACGATCGCACGCCTCGCCTCATTCGCAAGGAGAGCAGTCAGTGATCCGTACCCACCTGGCATCGAGCCTCAGCGCCAAGAACGCCGGGGAGACCGTCACCCTCGCCGGATGGGTCGCCCGCCGGCGCGACCACGGCGGCGTCATCTTCGTCGATCTGCGGGACTCCAGCGGCGTGGCGCAGGTCGTGTTCCGTGAGGGAGAGATGGCCCAGAAGGCGCACCGGCTGCGTTCGGAGTTCTGCATCGCCGTCACCGGCACGGTCGAGATCCGCCCGGAAGGCAACGAGAACCCGAACCTGCCTTCTGGCGAGATCGAGGTGTACGCCGACTCCCTCGACGTGCTCAGCGAGTCGGCTGCCCTGCCGTTCCAGATCGACGCGCAGGGAACCGGCGAGGTCGGCGAGGAGACGCGGCTGCGCTATCGCTATCTCGACCTGCGCCGTGAGCGCGGCGGGGGTGCGCTGCGCCTGCGCAGCAAGGTCAACGCCGCGGCTCGGCGGGTGCTGGAGGAGCGGGACTTCGTCGAGATCGAGACGCCGACTTTGACTCGCTCCACGCCGGAGGGCGCCCGCGACTTCCTCGTGCCCGCGCGGCTCTCGCCCGGCGCCTGGTACGCACTGCCGCAGAGCCCGCAGCTGTTCAAGCAGCTGCTGATGGTCGCGGGCATGGAGCGCTATTACCAGATCGCGCGCTGCTACCGCGACGAGGACTTCCGCGCCGACCGGCAGCCGGAGTTCACCCAGCTTGATGTCGAGATGTCCTTCGTCGACCAGGAGGACGTCATCGAGCTCGCCGAGGCGATCCTCGTCTCCCTGTGGGCGCTCATCGGCTACGACATCCCCACCCCGATTCCGCGGATGACCTACGACGAGGCGATGCGCCGCTACGGCTCGGACAAGCCCGACCTGCGCACCGACCTCGAGCTCGTCGAGTGCACCGACTACTTCACGCACACGCCCTTCCGCGTGTTCCAGGCGCCGTACGTCGGCGCGGTCGTCATGCCCGGGGGAGCCTCCCAGCCGCGCCGCACGCTCGATGCCTGGCAGGAATGGGCCAAGCAGCGCGGCGCGAAGGGCCTGGCCTACGTCCTCGTCGGCGACGACGGCGAGCTGTCCGGTCCGGTCGCCAAGAACCTCTCGGACGACGAGCGTGCCGGGTTGGCCGCGCACGTGGGTGCCAAGCCGGGGGACTGCGTGTTCTTCGCCGCCGGACCGGTTCGCCAGATGCGTGAGCTGCTGGGCGCCGTCCGCGTCGAGGTGGCCCGCCGCTGCGGCCTGATCGACCAGAGCGCATGGTCGTTCCTGTGGGTGGTCGACGCGCCCATGTTCGAGCTCGCATCCGAGACCGACGATGTCGCCGTCGGCGGCGGGCAGTGGACCGCCGTCCACCACGCCTTCACCGCTCCTAAGCCCGAGTACGTCGACACCTTCGACGTCGATCCCGGCAGCGCACTGTCGAACGCCTATGACATCGTCTGCAACGGCAACGAGATCGGCGGCGGGTCGATCCGTATCCACCGCCAGGACGTGCAGGAGCGGGTCTTTCAGATCATGGGCCTGTCGCAGGAGGAGGCGCGCGAGAAGTTCGGCTTCCTGCTCGATGCCTTCCAGTACGGCGCCCCGCCGCACGGTGGCATCGCCTTTGGCTGGGACCGCATCGTGGCTCTGCTGCAGGGCAGCGAGTCAATTCGCGACGTCATCGCCTTCCCGAAGACCGGGAACGGCTACGACCCGCTGACCTCCGCCCCGGCCCCGATCACCGCCCAGCAGCGCAAGGAGGCCGGCGTCGACGCCAAGCCGAAGGCGAAGGAAGCGCCGGCCACCTAGCAGCAGGCAGTGCGTGCTACCTCCTGCCGCCGCCGAGCAGGCCGCCGAGCAAGTCGCCGAGCCCGCCGCCCGAGCCGCCGCCGAGCAGGCCACCGAGCAAGTCGCCGAGGCCGCCTCCCTGCTGCTGCGGTTCGCGCTGCGGTGCCGGACGCTGCGCATCCGGGTTGGTCGGGAAGCCGGCGGGCGCCTGGCCGGTACCCCCGGACGGGGTGCGCGAGACGCCGCCGTCGGAGCGCTGACCCCACTTGTTCGCCAGCCACTGCAGCACGATCGGTGCCAGCAGCGGCAACAGCTTGGCGAGCATGCCCGAACCGAGTGCACCGCGCGCGCCGGCGAGCTGGTTGACCACCTGATCGGTGTTCGAGCCGAAGATGTGATGGACGATCTTCTGACCGTCAGCGGTGTCTTGGGCGTCGACATCGTACGGAGAACCGTCGTCTGCGCGCCGATGCTGGCCGAGCGCCTCCATGAGGGAGGCCTCGCCGGCCGGGTCCTGGGCATTGGCGCCGAGCCCGCCGAGCAATGCCGGGATCGCCGCGTTCACGGCCTCCTGGGCGGTGGGCTCGTCCACACCGAGCTGTCGCGCAACCTGCGACAGGGGGATCTGGGAGATCAGCTGATCGATATCGCTCACGGTGACACCTTCCAAAGTGATGCGGCGTTGTTCCTTCGGAGCCTAGCCAGTCGCCCGGTCGCCGGCGGCAGGATCACCGGACACCGCGCCCGGGCTTAACACCGAGCAGACCGCTAGGTTAGAGCCCATGACGACCTCTGCATCTGACATCGTCCTCGAGCGCAAGCTGTTCGGACCCGGCCCCACCAACGCCTACCCGGAGGCGACGGCTGCCCTGGGCCTGCCGCTGCTCGGCCATCTCGACCCACGGTTCATCGAGATCATCGACGAGACCTGTGACCGGCTGCGCACGGTCTGGAGTACCGAGAACCCCCGCACCCTCCCGCTGTCGGCGACCGGATCGGCCGGCATGGAGGCCGCGTTCGTCAACACCGTGGGGGAGGGGGACGTCGCGGTGATCGCCGTCAACGGGCTGTTCGGCGAGCGGATGTGCGACGTCGCGGCCCGCTGCGGCGCCGAGGTCGTGCGCGTCGATCACGAGTGGGGCACCCCGGTGGACGCCGACCGGGTGCTGTCGGCGCACCCCTCGCCGAAGGTGATCGCCGCGGTGCACGCCGAGACGTCCACCGGCGTCCGCAGCGACATCGCCTCACTCGGTGCCGGCAAGGGCGACGCGCTGCTGATCACCGACGCCGTCACCTCGATCGGGGGCATCGAGCTGCGCGCCGACGACTGGGGCGTCGATGTCGGGTACGCCGGCACGCAGAAATGCCTCGGCGTAGCGCCAGGCCTCGCGCCGTTCACCATCTCCGAGCGGGCCTACGAGCGGCGCATCGAGAAGCCGCATTCCTGGTATCTCGACCTGGGCATGCTCGGCGGGTACGTCGGAGGGGCGAAGGGCGCCCGCACCTACCATCACACCGCGCCGGTCGCCATGGTCGCCAGCCTGCACGCCGGGCTGGGCCGGATCCTCGCCGAGGGCCTCGACGCGGTGTGGGCGCGACACCAGGAAGCCGGCGACCTGCTGCAGGCCGGCCTCCAGGACATGGGCCTCGAGCTGTTCGCCGAGGAGGGTGCGCGGCTGCCCGAGCTGACTACCGTCAAGGTGCCGGACGGCGTCGACTCGGCCCAGGTCCGCTCCTACCTGCTGGAGCGGTACAGCATCGAGATCGGCGCCGGCGTGAAGGAGTTCGCCGCGACCGTGTGGCGGATCGGCCTCATGGGTCCGAATGCCACCCCGGCCAGCGTCACCCTGCTGCTGGGTGCGCTCAAGGACGCGATCGCCGCGACCAAGTAGGTGAGCATTCCATTCCCGCCGAGTCGGCCGTGCATCCCCGCAACCTCTTGGATCCAGCGTGCACGGCATCGGCGGTCGCGCGCGGTCTGAGGCGGTGGCACGACACGCTGCCGGTCCGGTTCGACTGCTACCGCTGGCTGTGGAACCTGGGATGAGCGGGCGTCGATGAGGCCGCCTACTCACCGGGAGATCGACCTCGCGCGCTCGCTGTACCCGGGAGCCGGCTGGGCGGACGGCCATGTGGACGAGGGCGGCAGCGAGCACCTGGTACTCGTAGCCGCTCCGGTGGCCGTGCTGCGCATTGCGCGGAGCGACCGGGCCGCCCGAGACCTGCCACGGCGCGTGGCGGTCGTGGAGGCGCTCGCGGCGCGGCTGCCGTTCGAGCTGCCCGTTCCACTGTCGAAGGTCGAGCAGCGCGGGCCGATGACCGCGGTAGTCCAACGGTTCGTTCCCGGATCGACCCATCCCTTCGGCAGCGGGGATCCGGGCCGGCTGCGTGCGCTGCTGCGCCAGCTCGAGGCGGTCGACACGGACCCGGTGCGGTCGATGCTCGCGGAGCCGTTCGACTACGTGGGGCCGTGGACCGAGCACCGCCGGGAACGAACGCTCGCTGTGCTTCCGGCGCATCTCAGGTCGATCGCGGTCGACGTCCTCGCCGCGGTGGGCTCGTACGCCGACCAGCCGCCCGGGCTGGTGCACGGCGACCTGGCGGGGGACAACATGCGGTGGGTAGACGGCGAGCTCGCCGGCGTCCTCGATTGGGACCGCGCGGCGGCCTGGGACCCGGCGATCAACCTCGCGCACCTGTCGATCTGGCACGGGGCCGATCTCATCGGGCAGCTCACCGACGATCCCGAGAAGGCCCGTCGCGCAATCGTGTGGGGCGCTGCGCAGTCTCTCGAGCGGGTCGATCACCTGGCCACCCGGACCGACACGCCGGACTCGGACCGGCTGCTGCGCAAGATCGAGCCACGGCTGCGTCGCGCTGGGGCAGTATTGAGTCGTCCAGGTCACTAGCAATTAGTTGCCTGTGCGAAGTACCCTGAACCCGATTCAGTTATCAACTCCGGGAGACCGACATGGCTGACGCCTACATCATCGACGCCGTCCGCACCCCGCGCGGCATCGGCAAGGTTGGCAAGGGCTCGCTGGCCCATCTGCATCCGCAGCACCTGGCTGCGACCGTGCTCAAGGCGCTCAAGGAGCGCAACGACCTCAACGAGAAGGACGTCCAGGACGTCATCTGGTCGGTCTCGACCCAGAAGGGCAAGCAGGGCGGCGACCTCGGCCGCATGGCTGCGCTGGACGCCGGCTTCGACATTACCGTCAGCGGAACCACCCTCGATCGCTTCTGCGGCGGTGGCATCACCAGCGTGGCACTCGGCGCGGCGCAGGTCATGAGCGGCATGGAGGACCTCGTCATCGCCGGCGGCACCGAGATGATGAGCCTGACCGCCACGATGGCGCAGCAGGAGCGCGAGGCCGGGCTCCCCCCGGCGCTCATGGGCTCGCACAATGAGCATCTCGACGAGATGCATCCGCAGTCCCACCAGGGCGTGTGCGGTGACGCGATCGCCTCGCAGGAGGGCATCAGCCGCGAGGACCTCGACGCCCTCGGCCTCGAGAGCCAGCGTCGCGCCAAGATCGCGATGGACGAGGGGCGCTTCGACAACTCGGTCGTGCCCGTGCACAACCACGACGGCTCGGTGGCACTGGCCAAGGACGAGTACCCGCGCCCGGAGACTACCGCGGAGAGCCTCGCCGGTCTGAAGCCGGCGTTCACGAAGCTGGCCGACCTGCCGTACGACGAGGAGGGCAACACCTTCCGCAAGCAGATCAACCGCGTCTACCCGGACCTCGACATCGAGCACGTGCACCACGCCGGCAACTCCTCGGGCGTCGTGGACGGCGCCGCGGCAATCCTGCTGGCCTCCAAGGAGTACGCCGAGCAGCACGGCCTGAAGAAGCGCGCCCGCATCGTGGCGACCGCCAACATCGGCGACGACCCGACCCTGATGCTCAACGCGCCGGTCCCTGCCGCGAAGAAGGTGCTCGAGAAAGCCGGCCTGACCAAGGACGACATCGACGTGTGGGAGGTCAACGAGGCCTTCGCCGTGGTCACCGAGAAGTTCATCCGCGACATGGGCGTCGACCGCGAGAAGGTCAACCCCAACGGCGGCGCGATCGCACTAGGTCACCCGATCGGCGCCACCGGCACCATACTGATCGGCACCGCCCTCGACGAGCTCGAGCGCACCGGCGGCCGGTACGGCCTGATCACCATGTGCGCCGCCGGCGGCATGGCCCCGGCGATCATCATCGAGCGTCTCGACGAGGCCGCCGAGAAGGCCGCCTAGCGATCCTCGGACCACGCGCAGAACGCAGCCGCCTCCCGGCACGATCGGGAGGCGGCTGCGTCGTGAGGGTGGCTACTCGGTGACCAGGACCCCGTCCACGGAAGGAGCCGGCTGGACCGGCGACGACTACCATCGACCGGGTGGCTGGCCTGTTCGATATCCCCGGTGTGGACGACGACCCGCCGTACGACGATCGGCCGCCTGAGCCCGATCCGGGCGCCCCGCTCGCGGTGCGGATGCGTCCCCGAACCCTCGACGAGGTCGTGGGCCAGCAGAAGCTGATCGGCCCCGGAACCGCCCTGCGCCGCATCGTGGAGGGTGACACCGCAATGTCGGTGATCCTCTACGGACCGCCCGGCACCGGAAAGACCACGCTGGCCCACGTCATCGGCCACGCCACCAACCGCCGGTTCGTGCAACTGTCGGCGCTGAACGCCGGCGTGAAGGACGTGCGGGCGGTGATCGAGGAGGCCAGGAAGCGCCGTCAGCGCGGCGGCGAGCAGACGGTGCTGTTCATCGACGAGGTGCACCGATTCAGCAAGACGCAGCAGGACTCGCTGCTCGCAGCGGTCGAGCAGCGCACAGTCGCGTTGATCGCGGCCACCACGGAGAACCCGTTCTTCGCGCTGGTGTCGCCGCTGCTGTCGCGGTCTCTGCTGCTCACGCTCGAGCCGCTGGGGGAGGACGACGTCCGGACCGTGCTGGGGCGGGCGCTCGCCGACGAGCGCGGCCTGGCCGGGAGATACGAGATCGCGCCGGACGCGCTCGATCACCTGGTCCGCACTGCCGCGGGCGATGCGCGGCGATCGCTCACCTCGCTGGAGGCCGCTGCCGACATCGCGGACGGAGCAGGCGCTCGCACGATCGATGAAGAGATGGTCTCGCGGGCCGTCGACGTGGCGGCAGTCAAGTACGACCGCGACGGCGATCAGCACTACGACGTCGCCAGCGCCCTGATCAAGTCGATCCGCGGCTCGGACGTCGACGCGGCGCTGCACTACCTCGCCCGGATGATCACCGCCGGCGAGGACGCCCGGTTCATCGCGCGCCGCCTGGTGATCTCGGCGAGCGAGGACATCGGCATGGCCGATCCGTCGGCACTGCAGACGGCGGTGGCCGCGATGCACGCGGTGTCGTTCATCGGCATGCCGGAGGGCCGGATCCCGCTCGCCCAGGCCGTCGTGCACCTGGCCTGCGCCCCGAAGTCGAACGCCGCCTACGAGGCGATCAACGCGGCCATGGCCGACGTGAAGGCCGGTCGGCTCGGCACCGTGCCCCCGCACCTGCGGGACGGCCACTATGCGGGCGCCAAGAAGCTCGGGCACGCGCAGCAGTACGTGTACCCGCACGCCCTCGACGAGGGAATCGCCAGCCAGCAGTACGCGCCGGACGCCGTCGACGGCACCGACTACTACCACCCGACCGGCCGCGGCGTGGAGAAGGCGATCGGCGAGCGGCTGGCGAGGATCCGGGCGATCCTCCGCGACCGCTGACCGCCGGCTCTCGATCTACGACGGCGGGTCAGCAGGTCAACGGGTCAGTGTGATGACCGGGATCTCCGGAGGCGCGCCCACCCTGACCGGCGGGCCCCACGCGGCGGCGCCGCGCGAGGTGAGCACGTCGACGTCACCGACCATCGCGCGCCCGCTGAGCATCGGCTGAGAGGCCAGCACGGCGTAGTGCATCGGCCACAGCTGACCGCCGTGCGTGTGACCGGACAGCTGCAGGTCGATGCCGAGCCCCTGGGCGTCCTCGGCCTGGCTGGGTTGATGAGCCACGTACAGGGTGAAGTCGCCGGCCGGGAGCCCGTCGAGCGCCGCCTGCGGATCGGCCAGCCACTCGCCCTCGCCCATCGCGTCGTGGACGCCGGCGATATGCAGCACGGCGCCGTCCTGCTCGATGGTGGCCGACTCGTTCTGCAGCACGGTGATCCCGAGCTCCTGCCAGATGTCGATCCAGGCCTGCGGCTCTCCGCTGATGAACTCGTGGTTGCCGGTCACGGCGTACACCCCGAGCTCGGCCTCCAGGTCGGCGAGTGGCGCGAGCTGGTAGCCGTACCGGTTTGGTGAGCCCTCGACCAGGTCGCCGGCGAGGACGACGATGTCGGGCTCGGCGGCGTTCGCGGCATCGACGAGCTCGCGCGTGAGCCGGTCGGAGTTCACGGCACCGATATGCAGGTCGCTCAGCAGCACGATCGTGGTGCCGTCGAACTGCTCCGGCAGCTGCTCGGCCTCGACCGTCCACCTCGTGACCTCGGGATTCGCCGCGGAGACCAGTCCCCAGACGGTCGTTGCCGCGGCGCCCGCGAGCGCGGCCAGCGAGCCGGCCCGGTTCACCCGCACGCGAGTCAGCGGATCACTGCCGCGCAGCGCCAGCACCCCCGCGACGATCGCCACGACCAGGAGGCCGAGGGACAGGTACAGCCCGAAGGCCAGCCAGCTCATCCCGACCCAGGCGAGGGGGCGGGCGGCGTCCGGGCTGAGTACCGGAGCCCACAAGGATCGCCAGGAGCTCAGTAGCAGGATCACGAGCAGCACCATGCCGGCCCCGATGGCCGTCCGAACCCGACGCGGCCATCGCGGGGCCACTGCCAGTCGCCGGTAGATCACGTAGTGCATGCCGATGATGACGACGAAGACGATCGTGACGAAGACCTGCACCCGGCGAGTCTGCCATTGTCCAGCGAGCCCGCGGCCGTCAGGTCACCGCGGTAATGAAGGCCTCCAGCTCGCGCGGGATGTCCCGGCCCGCGGGCTGGTAGGCGATCTCGGTGACGCCCCGCTCGGCGTACGCCGCGACCCGGTCGCGTACCTCGGCGGCCGAGCCGGTGAGCGTGAGCCTCCTGATGATCGCTGTGGCGGCGGCGAGCGCATGCCGGTCGTGCTCGTTGACCGCCGCCATGTGCCCTTCGTGGACCGCGAGGTGCCGCTCGCGCTCGGGCGAGGACTCCACGCTCGCCAGCCAGGCCTCGCCGCCGGGGTAGCGCCGTACGCCCTCGGCTCCCGCCCGCTCGTACATCGCGTGGAAGCGCACCGCGATCGCATGTCCCGCGGCGTCCATGACGCGCTTCGATGCCGGGTCCTCACCGTCGTCCAGCACCGTGCCGTACGCGAGCAGGGCGTGCCATCCGTCGGCCTCGGGATTGGGTACGGCGGCCGCGAAGATGCCATCGCCCACCGACTTCGCGACCTTGGTGCCCAGCGGGCCGTTGGCGCCGATCAGGATCGGGACGTCGATCGGTCGCGGGGCACCGAAACCCTCACCGTGCAGCATCTTGATCGGTGCGCCGTCCCACTCGGTGACCTCGCCGGCCAGCAGTGCCCGCCGGCGATGGCGGCGGCATTCGTCATCGGGTGCCGCAGGCTGGGCACGAGCACGCCCGGACCGATCCCGATCCGCTCGGTCCGCTCCGCCGCCTGGTAGAGCATCGCCCACACGTCGGGATACAGCGCGGGGGAGTCGTAAGCCCAGGCCCGCTGGTAGCCCAGGGACTCCGCGATCCGGATGTGCTCGGGGGTCTGCAGGCTGGTCGCGAAGGCGCATGAGATGTCCATCCATGGAGCTTAGGCAAGCGCGGTAGGGTGGGACGCTGGTGTCCAGGCGACACGAGACGAGAAGAAGAAGGAGTGTGTGATGTCCGGTACCGAGATCGCGGCCCTGATCGCGGCGGGGGCTTTTCTGCTGCTGGTCCTGCTGCTGGCCGTCCCGATCCTGAAGCTGGGTCGCACGCTCGACGAGACCACCCTCGCCGTCCGCAAGGCCACCGACCAGGCCACCCCGCTGCTGACCAACGCCGTCGACACCGTGCGGCACGTCAACTCAAACCTCGAGCGGGTCGACGGCATCGCCGCCAACGCTGAGAACGTCTCGCAGAACGCCGCCGCGCTGACCTCGCTGGTCTCCAGCACCATCGGCAGCCCGCTGGTGAAGGTCGCCTCGTTCACCTACGGCGTGCGCAAGGCCGCCGCGAAGCGATCGGGACGGTAGCGCCATGCGACGCATCTTCTGGCTCTCCATGGGCATCACCATCGGCGTCCTCGTCGTCCGCAAGCTGTCGGCGGCCGCGGACGCCGTCAAACCCAATGCCCTCGCCGAGCGCACCGGCCGCGGCGCGGCCAACCTCGCCGACCAGGCGCGGCTGTTCTTCGCCGACGTACGGACCGCGATGCGCCAGCGCGAGCACGAGCTCCGCGAAGGGGTCGGGCTCGACGCCGGCCCTGAGCCATCAACCAAGGAAATCTAAGCGCAGATGCAGACCTCCGAGATTCGTTCTCGATTCCTGAAGTACTTCGAGGACAACGGGCACACCGTGGTGCCCAGCGCCAGCCTGATCAGCGACGACCCGACCCTGCTGCTGGTCAACGCCGGCATGGTGCCGTTCAAGCCCTACTTCCTCGGCGAGCAGAGCCCGCCGTGGGACCGCGCGACCAGTGTGCAGAAGTGCGTGCGCACCCTCGACATCGAGGAGGTCGGCAAGACCAGCCGGCATGGCTCCTTCTTCCAGATGTGCGGCAACTTCTCCTTCGGCGACTACTTCAAGGAAGGCGCCTCGAAGTACGCCTGGGACCTGATGACTCGCTCACAGAGCGAGGGCGGCTACGGCCTCGACGCGGACCGCCTGTGGATCACCGTCTACACCGACGACGACGAGGCGCACGACATCTGGAAGAACGTCGTCGGCGTCCCCGAGGAGCGGATCCAGCGGCTGGGCAAGGCCGACAACTTCTGGCACATGGGCGTTCCCGGCCCGTGCGGTCCCTGCTCGGAGATCTCCTACGACCGCGGCGCGGACTACGGGCCGGAGGGCGGTCCAGCGGTCGACGGCGAGCGCTTCATGGAGGTCTGGAACCTGGTCTTCATGGAGTCCATCCGCGGCGCTGCGGAGTCCGGTGCCGGCAAGGGGTACGACGACTTCCCGATTCTCGGCCCGCTGCCGAAGAAGAACATCGACACCGGCCTCGGCCTCGAGCGGTTGGCCGCGCTGCTGCAGGGCGTGGACAACCTGTACGAGATCGACGAGGTCTACCCGATCCTCGACAAGGCCGCGGAGCTGGCCGGCAAGCGGTACGGCGCCGCCCATGAGGACGACGTCCGGATGCGGGTCGTCGCCGACCACGTGCGGACCGGCCTGATGCTGATGGCCGATGGAGTCACCCCGACCAACGACGGGCGCGGCTACGTGCTGCGCCGGATGCTGCGCCGAACCGTCCGCTCGATGCGGCTGCTGGGCTACCACGACGCCGCCTTCCCGGAGCTGTTCGCGACCGCCCGCGACTGCATGAAGCTCAGCTACCCCGAGGTCGAGCGGGACTACCAGCGGATCGCCAACTACGCCTACGCCGAGGAGGAGCAGTTCGCCTCCACGCTGCGCCAGGGCACCACGATCCTCGACACGGCGGTGAGCGAGGCCAAGCGCACCGGCTCGGGCAGCATCAGCGGCGAGCAGGCCTTCACCTTGCACGACACCTACGGGTTCCCGATCGACCTGACCCTGGAGATGGCGGCCGAGCAGGGCCTGGAGGTCGACGAGACCGGCTTCCGGGAGCTCATGGGCCAGCAGCGCGAGCGCGCCAAGGCGGACGCCGCCGGCCGCAAGCTCGGCACCGTCGACCAGTCGGCCTACCGCAAGCTCCTGGACACCCTGGGCGACACCGACTTCAGCGGCTACGCGCAGGTGGCACGGGAGTCGCGGATCGCCGGGCTCATCCGGGGCGGTCGGGAGGCCGACCTGGCCACCCAGGGCGACGAGGTCGAGATCGTGCTCGACGGCACGCCGTTCTACGCCGAGGGCGGCGGGCAGCAGCCCGACCACGGCGTCATCGAGGTCGATGGCGGGCAGATCGAGATCACCGACGTCCAGAAGCCGCTCGGCGGGCTCATCGTCCACCGCGGGCGGGTCGTCGACGGCGAGATCCGGGCCGGCTCGGATGCCCACGCGATCGTCGACGTCGCGCGCCGCCGCGCGGTCTCCCGCGCACACACCGCGACCCACCTGATCCACCGCGCACTGCGCGGCGAGCTCGGCGAATCGGCCACCCAGGCCGGGTCGCTGAACGCCCCGGGCCGGCTGCGGTTCGACTTCAAGACCCCCTCGGCCGTGTCGGAATCCTCGCTGGCCGCGATCGAGCACGAGGTCAACTCGATGCTCATGGACGACCTCGAGGTCGGTGCCTTCCTCACCTCCCTCGACGAGGCCCGCAAGATGGGCGCGATGGCGCTGTTCGGGGAGAAGTACGGCGACGTCGTGCGGGTGGTCGAGATCGGCGGCGCGTACTCGCGCGAGCTGTGCGGCGGCACGCACGCCGCACGCGCCGGCCAGCTCGGCATGGTCAAGATCCTCTCCGAGGCATCCATCGGCTCCGGCGTACGCCGCGTCGAGGCCCTGGTCGGGCTCGATGCCTACCAGTACCTGGCCAAGGAGCACACGATGGTCAGCCAGCTGGCCGAGAGCTTCAAGGCCCCGCGGGAGGAGCTCCCCGAGCGGATCGGCACCATCCTCGAGCGGCTCAAGGCGGCCGAGAAGGAAATCGCCCGGTTGAGGTCGGAGGCGGTACTCGGCAACGCCGGCGAGCTGGCCAGGGGCGCCAAGGACGTCTTCGGCGTGTCCTTCGTGGGCGTCGAGGCGCCGCCTGGCCTCAGCGGGGGCGACCTGCGGGCCCTGGCCCTCGACGTCCGCGGCCGGATCCCGGCCGACCGGCCCGTCGTCGTCGCCGCCACCTCGACCAGCGACAAGGGCGCCTCGTTCATCGTCGCCACCAACGAGAAGGCGCGCGAGTGGAAGCTCGCGGCCGGCGACATCATCAAGGTGCTCGCCGAGCCCATGGGTGGCCGCGGCGGCGGTAAGGACGACGTCGCACAGGGCGGCGGCACCGACGCCTCGGGCGCGGCAGCCGGGCTGGTCGCCGCCGAGCACTATGTCGGCCAGAAGGTCACCGGATCGGCGTGAGCGAGCCCCCGTTGGCGCGCGGGCGCCGGCTCGGGATCGACCCCGGGGCGGCTCGCGTCGGGGTCGCGGTGTGCGACCCCGATGGGCTGGTGGCCACCGGACTGAGCACGCTGCGCCGCGACAAGAAGCACGGCACCGACCTGCGTGAGCTGGCGCGGCTCGTGGAGGAGTACGAGGTCGTCGAGGTCGTGATCGGGCGCCCCACCAGCCTCTCCGGGGACGCCGGGCGGGCGGCGGCGGTCGCTGACACCTACGCCGAGCAGGTCGCAGCCGCCATCGCCCCGGTGCCGGTGACCCGCCTCGACGAGCGGTTCACCACGGTCAGCGCGGCGAGTGCGCTGCGCGAGGCAGGGTTGAGCGCGCGAGCGCAGCGCCCGGTCATCGATCAAACCGCAGCCGCCGTGATCCTGCAGGCCTTCCTAGATGCCCGACGCCGCTGAGTCCACCACCGCCGGGGGCTGGATTGCTAGGCTTGACCACCGGCCACAGCCCCCGGGCCGATAGACACGACCGAAGGTGCGGTGAGCCAGCTCGTGGCGCGAGACGAACGGACTGTGCATGACGACAAGCACGGGTCGGAGGTCGACGACCTCGGCGCCCTGATCCGCGACGACATCGACGAGCAGGAGCGACCGTCCCGACGCCGTCGGCGGCGCAAGCGCAGTCGCCTCGTGCCGATCCTCGCCGCGCTGGTCGCGGTCGGGATCGGCGTCGGCGCGGTGCTGTTCGCCCGTGACCTCTTTTCGGGCTTTGGCGAGGTGCCCGACTACACCGGCTCGGGAACCGAGAACGTCGCGGTGCGCGTGTCGCAGGGCGACACCATCTCCGACATCGCCGTCACGCTCGAGGAAGCGGGCGTGGTGAAGTCGGCGCGGGCGTTCACCGACGCGGCCCAGGAGAACGAGCAGTCGAAGTCGATCCAGCCGGGGCTGTACTCGCTGCGCAAGGAGATGAAGGCCAGCATCGCGCTCGAGGCGATGCTCGACCCCTCCTCGATCCAGACCTTCAAGGTGACGCTGCCAGAAGGCCTCACCGTGGAACAGATACTCACCCGGCTGTCGGAGGCCACCGGCGCGCCGGTCGAGCAGCTGGAGGCGGCCCTCGCCGACCGCGCCAACCTGGGCCTGCCGGCGTGGGCACCGGCAGACATCCCCAACCTGGAGGGCTTCCTGCACCCGGGCACCTACGACTTCGACCCCGAGACCACCCCGATGCAGATGATCCAGGCGCTGGTCTCGCAGTTCACCGCCGTCGCCACCCAGACCGGCCTCGAGCAGAAGGCGGCCGCGGTCGGCCAGTCGCCGTACAACGTGCTCATCATCGCCTCGCTCATCGAACGCGAGGTCAAGCACGACGACGAGCGCGGCAAGGTCGCCCAGGTCATCTACAACCGGCTGGCCAAGCCGATGCCGCTACAGATCGACGCCGCCACGTCCTACGGCGCCGGCAAGCCTGGCAACGAGCTCACCACCGCCGACCTGCAGGACCAGAGCAACCCGTACAACCTGCGCGTGCTGCCCGGGCTGACCCCGACGCCGATCGCCAGCGTCAGCGACAAGTCGCTGCAGGCCGCACTGAACCCGACCGACGGAACCTGGATCTACTACGTCGTGAACTCGGCCGACGGCCACCACGCGTTCGTGACGACCGACGAGGAGTTCCTCGCGGCCAAGGCCGAGTGCCAGAAGAACGGCTGGTGCTGAGCCGGCCATGAGCACACGTCGGGCCTGCGCGGTCATCGGCTCCCCGATCGACCACTCGCGCTCGCCGGCGCTGCACACGGCGGCGTACGCCGAGCTCGGCCTCGACTGGCGCTACGGCCGCCACGACGTCCCGGCGGGCGCGCTCGCGGAGTTCGTCGACCGGGTCGCCGTCACGGGCTTGGACGGCCTGCCGTGCGGCGGCCTGTCGGTCACGATGCCCGGGAAGTCCGAGGCGCTCGCGCGGGCCGACCACCGCGACCCGCGGGCGGTCGTCCTCGGTGCCGCGAACACCCTCGTCCCGCGGTACGACGGTGCGCAGCTCACCGGCTGGAGCGCCTACAACACCGACGTCGACGGCATCATCGGCGCGTACGCCGACCACGGGCTGCGGGCAACGGCCGGGCGTCATGCGGTGGTGATCGGCGCGGGCGGCACCGCGGCCGCGGCGCTGGCGGCGCTGCAGGCCCTCGGCTGCGAGGAGGTGGACGTCGTGGCGCGCAACCCCGCCCGCGCGTCCACTCTCGTGGCCGCGGGGGAGCAGCTCGAAGTCGTGGTCCGAGTGCGCTCGTGGTCCGCGATCGTCGAGTGCGCCGAGCGCGCCGAGGTGCTGATCAGCACCGTGCCTCCCGGGGTGGCCGACCAGGTCGCCGGCGCACGCTTCCGCAGTGACCAGCTCGTTCTCGACGCCGTCTACGCCGGGGGATCGACTGCGCTGCTGGATGCCGTGGCGGCCGGGGGAGGCACCGCGATCGGCGGGGTGTGGATGCTGCTGCACCAGGCCGTCGAGCAGGTGCGGCTGATGACCGGGCGCCGTCCGTCGGTCGAGGTCATGCGGGCCGCGCTGCGGTGAGGGTGCTGAACCTGCCGGTCGCCGACCTTGTCATGCTCGCGATCGCTGTCTCCGTGGGCATCCCGCTCATCGTCGCCGACGTCCGCGAGCATCGGCTGCCCAACCGTCTGACGGGGGGAGCGGCACTCGCCCTGATCGCGGTAGCCGTGGTCGACGGAATCGCCGGCCCGGGCCGGTCGCGATGGCTGCCGATGGTGCTCACCGCGGCGGGGATGGCCGCGGCCGGCTACCTGCTCGCGGTGGTCTCGCCCAGCGGGGTCGGGCTCGGCGACGTCAAGCTGCTCGGGGTGATCGGGCTGGCGCTGGGCCACCTGAACCCGCAGACGCTGGTCGTCTGGCTGCTGGCCCTGGCGCTGGCGAGCGCAGCGTGGCTGCTGCTGGCCTCCCGGTTCGACCGGATGGCCGATCGGAGCGTCCCCTGGCGCAAGCGGCACATCGCCTTCGGGCCGCCGATGATCGTCGCCTGGTGGCTGGTGTACGCCGCTGTGGTGCTCGCCGGCGCTCCACCGCGCTGACCGGGTTCCCACACTCTGGACCCGTGCTCCCCGAGTGAGACGAGCCCCCAGCAGGTGGGACAATCGAGCAATGCTGCGTTGGCTTACTGCTGGTGAATCACACGGTCCGGTGCTCACGGCGATCATCGAGGGACTGCCCGCCGGCGTTCCCGTCACGACCCAGGCCATCCAGGGCGAGCTCGCCCGTCGCCGGCTCGGTTACGGGCGCGGCGCACGCATGAAGTTCGAGCAGGACGCCGTGACCGTCGCGGGTGGCGTCCGGCACGGCGTCAGCCTTGGGTCACCGGTCGCCATCCACGTCGGCAACACCGAGTGGCCCAAGTGGGAGACCGTGATGGCCTCCGACCCGGTCGAGCAGGACGTCCTCGAGGCGCAGGCGCGCAACGCCCCGCTGACCCGGCCGCGTCCCGGGCACGCCGATCTCGCCGGGATCCAGAAGTACGGCTTCGACGACGCGCGCCCGGTCCTCGAGCGGGCCAGTGCCCGCGAGACCGCCGCGCGGGTCGCGCTCGGCACGGTCGCCAAGTCGTTCGTGCGCGAGGTGTGCGGGGCCGAGGTGATCAGCCACGTGGTGGAGCTCGGCACGGTGAAGGCCCCCGACGGCCTGGTGCCGGGGCCCGGCGACCTGGCCCGCATCGACGAGAGCCCGGCGCGGTGCCTGGACCCCGCGACCAGCGAGGCGATGGTCGCCGAGATCGACGACACCCGCAAGGCGGGCGACACCATCGGCGGCGTGGTCGAGGTCGTCGTCTCCGGGCTGCCGATCGGGCTGGGCTCCTATGTGCACTGGGACCGGCGGCTGGATGCGCGCCTGGCGGCCGCCCTGATGGGCATCCAGGCGATCAAGGGCGTCGAGGTCGGCGACGGGTTCGAGACCGCCCGGCGCCGAGGCTCCGCCGCCCATGACGAGATCGAGGCGCCTGACGGCAGCATCGTCCGGCGGACGAACCGCGCCGGCGGCATCGAGGGGGGCATGACCAACGGCGAGACCCTGCGGGTGCGCGCGGCGATGAAGCCGATCTCCACCGTGCCGCGCGCCCTCGACACCGTCGACATCGCCTCGGGGGAGAAGGCGGTGGCGATCAACCAGCGTTCCGACGTGTGCGCCGTCCCCGCCGCAGGCGTGGTCGCCGAGGCGATGGTCGCGCTGGAGCTCGCGAACGCGCTGATCGAGAAGTTCGGCGGCGACAGTGTGAACGAGACCCGCCGCAACCTGCGGGCCTATGTCGACGCCATGGCGGTCACGTGAGCCGGGTCGTGGTGCTGGTCGGCGCGCCCGGGTCGGGCAAGACCACGGTCGGGCAGTTGCTCGCCGAGCGGCTCGGGGTGGGCTTCGTCGACGCCGACCACGAGATCGAGCGCGCGGCCGGCAAGCCAATCAGCGAGATCTTCATCGACGACGGCGAGCCGCACTTCCGGGAGCTGGAGCATCAGGTCATCGCGGCGACGCTGCAGAGCCACGGCGGCGTGCTGTCGCTCGGTGGAGGCGCCGTTCTCGATGCCCGCACCCGAGCGGCTCTTCGTGGGCACGAGGTGGTCTGGCTGGTGGTCTCGCTGCCGGACGCCGTGTCGCGCGTCGGGCTCGGTCACGGGCGCCCCGTGCTCGCGATGAACCCGCGCGCCACGCTCAAGCACCTGCTCGAGCAGCGGACGCCGTTGTACGACGAGGTGTCCACGATCGAGGTGGACACCACAGGCCGCGGTGCCGACGAGATCGCCGACGGCCTGGCGGACTTCCTGAAGGAGCGCTCATGACGGCACGGGTCACGGTGCGGGGGGTGGCGCCGTACGACGTGGTGATCGGTCGCGGGCTCGATGACCAGATCACCCCGATGCTGCCCGCCGCCGACCGGGTCGCGGTGATCCACACCGACTCCCTCGCGGCGTACGCCGCGAGGGTCGCGGGGCAGCTGCGCCAGTCCGGGTTCGACGTGCTGCCGCTCGTCGTCCCCGACGCGGAGGCCGGCAAGCAGCTGTCGGTGGCGGGGGAGTGCTGGGAGGCGCTGGGCGCGGCCGGGTTCACCCGCAACGACGCCGTCGTCACCGTCGGCGGCGGAGCGGTCACCGACCTGGGCGGCTGGGTCGCCGCCGCTTGGCTGCGTGGCGTCCGCGTCGTCCACGTGCCCACCACGCTGCTGGGCATGGTGGACGCCGCCGTCGGCGGCAAGACCGCCATCAACACCTCAGCGGGCAAGAACCTCGTCGGGGCGTTTCATCCACCGGCCGGCGTGATCTGCGATCTCGACGTGCTGGACACGCTGCCGCGCGCCGACTACGTCGCGGGGCTGGCCGAGGTCATCAAGGCCGGGTTCATCGCCGACCCGACGATCCTGCAGCTCATCGAGAGCGACCCGGCCGCGGCCACCACCCCTCAGGCGCCGTTCGCGCCGGAGATCATCCAGCGCTCGGTCGCGGTCAAGGCCAAGGTCGTGGGCGAGGACCTGACCGAGCAGGGGCTGCGCGAGATCCTCAACTACGGGCACACCCTCGGCCACGCGATCGAGAAGAGCGAGCAGTACCGCTGGCGGCACGGCGACGCGGTCGCGGTCGGCATGATCTTCGCCGCCGAGCTGGGCCGCAGCGCAGGCTCACTGGACGATGCGACTGTCGCCCGGCACCGTGCGATCCTCGAAGGGGTGGGGCTGCCGACGGCGTACGACGGCACGCCGTGGGAGCAGCTGCGCGCCACGATGGCGGTCGACAAGAAATCCCGCGGCACCCGGCTGCGCTTCGTCGTCCTTGACCGGCTCGCGGCCCCCCGTATCCTGGACAGCCCACCCGAGCACGCACTCAGCCAGGCATTCTCCGTCGTTACTGGAAAGGCAGCGCAGTGAGCGAGATCCTCGTCCTGAACGGACCCAACCTGAACCGGCTCGGCACCCGCCAGCCGCTGATCTACGGCTCTGGCACCTACGAGGACCTGGTCGAGTACTGCAAGGACGTCGGCGAGGCGGTGGGCCGCACCATCGAGGTCCGGCAGACCAACGACGAGGCCGAGATGATCGACTGGCTGCACGAGGCCGCCGATCTCGACACGCCGGTCGTGCTGAACCCCGGAGCGTGGAGCCACTACTCGTACGCGCTGCGCGATGCCTGCGCGATGCTCACCGCGCCGCTGGTCGAGGTGCACATCACGAACATCCACGCTCGTGAGGAGTTCCGCCACCACTCGGTGATCAGCGCGGTGGCCCGCGGCGTGATCGCCGGGCTGGGCGTCGAGGGGTACGCGGACGCGATCCAGGCGATCGTGCGCTTCATGGCGCAGACCGAGACCGCCTGAGGATCAGGTCTCGTGGACGTACTGGCCGGGTGCGTCGTCGATCGGCGGGTACGCCGCGCTGCCCACCGTCTTCGGGGCCTTGCGCTTCGGCCCGGACCGTGAGGTCACCCACTCGCCCCACTTCGGCCACCACGACCCGTCGACCTGCTCGGCCTCGGCGAGCCACGCGTCGGGGTCGGGGTTGCCGTTCGTGCCGGTCCAGTACTTGTACCGCGAGCCCTTGATCGGGTTCACGAAGGTCTGGATGTGGCCGCTGTTGACGATCACGATCTCCGATTCGCCGCCCAGCAGCTGCGAGCTCATGTAGCAGGGCCGCCAGGTGGTGATGTGGTCCCGCTGGCCGGCGACGATGAACGCATCGCTGGTCACCGACTGCATGTCGATCGGCCGGCCCATCAGCTTCTTGCGCCCGGCCTTGGTGAACGCGTGCGAGTTCAGCGTCTCGTTCAGGTCGCGGAAGAAGGTGGTCGACACGTTCGTGCCGTCGCAGTTCCACGCCAGCACGTCGAAGGCCGGGGAGCTCTTGCCCAGCAGCCAGTTGTTGATGACGTAGTTGAACACGAGATCCTTCGGCCGCATCCAGGCGAAGGTGGCCCCCATCGCCTTGGAGCTGAGCACGCGGCCCTTCTCCGATCGCTTCACCATCGCTGAGTGGGTGTCCTCGGTGGACAGGCCGGTCACCATGTTGCGCTTGCGCGCATCGAGCATGGTGACGATGTAGGTCGCGTGCGCGATCGAGCTGTCGCCCTCGGAGGTCAGATGCGACTGCGCCAGGGCCGCCGACATGCCGCCGGCGCACAGGCCGATGGTGTTCAGGTCGGCCGAGCCGGTGACCTCCTTGACGATCTCGACCGCGCGCAGCAGCGCCGGGATGTAGTCCTCCAGGCCCCAGTTGCCGTGGCCGAGCTTGGGATCCATCCGCGGGTTGCGCCACACGAGCATGAAGGTGTTCAGGCCCTGCTGGATGGCGTACTCGACCATCGAGCGGCCCGGCGCGAGATCGAGCACGTAGTACTTGTTGACCTGCGGGGGCACGAACAGCAGCGGGCGCGAGTGCACCTCGTCGGTCTGCGGCGCGTAGTGGATCAGCTCGAAGATGTCCTCGCGATAGATGACCTTGCCGGGAGTGACGGCGAGGTTCTCCCCGACCTGGTAGCCGCTCGCGTCGACCATCGAGGGCATGCCCTTGTTCTCGTTGAAGTCCGACAGGAAGTTCTTCAGCCCCCGCGCCAGTGACTTGCCGCGGGTGTCGATCGCCTCGCGGAGCACGACGGGATTCGTGGGGATGAAGTTGGCAGGTGACAGTGCGCTGGTGACGATGGCGCTCACGAAGGCCGCGCGCTCCTCGTCGGTCCAGTCGTCGTTGGCCTGCTGGATGATGTCATCGAAGACCTGGGTAAGCGCGAGGTGACCCTGGGCGAGCCGGCGAAACAGGCCATTGTCGTGCCAGACCTTGTCACCGTAGAAGACGTCCTTGTTGGGCAGCTCGATGCTGGACAGGCCCATCGCGACCTTCAGCCATTCGCCGGCCAGGCGCGGATAGGCGTCGGTGATCGCCTTGCGCGACAACAGCAGCTTCAACACGTCGCGGGCGCGGATCGGATCGAGTGCGACGGTGATCCCCGATCCGAGGGCCTCCTCGATGAGGACGTCGTCGGCGGCCTCGCGGGCCATCGATGCTCCCGCCCGCGCGGCCCTCAGCACGTCGGCTGGACGGATGTACTCCGGCTGTGCGCCCATGCGTTCCCTCCCGATGGCAGCGGCGGCTCCGACTCGTTGTGAGCGAAGTCATACCCGCGTGGCCGACATTAGTACGTTGCGGGGGCGGCTGCCACGTTGAGGGGGGTTACTAGCCGGTTGTGCGCGGAAGCACCCGCGGGAGGATGTCGGCCATCGTGACCACGCCTCGGGTCTGGCCGTTCTCGCGGATGACTGCCAGGTGCTCGCTGCGGCGGCGCATGGTGGCCAGCGCCTCGTGCAGCGGCGTCGAGGCTCGCAGGTTCATCACCGGGCGAGTGAGCCCCGCGATGGGCTCGCTCGGCGGCAGGTCGAGGGTGTCGCGCACGTGCAGGACGCCGATCACCCCGCGGTCGTCGCTGACCAGGATGCGCAGGTGGCCGGTACGTCGCGTGGCGGCCTGAACGTCGGCGACGGTCGCGGTCTGCGGCACGATGGTCAGCGAGCGCCCCTGGCTGAGGACGTCACCGACCTTCAGGTGGGTCAGGTCCAGCGCGCCCGACAAGGAGGCCCGGTAGCTGGCGTCGAGCGCACCGACGTTAGCCGAGTGCTCGACCAGCGCTCGCAACGTCGCTGGGTCCTGACCGCCGCTCATCTCGTCGATCGGCTCGACGCCGGCCTTGCGGACCAGGGCGTTGGAGATCGCGTTGAGCAGCCGCAGCACCGGGCGGGTGGCGGCCATGAACGCGCGGGTGGGCAGCGCGAGCATGATCGCCGACTTCTCGGGGTGCGCGATCGCCCAGGACTTCGGTGCCATCTCGCCGACGACCAGGTGCAGGAAGGTGACCAGCACGAGCGCGAGGATGAACGCGACGACGTCCGCCGCGGTCAGCGGTAGCCCGAGCTCGGACAGCAACGGCGTGAGCGCGTGATGCACCGCCGGCTTGGTGATGGCGCCGAGCGCGAGGGTGCAGATGGTGATGCCCAGCTGCGCGCCGGCGAGCAGCAGGGTCAGCTCGGCCGACGAGCGCAGCGCGGCCCGGGCCGATCGCGAGGTCACGGCGGCGTCCTCGAGCCGGTGCCGCCGTGCGGACATGAGCGAGAACTCTACGGCGACGAAGAACGCGCTGAGGAAGATGATGGCGGCGGTCACGAGAATCGTCGTCACGGCGCTCATTCCTCACCCGCCTTCTCATCGCCCAGCGAGCTCTGCGGGACCGTCTCGACACGGATCCGGATCCGGGTCGGCACATAGTGCTCGACCTCGATCACCTCGGCGTACAGGATGGGCACCGGCGGGTCGTCATGCACCAGGTCGGCAGGGTCGATCGGGCAGCGCAGCGTCACCGAGTCGCCGACGTCCGGTAGCGCGTCGAGGGCGTCGATCAGCATCCCGCCGATGGTCTCCTGGTCGGTCTCGGGGAGGTCCACGCCCAGCGAGCGCTCCACCTCGTCGACATGGGTGGTTCCATCGACCTCCCAGACGCCCTCCTGGGGCGTGGTCAGCGGATCGTCCGTGGTCGGGTCGTGCTCGTCGGTGATCTCACCGACGATCTCCTCGGCGAGGTCCTCGAAGGTCACCACGCCAGTGAACCAGCCGTATTCGTCGACGACGCACGCGAGCTGGTGATGCTGGTGGCGCAACTCATCCAGCACCGTGGTGAGCCCCATCGTCTCGGCGACCACGAGCGCGTCCTTGGTGTGCTTCTCGACCGGGTCGAGACAGTCGTGGGGCAGAGCGAGGATGTCCAGCAGGTTGAGCACTCCGACGATCCGGTCCTCGTTGTCCAGCACCGGGTACCGGCTGTGCCCGTGCGACATGGTCTGGCGTGCCTGCGCGACCGTCGTCCCCACCCGCAGCACGTCGACGCGCGACCGCGGGATCATGGCGTGCTCGGCGTCCCGCTCGGGGAAGTCGAGCACGCGGTCGAGCATCGTCGACAGCCCTTCGCTGAGGTCACCGGACTCCCGGGACTCCTCGACCACGCTACGGAGATCCTGCGCCGTCGCTGCGTGCTCGACGTCGTGCACCGGCTTGATCCCCAGCACCTTGAGCAAGGCCTCGGCGGCCTTGTCGAACACGATGATCAGCCAGCCGAAGACCTTGAGGTAGATCGCGGTGGACGTCGCCAGCCACTTCGCCACCGGGAGTGGGTTGGCGATCGCCAGGTTCTTGGGGAACAGCTCACCGAACACCATCTGCACGACCGTGGAGAACAGCAGCGCGATGACCGCGCCCACGCCGATCGACACTGAGGCCGGGATGCCGACCCCGCCGAGCAGCGTGCCCAGCGCCTGTCCGATCAGCGGCTCGGCGACGTAGCCGACGAGCAGCCCAGTCACGGTGATCCCGAGCTGGGCGCCGGAGAGCATGAAGGAGGTGCGGCGGGTGATGCCCAGGGCGCGCTCGGCCTGAGTATCTCCCGAGCTTGCCTCGCTGGTCAGCCGAGCCCGGTCGACCGCCATATAGGCGAACTCCTGAGCGACGAAGTACCCGGTGAGGGCGGTGATGAGCAGGATGACGATGACGCCGACGATCAGCGAGATGGCGATGCTCACGGCGTGAGCCCCCGTCTGCAGCCGGCGTCGGGTTGGTCAGAGCAGTCGTCGCGCATGGGGTTCTCTGGTCAAGGGGACAGCGTTGCCTTCTCAACGTACGTTGCCCGGGATGGTTCCGTCGCGGCGCCGTACCGGGTGAGACCCACGCCACGACCGGACGACGGCGGATAGGCTCGACCGCATGCCTGCTGACGACTCGACGACGGCCTTGCGCCGTGATCGCCTCCGCTCCCGGATCCGAGAGCTGGACGCCGACGCTGCGCTGATCACCAACCTGATCAACGTGCGCTATCTGACCGGCTTCACCGGATCGAACGCGGCACTGATCGTGGGGGCCGATCCAGCGGACGATCTGTTCAGCACCGACGGACGGTATGTCGAGCAGTCGAAGGCCCAGGTGCCCGACGTCCCGCTACTGATCGGCCGGGCCTCCGCGCAGGCCGTCGCAGCCGAGGTGGGCCAGCGGCTCGGCACGATCGCGTACGAGACGCATTCGGTGAGCGTGGACGTTGCCGAGGCGCTACAGGACGCCGCGCCCGCGGCCCGCCTGGTCAGCCTCGGCGCGGCGGTCGAGGGGCTGCGGGCGATCAAGGACGACGAAGAGATCGCGCTGCTGCGGCAGGCCGCGCACATCGCCGACCAGGCGCTCACGGAGCTGATCGAGGCGGGCGGGATCATTCCCGGACGAAGCGAGCGCGACATCGCCATCGACCTGGACTTCCGGATGCTGCGACTAGGAGCCGAGGAGGTCTCCTTCGAGACGATCGTGGCCACCGGGCCGAACTCGGCCATTCCACATCACCGGCCGGGGGAACGGGTCTTGGAGAGCGGCGACCTGGGCAAGATCGACTTCGGGGCAACCTACCGCGGGTACCACTCCGACATGACGCGGACCTACGGTGTCGGCTCGATTGCTGACTGGCAGCGGGAGATCTATGAGGCCGTCGCGAGTGCTCAGCGCGCTGGCGCACAGGCGCTGCGGATCGGCAGGACGGGCAAGGAGGTCGACACGGTCAGCCGCGACATCATCGCCGATGCCGGCTATGGGGAGACGTTCGCGCACAGTCTCGGTCACGGCGTCGGGCTCGAGGTGCATGAGGCGCCCAATCTCAGCCAGCTGTCGGAGACTAAACTGGAAGATCGGGTCTGCGTCACCGTCGAGCCGGGGGTCTATCTCGCGGGTCGCGGTGGTGTCCGGATCGAGGACACTCTCGTGCTGCGCGAGGATGCCGAGGCTGACGGCGCGACCCGCACCGACCTGCTGACGATGACGAGCAAGGACCTCGTCATCCTCTAGAACTCCAACGAGAGGAACGGCCTGTGGCCACGACCAACGACCTGAAGAACGGCATGGTGCTCAACCTCGACGGGAACCTGTGGTCCGTCGTCGAGTTCCAGCACGTCAAGCCCGGCAAGGGCGGCGCGTTCGTGCGGACCAAGCTCAAGAACGTGCTCTCGGGCAAGGTCGTCGACAAGACGTTCAACGCCGGCACCAAGGTCGAGACCGCCAACGTCGACAAGCGCGACATGGAGTACCTGTACAACGACGGATCCGACTACGTGTTCATGGACGGCGACACCTATGACCAGGTGCATGTCTCGTCCGACATTGTCGGCACGGCCGCGAACTACATGCTCGAGAACACCAAGGCGATCGTCGCCACGCACGATGGCGTACCGCTGTACATCGAGCTTCCGGCCAGCGTGGAACTGGTGGTCAAGCACACCGATCCGGGTCTGCAGGGTGACCGCTCTACGGGTGGCACCAAGCCCGCGGAGATGGAGACCGGAGCGCAGATCCAGGTTCCGCTGTTCATCAACACCGGTGACAAGCTGAAGGTCGACACTCGAGACGGCTCCTACCTGGGCCGCGTCAACAACTAGTGTCGGCTCGCACCAAGGCGCGTAAGCGCGCCGTGGACATCCTCTTCGAGGCCGACCTGCGCGGCACCGACCCCGTCACCACCGCCGCCGACCGCCTGGCCGACCCGGACCGGCCGGTCCAGCCGTATGCGCTGACGCTCATCGAAGGGGTCAGCTCCCGCCTCGAGCGGATCGACGAGCTGGTCACGACGTACGCGGAGGGCTGGACGCTCGCGCGCATGCCCGGTGTCGACCGCGCCATCATCCGGGTTGCTGTGTACGAGCTGCTGTGGGTGGACGACGTCCCGGATGCCGTCGTCATCGACGAGGCGGTCGAGCTGGCCAAGAGCCTGTCGACGGATGACTCACCGCGTTTCGTCAATGGCCTGCTCGGACGACTGGCCAAGGTCAAGCCCGACCTGGTGGTGTAGCCGGCGACGCGAGCCGCTCGACGCTGCTTCAGGTTGGCCAGTGTCGAGAGGTGAGGGCCGGTAGCAGATGAGGCGGACGAGGACCGGGGCTGGGGCGTCGGTTGTCCACGGACCGGCGGTTGTCCACAGATGCGCCCGGATCGGTTTTCGTGTCGGCGAAAGTGTCGGTGCTGGTCCGTAGCGTGTGTGTCATGGATCCCAGGCAGGACGGCGAAGCAGCGGTCACGCTCGCGGACGGCACGCGCCCGATCGAGTCGCGCCCGATCGAGTCGCTGCGCGCTGCCCTGAAGGGTCTGGGGTCGTTGGCCGGCGCGGACGCCGATGGGCGACTTGCTCGGGTGAGTGATGCCGGCCTGATTGACCTGCTGCAGGCGCTGCGCCGTGTGCGTGCGGTTACCGCGGCGGTGGAGGCGCGGGTGCAGGTCGCGTTCGATGCTTCCCAGCGTGCTCTCGCGGAGCAGCGTGGGGTGCCGAGGGCCGAGCGCGGGAAGGGTGTCGCTGATCAGATCGCGCTGGCACGTGGGGTGAGCGCGCATCGCGCGGCGAACGACCTGGCTGTGGCCAAGGGCCTGGTGACAGAGCTGCCGCACACCCTCGCGCGGCTCGCAAGTGGCGGGATTGGTGAGAGCGCTGCTCAGGCCGTCGCGAAAGAGACGGTGTGTCTAATGCCGGAGGACCGCGCGATCGTGGACGAGCGCCTCGCGCCCCGGCTGGCGGCGGGCACGAGTGCTCGCCGCGCCGCGTCGCTGGCCCGGGCCGAGGCCGCGCGGGTGGATGCCGAGTCGGTGACGCGCCGGATCGCGATGGCGCACAATGACCGGACCGTGACCACCCGCCCGGCACCCGACGCCATGGTCTACCTGACCGGTCTACTGCCGGTGAAGGAGGGCGTGGCGGCCTACGCCTCCCTCGCGAAGCACGCCGACGCCGCCAAGGCGGCCGGCGATCCCCGCTCACGCGGGCAGATCATGGCCGATGAGCTGTTCGCTCGCCTCACCGGGATCAGCGATGCTGATCTGGTCCCGGTCGAGATCCAGCTGGTGATGCCCGCCGAAGCCCTTC